>DFEA01000096.1:6451-30369 GCA_002368575.1 Lachnospiraceae bacterium UBA3814 | reverse complement strand
CTTAAGCTTACTGTCCGTTTCCGGGTTCTTCGGCATTTTCTTCTCCTCCTGCGCCGAACCAGGTTCGTGCGCTTAGGCATGAACTTCAGTTCATGCCGATCCGTTTGGCCTGCCAAACGGATCATTTCCCTGTCTGCGCCGATCCGATTCGATATTTGCGCAGCAAATATCAAATTTGATAATATCCCTGTCCGCGCTGATCGGTTCTGTATTTGTGCGGCGGTCCATCTTCAATGTCACAAAGCCTCTCCTTACACATCAAGCTCCGCGTCCTGCGCATGCCGGTAAATAAAATCCCTTCTTGGGGGGACCTCATTTCCCATGAGCAGCTCCGTCGTGGCTGAGGCAAGCCTCGCGTCCTCTATCTCCACGAGCTTGAGCCTCCTTCTGGCGGGATCGAGAGTGGTCTCCCACAGCTGCTCGGCGTCCATCTCTCCCAGCCCCTTATACCGCTGAAGTGTAAAGTTTTTGTGAGATCTCCTGTATACGGAAAGAGCCTTGTCGTCATACAGATATTCCTCTTTCCCTTTCTGGGGCATGGCCTTATACAGCGGCGGCATGGCTATGTAGATATGTCCCTCGTAGATAAGCTCAGGCATGAACCTGTAAAAAAGGGTAAGGAGAAGGGTCGATATATGCGCCCCGTCCACATCGGCATCCGCCATTATTATGATCTTGTCATAGCGGAGCCTTGTAATGTCAAAGTCGTTCCCGTAGCCCTCCGAAAAGCCGCAGCCGAAGGCATTGATCATGGTCTTTATCTCCGCGTTGGCAAGGACCTTGTCAATGGTAGCCTTCTCAACGTTCAGTATCTTGCCCCTTATTGGAAGGATGGCCTGGTACATGCGGTCTCTGGCGGTCTTTGCGCTGCCTCCCGCGGAATCACCCTCTACAATGAATATCTCACATTTTGAGGCATCCCTGCTCTCACAGTTTGCAAGCTTCCCGTTTGAATCAAAGGAATACTTCTGCTTCGTGAGCATATTCGTTTTGGCCTTTTCCTCGGTCTTTCTGATCTTTGCGGCTTTTTCCGCACAGGAAAGGACGGCCTTCAGATCCTCGATGTTTCGGTCAAAATAAAGCACCAGCTCGTCGCCGGCCACCTTGGCCACAGCCTTAAGCGCATCCTGGTTATCAAGCTTTGTTTTAGTCTGTCCCTCAAAGCGGGGGTCCGGATGCTTGATCGATACCACCGCGGTCATGCCGTTCCTTATATCCGCGCCCGTAAAGTTCTGATCCTTATCCTTTAAAACGCCAAGCTCTCTGGCGTAATTGTTCATGATGTTTGTAAATACGGTCTTAAAGCCGGTAAGATGAGTACCGCCTTCGGAATTGTAGATGTTGTTGCAGAAGCCCAGCACGTTCTCATGGAACTCATTGACATACTGAAAGGCGATCTCCACCTCTATGCCCTCGGATTCCCCTTTAAAGAACACCGGCTCCGTAACAGCCTCTTCCTTTTGATTGATATCCTTTACGAACCCGATTATCCCGTCAGGCTCGTTATAGGTGATCTCCTCAGGCACATCCCCGCGAAGATCCTTAAATATTATTGTAAGTCTGGGATTCAGATAGGCAGTCTCGTGGAGCCGGCTTTTGATATCCTCCTCCTTGAACCTGGTCTTCTCAAAGATCGTGTCATCGGGCAGGAAGTTTATCTTCGTGCCGGTGCCCCTGGCATTGCCGATCACCGGAAGAAGTCCTCCCTCAAGCTCTATGACAGGCTCTCCCCGGTTATATCTGTCGTGGTAGACCCTGCCGTCTCTTCTGACCTCTATGTCCAGATATGTTGAAAGCGCATTGACAACGGAAGAGCCCACCCCGTGAAGCCCGCCGCTGGTCTTATATGAAGCGGAATCGAATTTTCCCCCGGCATGGAGCGTAGTCATAACAATACGCTCGGCGCTGACGCCCAGCTCATGCATTCCCACAGGGATCCCTCTTCCGTTATCGCTTATGGTAGCGGAACCGTCCTTTTCCAGTGTTACGCTGATTTTGTCGCAGTAGCCCGCAAGATGTTCGTCAACGGCATTGTCGACGATCTCATAGATAAGATGGTTAAGCCCCTTTGTGGTAACGGAGCCTATATACATTCCCGGCCTTTTTCTGACCGCCTCGAGGCCCTCCAGAACGGTTATACTGGCGGCATCGTAGCTGCTGTCATTTCTCCCCATTAAATCCCCCTCAGTAGAATCCTTTGATCTAAGGAAACCGGGTCCCTTCATTCCCGGTGCCTCACAATAGCGCAATAAACAGGCGTTTCCCCAAACGCCTGCCTAAGTATAGCAATATCCGGCTGAAAAAACAAGCATTAAAACTATCTGCGGGGCAATCGCTTAACGCCTCAAGGCTGTGTGGGATATGTCGGGCATAAGAAAGCCCCTCTCTTTGCGGCAGCAGCTTCACTAAGCTCAAAGCGATTGCCCTGCTGTCTTAATACATACTTACACGAAATCGACGCCCGAATTATCCGCAAAGGATACGGCTTCAATGAAGTCCTCCTTCATCAGCTCATGTACGAGCCTTTCCTTTTCGCCGATCCTTACCTCTATCGTCATATCCATGCCGTTTTTATCCATATTCTGGGCTCTTACATTAACATAGGAGCAGTTGCTTTTTATGATATCCATAATGATATTCTCGGCCTCAAAGCTGCCGGCGCGGATCGTCATCATGGTGACATTCTTACCCTGTCTGATACTGAGCAGAAGAAGTATGACGACTGTAAGCACAAGAGAGGCAATGATCGCGATCAGCGCAAAGCCGGCGCCGCATATTATCCCGATGCTTATGGACCAGAAAAGGAACACCAGATCCAGAGGGTCCTTCACAGCCGTTCTGAACCTCACTATGGAAAGAGCGCCTACCATGCCGAGGGATACGACTATATTGGACTGAATGGTAATGATTATCGCCGCCGTTATGATCGCTATCGTCACCAGGGAGATATTAAAATTGCGGTTGTAAAACACGGCCGCGTTTATCCTTCTGTACAGGACAAAGATATAGGCTCCTATCAGTGCCGTGATGCAGATACAGATCAGGATGTTGGATACCGACAGCGGCTTGGACGCATATCCTTCAAACAGTGCTCTTCTGATGATTTCGCTAATTCCCATGTTTTTCTCCTTATCATACCCGTAAGCGCAGTCAGCTGCCGGGCTCCTCAAGGCTCACCGGCCCGTCCGGCGAGCATCGCAAAATATACTGGTTAACGAAAATCAATGCTGATTTTCGTTAACCGTATAAAGTGATGCGCACGGATTCGGTAAAGAAATATGCCGCTTAAAGCGGCCCGAATCCGGCGCACTCAATAACGAAACGGCAAGCCATTTCGTTATTTGAGTATGAATATATCAATGACCGTTTAATGCCATTGATCTGCAGTAATAATATTTCGAAAACCTTGTCCTTGCAAGTGAATTTACCGCAAGATATTCCGGTATATGCTCCGGAAGATATCTTCCCCATTTGAGCTCCACCACCGAAAACCCACCGCCCAGGGACATCATGGCTTTTTTATCCGGGTTAAGGAAGCTTTTTACATCTGTGGAAAACCTTATCCTTGTATCTATGGTGAAGCGTATATCGGACCCGGGATAGATAAACGGCAGTCTCTCATAGGAAATGATGATGACGGGCCGCATTCCGCCTGCCGCCATCTGTGAAAGGAGCCCGCTTTTAATGTTGTCCCCTGTCTTTCCCGCATCTGCGCTCCTTCCAAGGATCAGGTCCTCACATTCCTCCCTGCTCAGTACGGCCTGCTCCTTCAGAGTAAAGCCGTTGCGCTTTATCTTTTTCTCAAGCCTTATCATGTCCGTATCATCATTATACAGCCTGAGCCTGAACTTGGCTCTGGGATCATTGCCGTTTGCCGCGTCAAAATAACACCCGTTATTGATATCGTCAAAATACAGACTCTTTATACTGTACAGCCCGTCCTTCCGGGCATGAGCATCAGGCCTGAATAAGGCACCGGCCTTCGCCTTTAAAAGCACGGTCTTCAGATCATCCGTCACATATTTGTATTCATGGCGATAGCCTATTCCACTCATAGGCAGCCGTCCTCAATAAACTGCTGTCCTTCGACGGCGATATTCGACACCACCGCGTTGATGGAGAGACTGCAGCCGCTCACGTAAAGATCCCTTCCAGAATAGATGCCCGTATTTCCCGCTATGATCGTATTATCACCGCCAAGGATATGGATGCTCCCCTTTGCGACCTTATTGTGGATCCCGCTCTTTAAACCCGTTTTTTCCGCCTCCGCGGTAAGGACGGAGGCCATGAGCAGCATCCCGTCGTCAGCGTTGACCGCGGTCCTTTTCGCCCTCAGGCGGATATCCGTATCAAGGACCTTGAAAAACCCTCTCGTATGGACGCCATCCTTTGTAAAGCCGGAAATATTGAGCCTCCCTTTTCCGTTGACGGTCACATCCGCATAGGAAAATATTGCAGCGTAGATATTTCGCTCTGAATAGTAGGCGCAATCCGCAAGGGAGCTTTCCGTGCCCTCTTTGGCGGTAATGATCACCTTGGCCGCGGAACGCACAAGGATCGCCGGACCGTCGTAGGTACGGATATTTGCGCCGTCCAGGATAAGATGAACTATCTCATCATGCGCATCAATCACCACAGTCCTGCCATAATCACCCGAAAACAGATATGTCCCGCCGCCTAAGGGTCCCGCCTCCAATAGCTCCTCGGATGCGGGGATCGCGCCCTCCTCAGACACCAGAGTGTCGTTATCGGTTACCGGACTGTATGCATTAATATCATAAGCCCCCGAGGGACTGCCGATAACGGCAGGCGCCTCCTCCGCTCCTCCTGCGGCATAAGCCCCGGCAACAGCCAGAACCAGCATGATAACAAAAAACAAGGCTACGCCCTTCATCCTGTATAATATTGCCTTTCTTTCTTCCGCATTTGCTTCCATAATGCTTTCCTTATCCGAACCAATCCTATTTCTGTTGTTTGATATCCGGGTCATAAGCAATGTCATTATCTTAAGCTCACAACGTGAACTACGACTCAGTGAAGGTTCCATTATGTGTCGAGACGTTCATAACATATAGCAGCTTAAGTTAATGACATTAGATCATAAGTGCCATGTAGCTTGTACCCCGTCATCAATTTATTCCATACCAAATTCCTGTCCGGTAAATTCTGTCATATATTCAGCCCTGTGTTTAAAGAAATTCCTCAGGGACTTGGTATCGCCCCCATACTCCTCAAGGACTCTGTCCACATTTTCCATGGAATAATCCGTTTCGATAAAATCCTTCATCGTTTCCGCAAAGCGCTGCCTGAAGGACTCATTCTGCATAAGGGCCCTGAACAGGGTCTGCTCCTCGATATTTACGGATTCGTCCGTTATCCTTTCCGTGTAGGGATTGATCTCATAGGCTTTGTCGACCCCGAAATAATCCGTTGAGTCAAACAGAGTATCCAGCAGATCCATGTCATAAAGAGCCCATCGCCATCTTCCGTCATTCTCACCGTCATCAACGCTTTTTCTGGCCCTGTAGAGCTGGCGGTTTATGATCTCATCCTGATCGAGATTACAGCCGTAGGCCGTTACGCAGAGATAATCTATATAGCTCTGAACGTCAATGATATTACAGAATTCCTCGTAAGAATCCTGATTGCCAAGGTCATGCTCTCCGATGTACTGATATATCTGCTGGTATAAAAGCTCATCCCCCTCCATTCCGGTATCGATAAGCCCTTCCTTTACGATGATTATATTGTTTTCCGCGATCCCCTTGTGTTCATAGAAATAGGCGGGGCTGTATTTCTCGCAGGCGAAGGTGTCAAACCAGAATTCCCCGTTCAGGAAAACGATGACCCTGGTATGCTCCTGGGAGGCGACATCTCTCTCCTTTGAAAGCTCGTGAAGCACCGCATCAGACAGCCCGTCTCTTAAGGCGATGGAATGAACGGGCCTCCCGTTATCGAAAAGATCCATTGAAAAGCTGTCCGACCCGCTGTAGGTATTCCTGGAGTAGACAGAAAAATGCTTCTTGGCAAAGTCCCTCATGGAGCCTCCGAATACCCTCAGCCCCACATCCTGTCCTCCTATACAGCTTCCGTTGTTAAAATACTGGAGATTTGCTTCAGCCTCAAAGGCTCTTCCCGACTGCTCGAAATTCGGCATGGGAGCCTCTCCGTTCTGCCCTCCCAGGTACCACGCATCGTACAGCGGCCCGGTAGTGCAGATCCCGTTCGGACCAAAAAGCGCTTCATAATCTGCCGTAAGTGAGATTATCTTTCTGTCCTCGTATTCAAAATCTCCGATAAAAAACGTTCCGTTTACGGTCCTGCTCCTGTTTCCCCTGCCGTCAAAGACTGCCGCCCTTATGATGAAGGCCCTGTCCATGTCCCCGTGCTCCGGCACATAGTCCGCATAATCATATACGACTCTTTTTGCGTCATGACAGGGAGCCTCCTCGCCCTTCCTGTCATATACCTTAACAGGAGAGCTGTACCTTATGGAATCCGCCGTAGGGGCGCTTCCGTCCAGAGTATAGGCAATATACGCATCGTCCGGGACCTTCTCCGGCATGGTGATAGAAAGGGAAAAGCCGTCGCTGTAAAAACCGTTCTCATGTGAAAATACCGGTTCCTCAAAGATCACCTCACTGTCCGGATCGTAAAAGAGGCTGTCATAGACCCTTCCGTCCTTATCCGTTATATAAACCGTTTCGCCCTTGCTGAGCTTGAAGGGCGAGGCCGAATCCAGATACAGTACGAGCTCACCGCCGGAAGGAATGATATTCCCCTCTAACGAAAGCGTCTCCGTACCGCGCTCCTTATCGGAGAGATACAGCTCCTTAAGATCTATATCATTTTCCCCCGTGTTTTTGAGCCTGATAAAATCGGATATGGTAAAAATACCGCTTTCCGCCTCCTTAAGGCTCCCGTCTCCGTGAAGCTCGGCAAGCCTTACCTGATTTTTTGAACGATCCGCGTTCCGAAAGCCTGCAAACAGGTATATGAGGGAAACACCAATGCAGACAATGATAAGGTTCTCCTGAAGCCTGCTTATGCACGGCTGGTCATCATGTACAAGCCTTCTAAGGTAAAAGCCGAAGGAAACCGAAAGAAGCGCCCCGATAAAAACAGCGGTCACAAGATACTCTATATCCTGATAGAATGCTTTTCCGCTTTTAAGCATATGATAAAAAGCGGGAAAGGCGTCTTTACTTCCGCCAAACCTGATCAATACGATCACCGCCCAGAAGGCTGAGTAAACAGCCCCGACCGCAATTAAGCTAAGGATACTGCGGCTTACCGAAAGCCTTCTTCCCGGAGTGCAAAGAACAACTGAAAGTCCCGCTGCAAGCTGAAGTATGGTTATAATAATGAATAAAAAAAGTATCATAACACTGTTGACTCCTGCTCCCCCAAAAGGCTGAAGAGCTTTTCCCTGAGCATTTCGTGCTCCGGTTTACATAATCCGGGATCCTCTTCAAGCAATTTCGTCACATCCTCCGCTGCCCTCTTCAGGATATCGGCATCGGTAAATATATCTGCGATCTTAAAGGAAAGCTCACCGCTCTGCCTGATCCCGAAGATATCTCCCGGTCCTCTCAGCTTAAGATCCTTTGAGGCGATCTCAAACCCGTCATTTGTGCTTACGAGCACCGAAAGCCTTTCCCTGGTCTGCTCATTGTCGTTTCCGTTAATAAAGATACAATAGCTCTGCGAATCTCCCCTGCCTATGCGCCCTCTGAGCTGATGGAGCTGTGCCAGACCGAAGCGCTCGGCGTTCTCAATAAGCATCACGGTCGCGGCGGGCACGTTTACCCCGACCTCAACTACTGTAGTGGAAACAAGTATCTGGATCTCGTTCCCGTAAAAGCCCTCCATGACCCGGGCCTTCTCTGCCGGCTTCATTTTCCCGTGCAAAGCCGCGATACTGACCGAAGCCGGGAAACGGCTCTTAAGTACCTCGGTGTAGTTTATCACATCCTTAAGGTCCTCCGCCCCCTCGCTTTCCTCCACTAACGGGCATATGACGTAGCACTGATGTCCCGCGGTGATCTCCTTTGCCATAAAACGGAAGGCCTTATCGTGACTGGATTCATCCACAACACAGTTTTTTATCGGCAGCCGCTTTGCCGGTACCTCATCGATCACCGACACATCAAGGTCACCATAAAGGATGATCGCAAGCGTCCTCGGAATAGGCGTTGCGCTCATTACAAGGACATGCGGCGTGTCATTCTCACCCTTCTTAAGCAGCGATTCCCGCTGGGCCACTCCGAAGCGGTGCTGCTCATCGGTTATCACCAGCGCAAGGTTACCGTAATTTACCTTTTTCTGAAACAATGCCTGAGTCCCTACGACTATCCTGATGCTTCCGTCCTCTATTCCCCTGTAAAGCTGCTTCTTCTGAGCCGCTTTCGTGGAGCCGGTAAGAAGGGCGCATTCAATGTCAAGGCCCTGCCTTTTTATCAGGGCACTCAGGGCTTCAAAATGCTGTGAGGCAAGGATCTCGGTGGGTGCCATTATCGCGCACTGATAACCGTTTGCCGCAGTCATTAAGGCGGCAAGAAAGGCGATTATAGTCTTTCCTGAGCCCACGTCTCCCTGCACTAACCTGTTCATGGAGGAGCTGCTTGAAAGATCCCCCTTTATTTCATCCCATACCCTTTTCTGGGCCGCTGTAAGGCTGTAGGGCAGCCCCTCTATGATCCTTTCGGTTTCCGGACACTCACGGATATTAAAGGAGTTGACCGCCCGGTCGTTTTTCTCCCTCAGGAAACGGAGCCTAAGGGCATACATGAAGAATTCTTCGTATACAAAGCCCTCCCTTGCCCGTTTCAGGTCGCTTAAGGACCCGGGGAAATGCATCGAGTGAAAATCATGATCAGGGTCGGTATGAAGAGGCATTTCAAGAAGCTGCTTTACTGCCTTTTTGACCGTATTGTTGCTTAAGCCCTTTGTAAGGTGATAAACGGGCTGAAGAGTATTTTCGATCTCTTCGTATTTCTCCCTGGTAAAGATCACGGGCTGGTCGGTGCATAGCCTTTCACCGCTCTTATATATCCGCCCGTAAAGGATACAGGCGGTGCCGGCCTTAAGGCTCTTTGCAAGGTAGGGCATGTTGAACCATACCGCGTTTACCTCATTATCTCCCGATTTAAGCCTTGCGGAGACTATCTGAAGCCTTCCCGTCCTTTTGATGAGCGGTCGTCCGAGGACGACCGCCTCAAAGGCCATAAGCCTGCCTGTCCTGTCAGAAGCTGCAGTGACCGCAGCCTCGTATTTAATATAATCCTTCGGAAAATAGTAAAGAAGGTCCTCAAATGAAAAGACGCCGATCTTATTGAACAAAACGGCTGTCTTTTCTCCGACTCCTTTCAGCTTCGTTATCTCTTCGTTATATTCAGTCAATTTTTATTCCACGGAAACAATGTAATAATATATGGGCTGGCCTCCGAAGTGCAGCTCTACCTCGCAGTCCCTGTATTTATCCGTTACTGTCTGCCTGAGCTCCTCCGCGGCCTCCTCATCCACCTCGTTCCCGTAATAAATGCTGATGAGCTCCGAATCCTCATCCACCATTTTTTCAAGCATGGCGATGGCTGTATCCTCTACGATCGTCCCTACCGCCAGGATATCATGGTCGCCTATTCCCATGATATTTCCCTGCTTTATCTCCATGTCCGAGATCACGGTATCACGAACCGCGTAGGTGACCTGACCGGTCTTTACCTTCTTTATCTCCTCGGTCATAAGCTTCTCGTTTTCCCCGACACCGGCATCCATGGAATAATTGATGAGCGCGGTTATCCCCTGAGGGATCGTCTTTGTGGGGATGACGATGATATTCTTATCCTCAGCCATATACCTGGCCTGATTGGCTGCCATGATTATGTTCTTGTTGTTCGGAAGGATGAAGATGTTTTTGGCATTCACCCTGTCTATGGCATAAAGCATATCCTCAGTGCTGGGGTTCATGGTCTGTCCGCCCGTTATGACATAATCCACTCCGAGACCCTTAAATATGGCCTCCAGACCCTCCCCGGAGGATACCGCGATAAATCCCATCTCCTTGGGAGGCTCGGTAAATACCGGCCTGTCCTCCTCCGGCTTTTCCTTTTCAGTTTCCTTAACGGACTCCGCTTCGGTCTTTACCTCCCTGGAAGGATGTGTTATGTCAACCGACTCCTTCCGTTCCCCGGCGTTTTCATGCTTTTTTGCATCGTCGCCGGCCTTATCCGGTGCTTTGGGTGAGCCTTCGGGCTTTTGGTCCTTTGCCTGAACCTCCTCCCGGGACGCCTGTGCCTTTTCCCGTTCCACTGAAAGTTTAATATTCTCAATCCTTATATCATCAAGGGCGCCGTACATGATACCCTTCTGGAGAGCCAGGCCCGGATCGTTGGTACAGAGCTCTACTGAGACCGTATCTCCCTTTGCTTCATATCTGAGACCGTCGCCGATGGAATTAAGATAGACCTTGAAATCGTCCTCGTTTTTCTGGTTGAATACCTCGGTTATCCTGTCAGTAAAGGAAACCCTGTAGGAATAGCGTATCTCCTCCTCCCTGACATCCTCCTTTTCGGTATCATCCTGAAGCGTAAGGTCTAATTCCTTCCCTATAAAGCAGTCACGGGCACCCTTTAAAAGCTCTAAAAGGCCCTGTCCGCCCGAATCCACGACCCCTGCCTGTTTCAGGACCGGAAGCATCTCCGGTGTCTGTGACAGTATGTACTCGGAATGCTTTATTATCTCCTCCATGAAGGATGCAAGGTCCATATCCGTTCCCGAAAGCTCGGCCGCCTTTTCAGCCGCTCCCCTCGCGACAGTGAGAATGGTCCCCTCCTTCGGCTTCATGACAGCCTTATATGCCGATTCGGCTGCCTTCTGCATCGCAGTTGATAATATAGCCTTGTCAAGGACCTCCTCGGTCTTTATCACCTTGGTAAAGCCTCTGATGAGCTGGGACAGTATAACACCGGAGTTTCCTCTTGCTCCCCTTAAGGAGCCTGAGGACATGGCCTTTGAGAGCGTGTCCATCTTAAGCTCGTCAAGCACCGCCACCTCCTTTGCGGCAGACATGATAGTAAGAGTCATATTAGTACCTGTATCCCCGTCGGGAACAGGAAATACATTCAGTTCGTTTATTTCTGCCTTTCTGGCCTCCAGTGCCTTTGCGCCGGCGAGGAACATTTTAGATAGCGTCCCCGCGTCGATCGTATTTATTTCCACCTTTACTCTCCTCCTTAGTCTATTACCCTGACACCTTCTATATATATATTTATCCGTTCGATCGTAAGCCCTGTGAACTCCTCCACCTTATATTTTACATTGCTTATCAGATTATCGGTAACAGCCTGGATGCTGACACCGTATGCCACTATAACATGAAACTCAAGCTGAAGCTGCCCGTCGGTACTCTTTACGTTTATCCCGTGGGTAAGGGTCTCCTTCTTCAGGAGCTTTACTATGCCGTCCTTCATATTGACCGCGGCCATGCCTACTATTCCGAAGCATTCCATGGCTACTGTCCCGGCATACTGGGCAATGACTTCTGTATTTATGGATACATTCTCTATCGGAGTATTGATCCTGCCTTTCATATTATGTCCTCCCTTCTTCTTTCGCCTATTATATAATGATTGCAGGATAAAATTCAACTTTTACTTGCAATCAGATTGGACATTTGTTAGAATGTCATAGTTCGGACGGTTTTTGATCCGAAATATCATGTTCTCAAGGGAGGTGTAATCATGGCTAAGTGTGCTGTATGCGGCAAGAGTGTTCATTTTGGCAACAACGTGAGTCATTCACATAGAAGATCTAACAGAATTTTCAAGTCTAATATCAGGACCGTAAAATGCAAGGTCAACGGTACCCCGAAGACGCTTCATGTATGCTCAAGGTGCTTAAGGGCCGGCAAGGTTGAGCGTGCATAGGTGCAGCCGTTATATGAAGCTTCAGAGCAGCCGTGTGCTGCTCTTTTTTTGACCCGTAACCCGATCCATGCTATAATCATAACGGGAACGGGAGTTATGAGCTATGAATGTGATTATAGTCGGATGCGGCAATGTGGGCTCCACTCTTGCGGAGAAGCTCAGGAACGAGAATCATGATATAGTGATGATCGACAAGGATTCGCACAAGCTTGACGTTTTAACGGATGAGCAGGATATCCTCGGGGTCACGGGAGACGGGCTCAATTACCAGACGCTTTTAAGGGCCGGTATCGAGCATACCGATCTGTTCATTGCCGTCACCGAATCGGACGAACAGAATCTCCTGTGCTGCGTCATGGCAAAACGCTCCGATAAATACTGCCGTACCGTGGCAAGGGTAAGGAATCCGATCTACAATACAGAGATAAGCTATCTGAGAAGGGAACTGGGGCTTTCCCTTATAATCAACCCGGAGCTTATAGCGGCCGCTGACATTGCAAGGCGCTTCCAGTACCCCGATTCCGTCTCTGTAGAGACCTTTACCAGAGGCAGGGTCGAGCTTATGCATCTTACGGTGACCGGATACAGCCCTTTGAAGGGACTTGTGATCTCCGCCCTGCAGCCGCGTTTCAAATGCAATATACTGATCTGTGCCGTAAAAAGAGGCCGCAGGGTCTTCATCCCCTCCGCCGATGATACCATTGAAGAGGGCGATGAGCTTATTGTTTCCGCAACTCCCCGTGACGCCAATTATTTTTTCCGGAAAACAGGGCTTTTTAAACATCCCCTGAAATCAGCCATGATCATAGGCGGCGGTACCATAGGCTTCTATCTTGCCAGGCGTCTTACCGATGTGGGGATAAAAACAAAGATCATAGAGGCGGACGAGGAACGCTGCGCCCTTTTAAATGACGAGATCCCAAAGGCCATCATAATAAACGGGGACGGAACGGATGAAAGGCTTCTCTTAAGGGAAGGGCTTGGAGGCGTCGGCGCCTTTGCAGCCCTTACCGGGATCGACGAGGAGAATGTTCTTTTAAGCCTTTTTGCGAACCGGGTTTCCCATGCCAGAACGATAACCAAGCTCAGAAGGCTTAACTACACCGAGATAATGAACAACAACATATCGGTGGATCATGCGGTTTTTCCCAGTCTTCTTACAGCCGATTACATTGTAAAATATGCCCGTTCCATGCTTTCGATAAGCGGAGGAAACGTTGAAAATGCCTTCGATATCCTGGATAAGAGGGCTGTTGCCATTGAATTCTTCGTGACCGGGGAGGGTCCTGTCACAGGGCACGCCATATCCTCTCTGAAGCTTAAGAAGGATATCATCATCTGCTCCATAACACGGAACGAACGTCTTATCATCCCTACCGGACGGGAGGATATCAGGGTCGGGGATAATGTCCTCATCCTGAGCATGCATTCCGACTTCAAAGATATAAAGGATATTCTTGCGTAATGAATCTGAGGATAGTTAAATACATAATCGGCTGGATCCTTGTTTTTGAGGCGGCATTTCTTTTATTCCCGGTCATTGCCGGTCTGTTCTATAAGGAATATCGTCACTGTATCGTCTACATCGTGACCGCGCTGCTCTCGCTCCTGTCAGGCTTTTTTCTTACACGACGGGAAAAGCTCGATATCTCTGATCAGATCTATATCAGGGAGGGCTTTGCGGCAGTCTCCCTTTCATGGATAGTACTCAGTATAGTCGGGGCTCTCCCCTTTGTGTTTACGGGTGAGATCCCAAACCTCATAGATGCCCTCTTTGAGACGGCCTCGGGCTTTACAACGACCGGCGCCAGCATTCTTTCGGATGTCGAAGCCCTTTCAAGGACCAGTCTTTTCTGGAGGAGCTTCACTCACTGGATCGGCGGCATGGGCATCTTTGTCTTCATCATGGCCGTGCTCCCGATGACGGGTGCCAGAAGCCTTAACCTTATCAGGGCCGAAAGCCCCGGTCCGACTGTCGGCAAATTTGTTCCAAAGCTCCGGCAATCCTCTCTCCTGCTCTATTTTCTTTACATCCTGCTGACCATAATAGGGCTCATATGCTTTATGCTTAGCGGGATGCCTGTGTTTGACGCCTTTACAATGATCTTCGGGACAATGGGTACCGGCGGCTTTGGAATATACAACGATTCCGCGGCCTCCTTTACCCCTCTGCAGCAGAATCTCATAACGGTCTTCATGATCCTCGGCGGGATCAATTACAGCGTTTACTTCTGTATAATCAGCGGGAATTTCAGGCAGATCCTTTCCTTTGAGGAGGTCAGGTGGTATCTGCTCATCATCATGGCAAGCACGATAATAATAACATGTGATATTTTAAACATGTTCGGCTCTGCCGTCACCGCACTGAGGCATGCCGCATTCCAGGTGGCCTCCATCATAACTACGAGCGGGTTTTCAACGGTGGATTTTGACAGATGGCCCGGGCTGTCCCGCAATATAATCGTGGTGCTCATGATCATCGGAGCCTGCGCGGGCAGTACCGGAGGGGGCTTTAAGGTCTCAAGGGTGCTTATACTCATCAAGTCCGTAAGCAAAGAGATACATTCCATCATCCACCCCCAGCGGATCAAAAAGCTGTATCTTGATAAGATGAGCCTGTCTGAGGAGACTATCCGCTCTGTCAGCGCCTATACTGCGGTCTATATCGTTATCATTATCGCCTCCTGTATGCTGATCGCGCCGGATGAGCTGGATTTTACGACCAACTTTACCGCAGTGCTTGCCACCGTCAATAATATCGGTCCCGGCCTGTCGCTTGTGGGACCGTCCCATAATTTTGATGTTTACAGTTACTTTTCGAAATGTGTGCTTATTTTTGATATGATAGCCGGGAGGCTTGAGCTCTTCCCTATCCTCATCCTTTTTTCACCCTCCTGCTGGAGGAAGTATTAGGATGAACGAAATCACGTATTACAGGGGCTTACTGACCCTGAAAAAAAGGAGGATAATTTATGAAAGACGAGACACTCTGCCTGCATGCAGGCTACACACCAAAGAATTCCGAGCCCCGGGTGATGCCGATAGTGCAGAGCACCACCTATGTCTATGATTCCACCGAGGAGGTGGCAGCCGTATTTGACGACCCTATGAAATCACTGATCTATTCCCGGTTCGGAAACCCTACGGTCATGGCAGTCGAGGATAAGATCGCCGAGCTTGAGGGCGGCGTCGGTGCCCTTTGCACATCCTCAGGTCAGGCCGCCACTCTTCTGTCCATTCTAAACATCTGCAGGGCGGGGGACAGCTTCATAAGCACCACCGAGATCTACGGAGGCTCCGTAAACCTCTTTTCCTTCACGCTGAAAAAGCTGGGGATAGAATGTATCTTTATCAAAAAGGGAGCGACCGATGAAGAGATAAACAATGCCTTTAAGCCGAATACAAAGGCGGTATTCGGCGAGACCATAGCAAACCCGGCACTGACCGTATTCGATATTGAGCGCTTTGCAAGGCTTGCCCACGCGCATAAGGTCCCTCTGATAGTTGATAATACCTTTGCCACGCCCATCCTGTGCAAGCCCATAGAATTCGGGGCGGATATAGTCATACATTCCACCTCCAAATACATGGACGGCCATGCCCTTCAGAACGGAGGCGTCATAGTAGACAGCGGAAACTTCGACTGGACCTGCGGTAATTTCAGCGAGCTGACGGAGCCTGACGAATCCTACCACGGGATATCCTACACAAAGACCTATGGGAAAAAGGCCTACATAATCAAGGCCCGTATGCAGCTTATGAGGGATTTCGGTGTTTATCCCGCAGCCCATTCGGCCTTTCTTTTAAACCTCGGGCTTGAGACCCTTGCCGTAAGGATGAAGCAGTATTGTGAAAACGCCATGACGGTCGCTGAATACCTTAAGGCCTCACCCCTTGTCGAAAAGGTGATATATCCCGGGCTTAAGGACGATGAAAGCTATGAGCTTGGGAAAAAATACCTGAAGGGCTCAAGCGGAGTCATCTCCTTTGTGATAAAGGGCGGAAAGAACGCGGCAATGCAGTTTATGAATTCCCTTGAGCTTGCCTCGAACGAGGTACATGTTGCCGATATAAGGACCTGTGTGCTCCATCCGGCCAGCGAGACCCACAGACAGCTCTCGGAGGAGCAGTTAGCCGCAGCCGGGATAGAAAGCGGTATGGTAAGATTATCGGTCGGTCTTGAAAATATAGACGATATAATAAGTGATCTTGATAAGGGCTTTGCCTCTATACATTAAGGAAGGATAAAGCCGGATATGCCTGACAGGATCGTGCATATCCGGCTTATTCGCAGCAGTTTACCCCCGGATGACCTGCCGCGCTTATTCGGAAAGGATATAGCTTTCAAATTCCGCTGAAGGAAGGGGCTTTGAAAAATAATAGCCCTGGATGTATTCGCAGCCGATATCCCGCAAGAGATCATACTGCTCCGCTATCTCCACCCCCTCGGCGACTACGGGCACCTCCATGAAATCAGCCATTTCCATTATGAGCTTCACCATCCTTAAAACCTTTTCATCCTCGTGAATGCTCTGGACAAATTTCATATCGAGCTTCAGCACATCAACGGGCATTGTCGCCAGGGAATTAAGGGAAGAATAGCCTGCCCCGAAATCGTCCATTTCGATCCTGAAGCCGCTCTCTCTTAAGCGCCCGACCGCGTCTACGAGCTGATTTGTATCGCTTGCATAGGAGGACTCCGTTATCTCAAGCAGAAGATCGGATACCTGAAGCCCGTTTCTGTCAAGAAGCTCCTCAAGATATTCCGAAAGCTCAGGGTCGTAAAGATCCGCCCTTGATACATTGACTGAGACAGGGATATCCGATACCTTATCCCTGTGCCACCTTCCAAGCTGGTCAACCGTTTCCTCCATCACAAAATGATCCAGCATGCTGATAAGGCCGTTTTCCTCGAAGATCGAAAGAAAGCTCCCGGGCTTGAGCATACCGAATTCCGGATGCTCCCAGCGGACCAGAGCTTCGGCGCTGCACAGCACGGGATCCTCACCCTTTATGCAGTATTTGGGCTGGTAATAGACCTTGAACTGCTTCTGCTCCATTCCCGTATGTATATCGTTTATGAGCCTTTCGATGTAGATCGACCTCTCTCTTAAGGAAAGATCGTAATACGCGATATATCTTAAGAAATTCCCCCTGAGGGTGTTGCAGGCAAAACGGGCGCTTGAAAAACGCTCCTCCATGGAAAGCTCATGCTCCGCCCTGGAATATATCCCGAGCCTGCACCTGATATGAAGAGAGTCAGAAAGCGCCGAAAGCTTTTCCTGTACGAGCTCAGCCAGCGCCTCATAGGAATCCCTGTGTACAGAATATATAAAGAAGTGATCGCCCTCATCCCTGCAGGCAAGCCCCTCTCCGTCAGACAGAAATTCCCTTATAGACTCGGCGATCACCATAAGTACCTTATCCCCGAAGCTTCTTCCGTAGATCTCATTGACAAGATGAAAATGCTCTACATTCAGGATAACGGCATCAGTTTTGAGCTCCGGATTGTACCGGTCAAGCATTTCAGCATATTCATAGAAGAAGGTCCTGGTATACAGCCCCGTAAGCTCATCCTTTTCCGCCGAGCGCAGAAAATTCCTGTTCTCCGAAAACTGTATGGTGCGCCGGATACGGGCACGGATCACCTCAGTCCTGCCGTAGGGCTTGGTTATGAAATCCGCCGCTCCCATTTCAAGGCTCTTTACCTCCGCATCCTGCTCTGAGGTAAGGACGATGACCGGTATCTGCTTAAGCCTTTCATCCTGCTGCATTCTTGAAAGGACCTCAAAGCCGTCTGTTTCCGGCATGATAAGATCCAGGAGCACAAGGGACAGCGTAGAGCTGTTGGCATTAAGCAGCTCAAGCGCCTGTGTGCCGTTCTCCGCATACAGAAGCTGATAGCAGTCCTGAATCATATTTCCCAGGATCTCACGGTTTATGAATTCGTCATCGACGATGAGTACAAAACGTTTTACATCGACTCCTCCGCTGAAGCTGATCTCCATTCTGTATCCCCCCCGCTCATGCTACGGAAGCCTTCATCCGTTAAAGGATAACCTGTGACACCTGCTACATTATAACACAGAATATGGATTTTTCATACTTTAAGACTTCAAAATGTATGAGTATCGCAGCCTGAGCGTGCAGCAGCCCGCCCTTCGGTGAACTCTTGCCTCAGCGCTTTTCGATGGCCTTAAATTCAATTTTTCTGATAATGAAGTATTCGGTCAGCATAAGGGCTCCGGTTATCACCCAGGATACGGGATATACCATGATAAGGGTCTCAAAGGTATGATATTTTTTTACCGCCGTGAATACCCAGAGCAGCCTGAAGGCACAGGTGCCGAAGATGGAGGTAAGCGCGGGAGCAAGTGAATGATTCATGCCCCTTAACGCGCCTCCGCTTATTTCATAGGTGGATATCAGGAAATGAGTACCGCAGGCTATATATACCCTTGTAAACGCAAACCCGAGCACCTTCTCATCGGTCGTAAACAGATGAAGGAGCTGCTCTCTGAAGACAACGAACAGGCATACTGTAATAAGATCCCCAACCAGCCCCATAATCATGGAAAGCCTGAATACTCTCTTGCATCTCTCCACGTTTCCGGCGCCGTAATTCTGGCTTGTAAAGGTGACCGTTGTCTGTCCGAAGGCATTTACCACGCAGTAGGAAATGAACTCCAAATTCTGTGCCGCGGTGGAGCCTGCTATGGCACTGGCGCCGAAGCTGTTTATGGAGGTCTGTATAACCACATTTGACAGTGAAAAGACCATTCCCTGAACCCCCGCAGGCAGTCCCACCCTTATCATTCCTCTAAGATACGCGCGGTTCACCGACAGCCTTTTAAGGGACAGTCTGAAGGTCTCCTCCTCGGTCATAAGGAAATAAAGCACGAGCCCGGAGCCGATGATATTGGATACGACGGTTGCCGCCGCCACTCCGATCACATGAAGATCAAAGCCGATAACAAGGATAAGGTTTAAGATCACATTTATGATCCCGGAAAGGAACAGGCTGAGTAACGGTCTTCTGCTGTCGCCCTTGCTCCTTAATATTGCGGAGCCGAAATTATAGAGCATGATAAAGGGCATGGCAGCGCAATATATCCTGAGGTACAGGATGGCATATTCCATGACATCCCCGGGGGCACCCATAAGCGCAAGCAGCGGCCTTGATACTATAAGGCCAAGCACCAGCGTGATGATTCCGGTAATGAGCGCTACCGTGATAACCGTATGGACCGCATCGTTTATCCTCTCCCTTTTCCCTGCCCCTATCAGGTTTGCGATAACGACATTGGCTCCCACCGACAGTCCCATAAAAAGTCCAATTATGAGATTTATCACGGACGCATTGCTGCCTACCGCCGCCATAGCCCTGGGATTTGCGAATCTTCCGACGACAGCTATATCCGCGGCGTTGAAAAGCTGCTGCAGTACACTCGTTGCCATTAACGGCACGGCAAACTTAACGATCTTATCGGCAAGCGATCCGCTGACCATATCTATTTCATTGCTCTTACCCTGAAGAAGCTTTGCCATATATTTCTCTCCCGCACAGGTATGCCTTCGGAATATGCGCTTTGATACAATTTAAAACAGCGCCTTTAAGGCGCTGTCAGTATCAATAGTATTCCTTCAGCATTGCGTACTCTTCATTTATTATCTGCACTGCCTCGTTATCTCCGTCGAGATTATCGGGATGGAAGATCTTCAGAAGATCCCGGTACCTTTTCTTCAGAGCGAGGATATTATCGACCCCGTGGAACAGAAGCCCCACGTCATCATGTGTCCTCTTTGAAGTATCGGCATAGAGATTAGCCTTCAGGACGTTAAATTCTTCCTTTTCCCTTTCAAGGGACTGCTTATCCCTGTTAAGCTCGTCAAAGCCGTTTTCAAGGATGGCAAGCTTCCTTTCCATCAGGTTTTTCTGGTAAGCCAGGCTCTTTTTTTCAAGATCCGCACTTGCCTCTCTCTTCTTCAGGGCAGCCTCAAGCTTTAGCCTTTCCTCGTCATACCTTCTTTTTTCCGCGGCAAACTTGTCCTTTTTGAGCTCAAGCTCGATCTGCTCAGTCTCAAGCTCGTCACGCTCATCCTCAAGCTTCTGCATTTCCTGCATGATCCAGAACTTAATAGAAGCCAGGTTATCGGCAGTAATGACTATATCCTTTGCTATATCCATTTTTTTCCCCTTATTAATCCCCTGAAACCGAAGTGCCTTCCCACAGCACACCGGCCTGTCATATACTCAACCCTCAAAGCATATATCGGTGGAAGCCACCAAGAAGATAACCCCCGATCTGAAACGCAGTTCCCAGGCTGCGACAGATAATCCGTATCAATACTATATAACAGTCAAAAACAGGTGTCAAGAAAAATATTATGTAAATCTAAATTAATTATTATAGAAATATAAACTCGCCTTGCCTCCAATTGCCGCAGTCCTGTTCAGCCGGTCTTACGTCCTGTTGCTGCCGTCCTCTTCGGCCGGTCTTACGTCCTTCTTGCTTTCTTCAGCTCCGCTTCCCTCCCGCTTACTCTCTTCAGCCTGTGCCTCAGGCTTCGCCGCGGCACTTCTTTCCTCCCTGAAGGCCTCTCTGACCGCGTCCTCGTCATTTATTGTCCGGTTTTTTCTGCCCGCAATATTATTAACAAGATCGGGAACCATATCTAGTATCTTTGTAAGCCCGTCCTGATTCCTGATATTTACCAGTCTTGTGGTTCCGTTGGATATTACGAGCACGGCACTCGGCACCATTTTCCCTGAAAGCCCTCCGGCTCCGTTGTCCTTTTTTTCCCCTCTGAAATTACCGGCTCCCATTCCGAATGAGACCTCAACAAAGGGAACTATTATGGTATCCCCGACCTTTACAGGCTCTCCTACTACGGTTTTGGAAGAAAGAAATCCGTTCATTCCGTTCATCAAAGAGCTTACAACGTCATTAAATCCTTTCTCTGCCATTTCTGCCTCCTGCCTTTATACTCGCGAACACAATTAACTGCCATTTTTATTTACGAGAACCGTGCGTTCACTCGTTATACACTCAATTGATTGGCAACTTTTTCGTTAATCAGTATAAACTATCGTACACTAAGCTCCATGTACCTTGCCTTCATTTCCTTAAAGCCTTTATGATAAAATACCCTGTATAGGATCAGAAGCACAGTAAAAACGACCACCCTGCCCCTAAACTCAGCCTCAAATTCCGTTATATTCCTGTCAAAACACGGTTCCACCCTTAAAGCTCTGCCGAAGACAGGACTTATGATCGCAAGCACCGCCAGTATGCTTCCCGTTACATAAGGATCCTCATTGCCTGTTAGCAGATATATATCATATTTTACAGGCTTTATATGTCCCAGAAGCTTCTTTGTCTCAGAATATATATTTGACAGCTGCTCCTTCGTATTTTCATCAGACAGGAAATCGATGTAAACATTCAGATCATTAATCAGCCTTTCGGGCACACGGATGATTGCGACAAGCTTTTCCTTCAAAGCCACGGCCATTCCTGAAAGCCTCTTATAAAAATCAGAAAGCCTCGAAAGGAATGAGGCTTTTCCTTCTTCAGCCCCTGCGGACTCTTCCTTTTCCGCTGCTTCCGCCTCTGTGACATCAGCCTCTGAGAAAACCGCTTTCTCGGTTTCCGCGGCCGCTGAAGCTATTTCCTCTGCCGCTTCCACAGTCGGTGAAGCAGTTCCTTCTGCCGTTTCCACAGCCTCTGCGGCTTCCGCTTCCTTTACCTCGGTTTCAAAAACCGCCTCTGCTTCCTGTACTTCTGTTTCGGGAACCGCTTCCGCTTCCTGTACCTCTGTTGCGGGGACCGCCTCTGCTTCCTGTACCTCTGTTTCGGGGATCGCTTCCGCTGCCGCGGGTTCCTGTTTCAAAGCCTCCGGCTCATTTTCAACAGTTTCGGTATCCTTTTCCTTTAAGTGACCGGCCTTCCTTTTTCCCGCGTTTTTTTTCTTTGCGCGTTTCCTTTTCTTATCCTTCCCGCTGCCTTCATCGCTGCTGCCTCCGCTTTTTTTAACAGGTATCCCGAAGATCTTAAGCACATAGGAAAGCCCGTCATCATAGCTTATGTACAGACCGACGATATGAAGGAACCAGTGTACATTAAGCCTTGCGCAAAACGGGCTGACCCCGGCTTTTCTTATGCTGTATGCACCGTACCTTATGGGGACAAACAACACGGCCAGCACTATAAGTATCAGCAGCCCGGCTATGATAAGAAGCGTAATTCCTGTTATTTTCAGGATCAGCAAAAACAATTCCATGTTATGTCAACCTAAAATCCGCTCTTCTATATCCTTTCTCAGCTCAAAATAGCTCCCGGTCACCTCAAAATGCTCCATGATGATGTCCTTTACCAGAGAAAAAGCCGCTCTTCTGCTCTCGGCTATACCTATGATCGTATGGTCAAGCCTTCGAAACCGCCTCTGCTTAAACATCTCCGCAGGAACGATATCGAATACATCCACTCCGTTTTCCGACAGAAGGATAAAGCAGATGCCGATCATTCCCGCACCTGTAAAAAGCTTTATCTTTATCTCCGAAAGCTCCTTTTCGGTTTGTTTTGTAAGATACAGTTTTTTTGAATATCTTATCATTTCCTTTGTAAGGACCGGCCTCCTTCACTGTAATCGAAGGCGCCGGACCCCGCGATCATATAGTAAACGAATTAAGTAAAAACGCCTGATCCGCTCTCTATAATACCGTTTTTTTGACAGCCTTGCAAGACCGCCGTAACAATCACCGGGACAATCAATTATACTCCCTCGCAAAGGCCTTCAGAACCAGGCGTCCAGAACACTCTTTGCCATCGGGACCGCAAACTGTCCGCCCGAACCGGCCTCCTCCGCTATCACGGTAACGACCACCTCGGGGTCCTGAACCGGGGCAAAGCAGGTAAACCAGGCGTGGGACATTACCTTATTTGATGAATACTCAGCCGAGCCCGTTTTACCCGCGGCAGTGAAGCTATCGCTCTTAAGCCTGGTGGCCGTCCCGTCCCTTACGACCTCCTCCATCAGCTCACACAGCCTGTCCGCATGCTCTTTTTCAATTATCCTTCCGTATTCCTTTGGAGCAAAGCTTTTTATCACATCCCCGCCCGAGTTTTCAATATGATCTATGATGTAAGGAGTCATAAGGACGCCGCCGTTTGCGATAGCCTGGGTTATCATGGCCATATGCATCGGCGTAGTCTGCATCTTCCCCTGTCCGATAGCGGTCTGCATTACCTCTCCCGTATCCGAGCCCGGGCCTATAGGCACATAGCTTTTATTATAAGGGAATTTCAAAGGCAGCTCCCTGTTAAACAGCAGCTTCTCGCAGGTATCCTTAAAGCCTGACCTGTCAAAGGAGGTACCCATATATGCAAAGGCCGAGTTGCAGGACTCTGAGAAGGCGGTATTGATATCGACAATTCCGTGATTTCTGCCGTGATAGCAGTTTATGGTATACCCGTCCTTACTGAAGCTTCCGCCGCAGTCGAAGGAAAACTCCTTAAGCTCTTCATCGCTGTTTTCCTTAAGATATTCAAGCATGGTGACTATCTTAAAGGTGGATCCCGGGGGATATAAGCCCTGGGTGCAGCGGTTGACAAGCGCTCCCCTTTCAGGATCCGCGTTGATCGCATCCCAGCTTTCAGCTATGCTTTCGGGATCAAAATCCGGCTTGCTTACCATACAGAGCACAGCCCCGGTCCTTGCGTCAAGCGCTATGATCGCGCCCCTGAAATCGCCGAGAGCCTCATAGGCCGCGGCCTGCATGTTGATATCCAGTGTCGTTACCACGTTGTTCCCGTTGTTCTTTCTGCCGTTCAGTATATTTGAAACACGATCCGGCAGATAATCATCCGAGGTAAGAAGGGTGAGATTCGACATAAGCTCAACACCGGACTTGCCCCTGTCGGAATAACCTACGGCATGGGCAAACAGGTTTTTATAAGGATAGCTCCTTTCCTCCTCACCGTTTTCCGC
>DFEA01000096.1:0-6325 GCA_002368575.1 Lachnospiraceae bacterium UBA3814 | reverse complement strand
GCCAGAAGCTCCTGCCTCAGATTATAGGGGCTGTTAATAAAATCAGGGGCCTTAAAGTAAGTATAGCTGCCTATATACCCTGTCATTACTATGAAAAGCAGGACAACGGCAAAGGTGATATGTACTATATTCCTGTTCTCCCTTTTGGCATCAGCCCTGACGCCCTTTTCACCCTTCATGGATCGCATTGTACATTCCCTGTATTATCGCAAACATCGTCAGAGTAACTATTATTGAATTTCCTCCGTAGCTCACAAGAGGAAGTGTAACCCCCGTAAGAGGTATGAACTTGACGGCACCCCCTATATTAAGGAAGACCTGAAAGCCATAGGTCATGGAAAGCCCCACCGCCACCAGCTTGTAGAACGGATCGGTAAACTTCATGGAAATATTCATAAACATCACGAAGATGCTTACACATATAAGAATAAGACAGATGCCGAACAGGACGCCCAGCTCCTCACATATCGCGGCAAAGATAAGGTCGGACTCCACCACCGGGATCCTTCCCGGCGCGCCCTGCCTGATCCCCATTCCGAAAAAGCCGCCTGTTCCCATGGCGAAAAGCGCCTGGGATATCTGGAAGCCTGAGCTGTCTATGGTCCCGAGAGGATCCCTCCAGCCTGCGACCCTCACTCTTACGTGGCTGAACAGCTTATAGCCCGCGGCTGCAGCCATCAGCCCTCCGATAAACCCTCCCGCAAGAAGGAGATAGCTCCCCGTGGCTATGAACAGCATAGTTATGTAAACTACAAAGTAGATAAGAGCACTTCCCAGATCCCTGGAAAGCACCAGTATCAGAATATGAGCCCCGGCTATCACAGCTGTTATGATTATGTCAGAAAGCCTTTCAGCCACTGACAGTATCCCCGCTATGGAAAACACAAAGGTAAGCTTTACAAGCTCTGATGGCTGGAAGGAGACGCCTGCAATGCTTATACTGAGCTTTGAGCCGTGTACGGCGGCGGAAAACACAAGCACGGCAAAAAGCATGATAATGCCAAGTGCCGCAAAAAGCCAGTAAAACCGCCGCAGGTTCCGAAACCTCATGAGTATGCAGGGGATAACGGAGGTCAGTACCAGCGAGGCAAGCGCTATGACGATCTGCCTTACTGCCTTATCATAGGAAAGCCTTGTCAGGATGAAAAAGCTTACGGACAGCAGCATGCACATATTATTGACTATCAGCCGGTTAGCCCCCTTATATGCCAGCCTGTAAAACAGTATAACGGCTATGGTAATGATCTGTCCTGTAACGTAAACAGAAAACAGCCGTTGATCATCCCCGGACACAAGGAAAAGAGCAAGGAAGGATACGGCATATATCAGTATCATCGCTATATTCTGCCTGAAATATATACCGTTCCTTTCGTGTTCATTATGAAACCTGAAGACGTAAAAGCATTGAAAGGTATATACCGCCATAAGTATGGTAAGTATGTACTTGGAAAGCTCGACAATTATTATTTCCAATTCATTCCACGCCTCTGTTTAAATGCCCCTTTGTATAGTCCTTCACCGGAGGGTCCGAGACATTCGAGCCGTAATTTACATAATAATTAATTATGTCAACGATCCTTCCGGGTTCTTCATCCGTAAAATCAAGCCTCATATATCCGGGAGCAAGTCTTTCGACCACCCCGTCCTTTTCCGTTATGCACAGGGGAACGCTGTTGTAAATGACATTCGTGCACTCCTCGCAGAAATTAATGCAGGGAAACTCGTTTGAATATCGGTCCTTAAGCCTTATTATCTCCCTTTCCCTGCTGCAGCCCCTCATGGTCCTTTTTACACACTGGGCGCTCTCCATCATTGGCAGTCTTCCGTATACGATGAGCTCCTCGCCCTGCAGTCCTCTTTTAAAAAGCTCCTTTTTATTAAGCTCGACAGGTACAGTGGTTATCAGGTTTGCATTGCCGGCCCTCAATACGGAATGTGACAGACCGTTCATAGCATACAGATGTATATCGGCTATGATCAGCTTATCATATCCGATGTCCAATAAAAAGGACAGTGATTCGAGATTGTCAATCATCACTCCGTCGGACTTCTCGCACATAAGCCTCAGAAGCTCTGACTCCCGTTTACAAAATCCTCTTCTTATTATATAAGGCATTCTCGGGTAAAAGAGCTTTCCTGCCTCCCTGATCCTTTCCGCCGTTCTGACAAGGCCCTCTCTTCCGTCAGCTGTCGAAAGCATGACAGAAACAGCCTGAACCTTTGTGGACAGCACGCTTTCAAGCTGTCCCGCGTCACTTACGCATACATGAAGGATCCGGGACTCATTAGCTTTGTTGCTTTCCGGCTTTTCAAAGAGCAGAGACTCCTTACCCCCGGCGGGCTCCGCCTCCGTTTCCCTGTGGTATCCGGAAAGGAGCTGCCCTCTAAGCGCTTCTATCGCACTGCGCCTTAAGGCGTTGAGAGAGGCAACGGTGATAAAGGGCCTTCCTTCAATGATTATCTCAGGCTCATCTATGACAAACTCCGTATTCCCGCTCTTTTTTATCTGTTTTATGACATCCTCCCGGCTCAGGGCCCTGTTTTTTGCGCTCTGGGCCCTGTCTCCGGTTACCGTTACGGAGATCTCCTGATCCTTTCTTATGTAGGAGAGCTTAAGTACTGCCTCCTCCCCCTCCTTTACCGTTATCCTTGCATGAAGAGGGAGCTGTGGCTTCTTTTGCGCGTACTCAAGATAAAGCCTTTTCTTAAGCTCTTCATCAGCACTTTCATATGAAGGGTTCTCAAGGGATATCATATCCGGCCCGTTCTTCTGAAAATAATAGCCCTCACTGTTGCCGCCGCGTGTATACAGGCTTACCAGCTCCTTCTTGCCCGCGTTGTCCGCAAAAAGCGGCTCTCCCCGGTAATAGCGGTCTATGATCCCTCTGTAGATCCCCGTGACCCCGGCCACATATTCGGGCCCCTTCATCCTGCCCTCGATCTTGAAGGAGCTGATCCCTGCCTCGATAAGCCTGTCAAGTATGGAAGCGGTACATATGTCCTTGGCGCTGAGGTAATATCTTCCGTTATAAGGCAGGCGGCAGGGGCCCGCGCATCTCCCTCTGTTACCGCTCCTTCCGCCTAACAGGGATGAAAACAGACATTTGCCCGAATAGGAATAGCACAACGCGCCGTGAATAAAGCATTCAAGCTCCATCCCCGTTTTTTCACGGATCACCTTAAGCTCCTTAAGGGACAGCTCCCTTGCGGGGACCACCCTTTTAAAGCCCTGTTTCTTAAGATAGAGCATACCCTCCGTATCCGTCACCGACATCTGTGTGCTCGCGTGAAGGGGAAGTCCCGGAAAGCATTGACGGATAAGCGCCGCCGCTCCCAGATCCTGAAGTATGACTCCGTCAAGCCCTGCCCGATAAAGAGGCTGAATATAATCGGGGATCTCACTAAGCTCGGCATCCTTAAAAAGGATATTGAGCGTAAGATAGACCCGCCTGCCGTAAATATGTGCCATATCAAGAGCTCTGATAAGCTCCTGTACTGAAAAATTAGAGGCATAGGCCCTTGCGTTGAATTTATCTCCTCCAAGGTATACGGCGTCGGCCCCGGCATTTACGGCGGCCTCGAAGCATTCCATATTTCCCGCGGGAGCTAACAGCTCTACTGATCTCTTCATACTCATAAAAATGAAAAGAGGCTGTCAAGGACAGCCCCGCTTTTATTTCTTTCCCGATTCCTTCTGGTAATTTCTGATCTGCTTTTCTTTATTTTCAAGCTTGATCTGCGCAGCTATCAGCTCGTGCTTAAGATCATACATCTCGGTATCCTTTGCTTCCAGCTCCGCCGTAAGCTCATCAAGCTGCGCCTTGGTCTTAAAATAATCATCGGCGATATTTAACTGAAGCAATATGCTCTGCATGTCGGAGGGCTGCCGCTTAAAGGACTCCATCCTGTTATATTCATTTATCTTACCATTAATATAGGAAGCTACCTTATGGAGATATTCCTCACTCTCATAGCCGCTGAGCTTAATTACCTTGCCGTCGATAACGACCTCGGTCCCGTTTCCTTTTACTGCCATAAATATCACCTCTCAAATCTGAAGAATATAATACATCACTTAAGAGTCTGCGTCAAGCGCGAGGCTCGGTGCCAAACGGTAACCCAAAGTGTTCATAGGCCGCCCTGGTAGCTACCCTTCCCCGGGGTGTACGGTTTAAAAACCCGTTCTGTATGAGATATGGCTCATACACATCCTCTATGGTGCCCGCATCCTCTGAAATGGCTGCCGCAAGCGTCTCAAGCCCTACCGGCCCTCCGTCGAACTTATTTATCATGGTAAGGAGCACATTCCTGTCAAGCTGGTCGAGCCCCATCCTGTCAACATCCATCATGTCAAGAGCTAGGACGGCGTTTTCATGGGTGATCCTTCCATCGTAGCGTATCTGGGCAAAGTCCCTGACTCTCTTTAAAAGGCGGTTGGCAAGCCTCGGGGTGCCCCTGCTCCTTCTGGCAAGCTCCATTGCCCCATCCACGTCGATATCCACCTTAAGCTTCTTTGCCGAATACATGATGATCGTCTTAAGCTCCTCATTGGAATAGAACTCAAGCCTGTGTATTATCCCGAAGCGGTCCCTTAAGGGCGCCGTAAGCAGCCCTGCCCGCGTTGTGGCGCCAACCAGGGTAAACCGCGGAAGATCCAGCCTTATCGACCTTGCCGAGGCTCCCTTGCCTATCATGATATCTATGGCATAATCCTCCATGGCCGGGTAAAGCACCTCCTCCACCTGCCTGTTGAGCCTGTGGATCTCATCCACAAAGAGCACGTCTCCCTCAGACAGATTATTCAGTATCGCGGCTATCTCCCCGGGCTTTTCGATGGCGGGCCCGGAGGTGATCTTTAAATGTGTCCCAAGCTCATTTGCAATGATCCCCGCAAGAGTGGTCTTTCCGAGCCCGGGAGGCCCGTAGAACAGCACATGATCCAGTGCGTCCTTCCGCTGCTTTGCCGCTTCGATATAGACCTTCAGATTGTCCTTTATCTTATCCTGCCCGATGTAATCCTCAAGCCTCTGGGGACGTAACGATCCCTCTATCCTTACATCCTCTTCGGTAATATTTGTTTCAATGGTCCTGTGTGTCATTTTCCCTTTAGACATATCTCCCCGCTACCCGTTTATGACCTTAAGCGCCAGCTTTAAAAGCCTTTCCACATCATCTCCCGCCTCGGAAGCGACCGTCCTTACGGCCTTATATGCCGAGGCCTGGGAATACCCAAGTGCCACCAGTGCCTCTGCCGCTTCGCTCTGGGCCCCGCCTGAAATATTAGCAGTATCACTCTCTGCTCCGCCGAATTCGGCCTCAAGAGCATCCTTAAGGGATATCTTGTCCTTAAGGTCTATTATAACCCTCTGGGCAGTCTTCGCACCTATCCCGGGAGCCTTGGAAATTGTCTTTGCATCGGCCGAAACGATGGCAAAGCGCAGATCATCGGCTGTCATGGCAGACAGGAGCGAAAGTGCGCCCTTAGGGCCTATCCCGCTCACCTGGATGAGCAGCCTGAAGAGGTCCAGATCGTCCTTTGTGAGGAAGCCGTAAAGCTGCATTGCATCCTCCCTGACGCTCAGACAGGTGTATATCTTTTTCTCCTCTCCGATCCCGCCCAGGATGTCAAGAGAGCTCCCGGCCATAGTTATATTATAGCCGATGCCGTTTACCTCAAGCACGATCTGCTGTTCATAGATCGCGGCTACTGTTCCTTTAAGATAAGCTATCATTCAAACCCGCTCCGTTCCTATAATATGAACTGCTGTCAGGACTACATGATAGCACAGAAACATATGTTCTGCAATCCGTCAAAAAGCCGGCAGGCCATATGGCCTGCCGGTCAACTCATCATATCCTTATTTCATATCCGCATTCGCGGCATATTGCCCTTCCGCCGCTGTAGCAGTCAAAGGTCCTCAGCTCATCGTGCTGACTGCAGTTTTCGCACTTTCTCTGAATCACTCTTCCTCCGCCATTTTCGAATACGGAAGGCATATTAATATCGGTGCCTCCGCTCACGGTCTCCATAAGCTCATCATCTATCCTGTTTTTTTCAGTCATTGCCTTGTCTCCTTTCATCACGATCTGTGCCGCGTACTCCTGAAACGATATCAGTCCTTCTGTTATTGTTTATACGCAGCAGAATAAGCTTTGTCAGAAATCCGATAAAAAAACCTGTAAAAAGTCCGGATACCATCAGCACCGGCCCGTAATACTGAAGCCTTAAGCCCTTCACCATAAAAACAGCCGCAATAAGCTGTCCGATATTGTGAAAGCTTCCTCCGAGCATGCTTACCCCAATGATACTGAACCCGCTTATACT
>DFEA01000075.1 GCA_002368575.1 Lachnospiraceae bacterium UBA3814 | reverse complement strand
CAAAGCCGCCCGTCAGCACCTCCTCAACGTTGAACAGACAGCAGTTCATGGTATCACGCCTTGCGGACATATCGTGGACATAGATGTAGCCGTCCCTGCAGGCCTGTATCTCCTCGGTCGTCATGAAAAACTTCTGATAAAGCTCTTTGTTGAACTGGTTGAAGATAAGGCTTCGCTTTGTGGAAACAAGAGCGGAATCGGTATTCGCGTTCTCCTTGTCGCCTATGTACATGATGGACTGGCTTTTTTTGTATACATCATCCATCATCCTGACGAAATCCTGCTTATAGTTTCGATAATCCCTGTAGGACTTGGCCACGATCGGCTTGACCTCCTCAAGAACGCTCTCCACTATATTATGCATGAGCGGAATAGGCACCTCTGTCACATCCAGCTCGTTCACCCTCTCAACGACCTTCCTGCAGATAAAGTGCTTTTCCTCATCGGTAAACTTTGTCAGGGCCCTGTACGCAGACTTGCCGACGGCATCTATGACCTTCTGGACGTTAAAACCCTCTCTCGTACCGTCCTTTTTGATCATCCTGACATCCTTGTCGGGCCTGTACAGCTCTGAAAAGCTGGTTTCCGTTTCCGAACTTACCTCTGAACTTCCCATATTAAAACCCCCTTATGCTGAATGACGATGATTTATGGCGCACGGTCTGCGGGCAGACCGGCACAGTCTTGAAAAGGCGATAAAACGCCCCTGCGGGTTCCATATATGGTATGGCGCAGGAACGTTTCTCCTATATCTTGTGTTCGTCTCTATATGATACAAAACAGCCGTAATAAAGTCAAGCACAAATTAATTGAGGCGTGCCGGCCAGTCAAATGCTTTGGGCCATAGCCCCGCGACATGCGCGTGGCTCGGCGCTGAACAGTAACCCCGACACTCAGATATACCCCATCTCCATGAGCTTATAATAAACCGCTTCGGCGACCTTATCGTAGGACTGCTGCGTCAGGTGTACGCCGTCACCCTGAAAGCCTTCGGGAAAAGGCGCACAGGAGGTGATATCCAGAAATCTGCTTTTATATTTTTCCTTAAGAGCGGCATTGATATGTTTATATGTGTCCCCGGGGATGGTCTCAGTCCTTGGCAGATGGGACAGAACGATATATTTTTTCAGCCTGTCGCCCACAAAGCTGTCTATCTGAGCCTCCACCTCAGCTACCGCCGAAAGGGGATCGGAGGCAAGGGCAAAATCATTTGAGCCCACCCACAGGACATAAACCTTCTCCGGATCCTTAGGCTCGCCGTTTTCGTAGTATTCACAGTATCTCCAGAAAATATCGCTCGTCACATAGGCATAATAGCCAAAGCCCTCTACCACATTTCCCCTGTCCTCGCAGAGCTTTGCAAGCCTTTCATAGGGAGCGTTGCTCAGGTTGTCGTCCATATCCCCCAGAGACCCCTGTGTAAGGGAATCTCCGAGCCATACGATGCCGCAGCCCTGAACAGGCTGCTCCTCCTCGGTATGATCCTCCTCCGAAAGCTCGGCCTCCATCTCTCCCGCCTCACCCTGTGAGCCTGAGAGCCTGTGGCCATCCCCGTCCTTCTCTTCCTCATCGGGAACGATATCGGGCCCCGCATCGTTAACTATCGCTTCCGCCGCCACGGTAAGCCTTTCTTTATCCCAAAGCTCCGGATCCCCGGGCACAAAGTCACTGTCGTCATCCTCTATTGCAGGTCCGGGATATTCCTCCTCTACGCTTATTACAGGCTCCGGCTCAGGTTTCTTTTTATACGAGCAGCCTGAGAGCATGAACGCTCCCGCAGCCATAATGAAGAAAACTGTTATAAAATCAAAGAATATGATCCGCATCTTTACCTCTTTTATCGTGTGACCGGTTATTAATGGTGAACGAATGTCATTATCTTAAGCTCGCATCGCAGAGTCGATCATAACATACAGCAGCTTACATTAATGACATTATCAGTAGGGTGCCAGGTAATTATTCAGATTGTCCTTAAGAAAATCCGCATACTCCTTCCGTACCTTCTCCGGCCCCAAAAGCTCCACATCACTGCCCAGGGACAGGAGCCAGCCAAAGAACTGCGCCGATACCTCGACCTCGGTATGGACCCTGACGTTTTTGTCATCAAGCCTGAATACCGAGATCCCCGTCCCGAAACGATCAATGAATATCCCGATCTTCTCATCGGGTACCCTGATGCTTACCGGCGACGCCTCACCGGAAAACATCCCGAAGACCTTATTTGTGTATTCCGCGATATTGATCGGCTCCTCCTCCGTCTCCCTGCTGAGGGAAAGCCTTTCTATACCTCTTATCTTATCGACCCTGAAGGTCTTCCGTCTTTTGTCGTCCATGTCAAGGCCCAGGAGATAATAATACTCATCATCCCAGATAAGTACCAGAGGGCTTACCCGGTACAGCCTTCCGTCGTGCTTAGGGACCAGCTTCTTATCCGTGCTCCAGGCCATGTACTGAAAGCTCACCGCCCTGTCTGCCTGTATCGCTTCATGTATCGCGTCGACAGTTATCA
>DFEA01000097.1:8770-31703 GCA_002368575.1 Lachnospiraceae bacterium UBA3814 | reverse complement strand
AACTTTAGTTCGCGCCGATCCGTTCAGCTCGCTGAACGGATCATTTCTTTGCTAACTCCGCCTTTATACTTTCAGTAAGCGCAGGAACGATCTTATTGAGATCACCTACGATGCCGTAATCAGCCACATCAAAGATAGGCGCGTCCTCATCCTTATTGATCGCAACGATGATGTCAGACTCCTCCATACCGGCAACATGCTGGATGGCTCCCGAAATACCGATAGCGAAATATACATTGGGACGTACCGTCTTACCGGTCTGTCCGACCTGAAGATCCTTGGGCTTCCAACCGGCATCCACTACCGCACGTGAGCAGGATACCGTTCCGCCTATGGCAGCCGCAAGCTCCTCAAGTATCTTAAAGTTCTCGGGGCTTCCTACTCCACGTCCGCCGGATACAAGGATCTTTGCATCCATTATATCTACCGTATCGGAAACAGCCTTTACGATCTCTTTTATCGTGACATACCTGTTGTTGGGAGTGAAGCCGGGATTGAACTCGATCACATCTGCCTTTGCACCCTTCTTGGGCTCTATCTTCTGCATAACGCCGGGACGGACGGTAGCCATCTGCGGACGGTTGTTAGGGCAGGCTATCGTAGCTATGGTGTTTCCGCCGAAGGCGGGACGAGTCATAAGCAGCTGATTATGAAGCTGCTCCTGTCCCGGAATAGGGTTGAGCGGAAAATCACCGATGTCGAGCACCGTACAGTCGGCAGTAAGACCGGTAGCGACCCTTGCGGAAACCGTAGGGCCAAGGTCTCTTCCTATAGCCGTTGCGCCAACCAGCATGATCTCAGGCTTGAACTCATTTATGACTGAGGAAAGAGCATGGGCATAAGGCTCCGTTCTGTAATCCTTAAGCTCGGGATCATCGACCACGATCACCTTATCCGCACCGTACTCCGCAAGCGAATCAGCAAGCCCCTTAACTCCGGAGCCGATAAGCACTGCCGTTACTTCAGCGTTCAGGGGCTCTGCCAGCTCCTTAGCCTTACCGAGCAATTCATATGAAATACTGCTGATCTCGTTATCGACCTGCTGGGCAAATATATATACACCTTTATATTCTTCTAAATTCATCTCTTCCACCCCCTTATATCACATGCTTTTCTTTAAGCTTGGAAACAATGTAATCAACTGCTTCGTCGGGAGAATCGGGAACGACCTTTTCGCCTGCTCCCTTTCTTACCTTATCGGAAGCCTTCGCGATCTTGGTGGGAGAGCCTGCAAGACCTATATTGGCATCATCAAGATCCTTAAGATCATCCCTGCTCCAGGTCGTGATATCGGCCTTTACCGCGTCAAAGATCCCGCCGGGAGTCATGTATCTGGGGTCATTGAGCTCTGAAAGAGCAGTTAAGAGGCAGGGCATCTTAGCCTCAAGGATATGATATCTGTCATCAAACTGACGCTTTACGATAACCTTGTCTCCCTCTATCTTAAGCTCCTGAGTATAGGAAATAACGGGGATCCCGAGATGCTCGGCTATCTGGGGACCTACCTGGGCTGTATCTCCGTCGATAGCCTGACGTCCGGTTATGATGAGATCATATTCCAGATTCCTGATACCCGCGGCAATGGTGGAAGAGGTAGCCCAGGTATCAGCGCCTCCAAGCCTTCTGTCGGTGATAAGGATGGCCTTATCGGCCCCCATGGCAAGCGCCTCTCTTAAGGTGTCAGTAGCCTTGGGAAGTCCCATGGTAAGTACGGTCACCTCGGCACCGTACTGATCCTTCAGGCGCAAAGCAGCCTCAAGCCCCGCCTTGTCGTCAGGATTCATAATGGCAAGCATTGCAGCTCTGTCAAGCGTTCCGTCCGGGTTAAACTTTACGCCGCCCTTGGTATCCGGAACCTGTTTTATACAAACTATTACTTTCACTTCGTTTTCCTCCTGAAATAATACTGCACCGATTTTCGCAGAAAATCGTGTGCTTAGGTGCGAACTTCAGTTCGCGCCGATCCGTTTGTCTTATCGAACGGATCATTTCCTTTTCTGCAACGATTTTCGCAGAAAATCGTGTGCTTACTTTAAGATATTGGCGCTTATAACCATTCTCTGAACCTCGGAAGTTCCTTCGTAGATCTCCGTGATCTTGGCGTCACGCATCATACGCTCAACATCGTACTCTTTTATGTATCCGTAGCCGCCATGGAGCTGAACAGCCTTTGTAGTGACCTCCATCGCCACCTCTGCCGCGCAGAGCTTTGCCATCGCAGCCTCTACAGAATAGGAGATCTTGGGATTGGACTGATACTCCTGCTTCTTAAGCGCAGCCTTGTATACAAGAAGCTTTGCAGCCTCTACCTTTGTAGCCATATCGGCAAGCTGGAACTGGGTGTTCTGGAATTGTCCTATGGACTTGCCGAACTGCTTTCTTTCCTTAACGTAATTGATCGTGGTCTCAAGAGCGCCCTCCGCAAGCCCTAAGGCCTGTGCGGCGATACCGATACGGCCGCCGTCGAGGGTATGCATTGCTATATTAAAGCCCTTGCCCCGCTGACCTAAAAGGTTATCCTTGGGGATCCTGCAGTCCGTAAAGATAAGCTCATAGGTGGAGGAGCCGCAGATACCCATTTTGTTCTCCTTGGTACCGAAGGTAAAGCCGGGTGTTCCCTTTTCAACTATGAAGGCCGAGATCTCCTTCATCATCCTTCCGCGCTTTTCAACCTTTCCGGTAACGGCAAATATCACATAGACATCAGCCTCCTTACCGTTTGTGATAAAGCACTTGGAGCCGTTAAGCACCCACTCGTCTCCGTCAAGCACGGCCTTTGTCTGCTGTCCCTGCGCGTCGGTTCCGGCACCGGGCTCAGTAAGACCGAAGGCACCGAGCTTCTCACCCTTTGCAAGGGGAACAAGGTACTTTTCCTTCTGGGCATCGGTTCCGTAGGTCATGATGGGGTCGATGCAGAGAGAGGTGTGTGCAGACACGATAACGCCTGTCGTACCGCAGACCTTTGACATCTCCTCAACGCACATTACATAGGTAAGCACGTCGCAGCCCTGACCTCCCATCTCCTTGGGAACGGGAATACCCAAAAAGCCGTATCTGGCCATTTTGTCAACAGTCTCTCTCGGAAATCTGTGGTTCTCATCGATCTCCTGTGCGAGAGGCTTTACTTCCTTTTCGGCAAATTCCGCAAAAAGCTGTCTTGCCATTTCATGTTCTTTTGATAAAGAAAAATCCATGATCGTATATTCCTCCGTACTGATTTTTACATAGCATCACCAACCACGGCGAGCTGTTTTATTCTGTTCACTATAGCTTTGCCTGCAGCAGCTCAGCCTCAGCTGAACTGCTGTCTTTGTTTTCCCGCGGCTTACCTTGAATAATCAAAGAAGCCTGCACCGGTCTTCTTACCGAGCTTCTTTTCCTCAACCATTTTCTTAAGCAGGGGCTGGGGAGCGTACTTGTCATCTCCTGTCTCGGTATGAAGCACCTCCATGATGGCAAGGCAGATGTCAAGACCGATGAGATCCGCAAGATGAAGGGGTCCCATGGGATGTGATGCGCCAAGCTGCATAGCCGTATCAATATCCTCTGCGCTAGCGGTGCCGGCATCGTAAACGCCGATCGCTTCATTTATCATAGGGATGAGGATCCTGTTTACCACAAAGCCCGGAGCCTCCTTGACCTCGACCGGAGTTTTTCCTATCTCTACAGCTATGGCCTTGATCTTATCGACCATTTCCTGAGGTGTATTCTCGCCCTTTATAACCTCTACGAGCTTCATCCTGTCTGCGGGGTTGAAGAAATGCATGCCTATCATGGGCCTGTCCAGTCCCTCGCCTATCTTCGTTATGGAAAGTGATGAGGTATTGCTTGCGAACATGCAGTCCTTTTTGACAATGCCCATAAGCTCCTTGAATATCGACTGCTTGATCTCCATCTTTTCAAGGGCTACCTCAACGATGAGGTCACAATCCGTACAGATATTGTTAAGACCGATAGTGATCTTTGAAAGAATGGCGTCTGCCTTCTCCTGGGTGATCTTTTCCTTCCCTACGAGGAAGTTTAAGTTCTTTTTGATCTTTGCAAGACCGCCCTCTGCAAATTCCTCCTTAATGTCGCAGAGACAGACCTCGTAGCCATCTGTCATCGCAAAGGCCTGAGCTATACCAGAGCCCATAGTTCCCGCACCGATAATTCCTACTTTCATTATATATATATCCTCCTTAAAAAATACATTGACCCCGACATTACCTGATTACATCGGTTTTAACAGTTTTTGAAGGGTTCCTTCACCTTTTCCTTATTCTTGTCCAGGAAGAATGCCATCCCGTACCTCTGGTCCTCTGTCTCGAAGCAGTCTCCGAACAACTTCTCCTCGATCACTATCGCCTCGTCCATGTCGGCATCCAGACCTTCATTTATGGCCTTCTTGCAGTTTCTTACCGCGATCGGAGCATTCCCCGCGATCGTGACTGCCATCTTTTCGGCCTGAGCCATCAGCTCCTCCTTTGGATATACCGCATTTACAAGGCCTATCCTCAGAGCTTCGTCAGCCTTTATGTTTCTTGCCGTATATATCATCTGCTTGGCCATTCCCGGGCCTACAAGCCGGGCAAGCCTCTGTGTCCCGCCAAAGCCGGGGGTTATCCCGAGGCCGACCTCGGGCTGCCCGAACACTGCGTTATCGGAGCAAAGCCTGATATCACAGCTCATCGATATCTCACAGCCACCGCCAAGAGCAAAACCGTTTACTGCCGCAATGACCGGGATCGGGAAGGTCTCAAGCCTTCTGAAAAGATCATTGCCCTTTTTGCCGAAGGCCTCGCCCTCTGCCTTTGTAAGCGTACTCATCTCGCCGATATCCGCTCCCGCCACAAAGGATTTTTCACCTGCGCCCGTGAGCACAAGGCATCTGACCGTATCAAGATCAACGCCGTCAAGCACCTCGTTAAGCTCGTCAAGCACCTGGGAATTCAAAGCGTTAAGAGCCTTTTCCCGGTTGATGGTGATCACGGCGATCTGATCCTTTACCTCATATAAAACAAACTCCATACGAAATATTCTCCTTTCCTGCGCATGGTTTGTTTACAAACCATGCGCTTAGGTACGAACTTCAGTTCGTGCCGATTCGTTCGATCCTTCGAACGAATCATTTCCGATTTTGCACCGACCAATTCGATATTTGCAAGCAAATATCGAATAAGCTTGTTTACAAACCATGCGCTTAGGTGCGAACCTCAGCCTTCTCTTTCAACTATGGTCGCGCATCCCATGCCGCCGCCTATGCAAAGCGTCGCAAGGCCCTTCTTCGCGCCTCTTTCCTCCATTGCGTGAAGCAGAGTAACAAGGATACGGGCTCCTGACGCTCCTACCGGATGTCCCAGAGCGATCGCGCCGCCGTTTACGTTAAGCTTCTCAAGGTCAAAGCCAAGCTCCTTGCCTACAGCTACAGACTGTGCGGCGAAGGCCTCGTTTGCCTCGATGAGGTCGAAATCGGAAACCTGATAGCCTGTCTTTGCGCAGACCTTCTTAGTGGCCGCTACAGGGCCTATACCCATGACCTCGGGACGTACGCCCGCAAGCGCGCCGCCTATCCAGGTCGCCATAGGCTTAACGCCCAGTTCCTTTGCCTTCTCCTCGCTCATTACCACGATCGCGGCTGCGCCGTCGTTAATACCTGATGCATTTCCGGCCGTTACAACGCCGTCCGGATTAATGGGACGGAGCTTCTGAAGGCCCTCAATGGTAGAACCTGCTCTGGGTCCCTCGTCAGTATCGAAAACGATCGTCTCCTTCTTCTTTTTTATCTCAACCGGAACGATCTCCTTCTTGAAGGCGCCGTTCTCAATAGCCGCGCAGGCCTTCTGCTGTGACCTTAAGGCAAACTCGTCCAGCTCCTCACGGGTAAGCTTCCACTCCCTGGCTATATTATCTGCGGTGGTTATCATATGATAATCGTTAAAAGCATCCCAGAGAGCGTCCTTCACCATTGTATCTACAAGGGCGCCTGCGCTCTGGCTGGGCCACGTCATTCTGTAGCCGTAACGTCCCTGAGGTATGGCATACGGAGCCATTGACATGTTCTCCATTCCCCCGGCGACAACTACGTCAGCATCGCCCGCAAGTATCATCTGGGCAGCCTGATTCACGCAGTTAAGACCTGAACCGCATACCACATTAGTGGTTACAGCAGGTGTTTCGATAGGTATCCCTGCCTTTATGGATGCCTGACGGGCAACGTTCTGTCCCAGACCCGCCTGGATAACACATCCCATGTAAACATGCTCAACATCCTCAGGCTTAACCCCTGCTCTGTTCAAAGCCTCTTTAATAACAATAGCCCCAAGCTCAGCGGCCGGGGTGGTACTAAGGCTGCCGCCCATAGTACCGATAGCGGTACGGCATGCGCCAGCTAAAACGATTTTTTTTGCCATTTGATTACCTCCGAGATTTGAAAAATGAACTTTGAAAGATTGTTAATTTTTTAACATTCTATGTTATAAGTATTATATCATAAACCCCTTGCGGTTACAATGAAAAAGAGTGCCAAAATACCCTGCATTATAACCACATTTTTTGTGGAGTGTTCCTTCAGTATCCGCAGTTTTATCTGCCGTAAGAGCCAAGCTCGTCATATACACTCTTTATTTCCTCTGTTACCGCCCTCCTTATCCGCTTCTGGTTCATCAGCTCCCTCAGCCTGCCAAGGAGCTCTCTGTAATGCTCCCGGGGGATGACTATGGCGTCATCTCCGATCGCTTCATTGTCGTCAAACCGCTCAAGCTGCTTTGTAATATACATGTTCTCCTTCAGGGCGTCCTCCTGCTGTCTTTTTAATTCCCTGAGCATATCCTGATTTGTGCTCTCTATATCCCTCGGAGAAAAAATGAGCAGCCCGTCGTCCACCTGCAACAGCTCCTCCGCCACATCCTGCAGCTCAAAGATCAGCCGGAGGTTTTTCTCGTATTTTTTTCTGTACTCCTGCTTCTTTTCTTTTATAAGGCTTTCAACCTCAGCCTTTTCCTCACTTCTTAAACGGGCCCGGCTTTCCTCCCTGCTGATGAAGCTGTAGTCCGGATCCTCATCGTCTGTATCGTCAGTATGCATCCCGAAGTCATAATCCGCAATATCGATCACGTCCTCTGTATCGTCGACGCCTTCATCTTCGATATAATCATCCGCTATATCATCATAGGGATCGTATGCAAAGTCCTGATCCTGTTCCCTCATGGCAGACTCCTGTCCTGAAAATAATTGTTAAGGAACTGTTCATAAATGAATAGACCCATGAACGAATTCATGCTCGATAACGTAAATAATTGCCAATCACTCAGAAAAAGGCCCGGACAGATCACCCCCCGAACCTTTTCTTCACCCTCAGCCCCAAACATTTGTACTGGTCACACCGACTCGCGAAACCTTGAAATACAGGTTTTGCTCGTTATCTTATGGCACCGTGAAAAACCGGTGCTCATATGATAATTTCCGGCTTCCACCACACCGACTCGCGAAACCCTGAAATACGGGTTTTGCTCGTTATCTTATGGCACCGTGAAAAACCGGTGCTCATAAGATACATTCGCTTCGCTCATAACTCGGGCTCGATCAGCATATCGCGCCCATTCGCTTCGCTCATAGCTCGGGCTCGATCAGTCCATAAGTGTTGCCTTTTCTTTTGTATACTACGTTTACCTGATCCGTTTCGGCATTGCAGAATACATAGAAGCTGTGTCCGAGAAGCTCCATCTGTATACATGCATCCTCGGGATACATCGGTTTGACATCGAATTTCTTTGAGCGGACGATCTTTATCTCCTCTTCCTCTTCCGACTCCTTCTCAAGAAATTCCTGTTTAAGATTCCCGCCCTCCCTCTTGGAGTCAACGATCTTGTTCTTATACTTCTTCAGCTGCCTCTCGATGATCTCCTCTACGAGATCTATCGAAACATACATATCGTTCGATACCTGCTCAGACCGGATGATGCTTCCCTTTACCGGAATGGTGACCTCGATCTTCTGTCTGTCCTTTTCCACGCTTAAGGTAACTTTTGCCTCGGTATCCGGTGTAAAATATCTCTCAAGCTTTCCGATCTTCTCCTCCACGGTGCTTTTCAGATTATCCGTTACCTCGACATTCTTTCCGACAATCACAAATTTCATATCCGTAGCCCCTTTCCATTTTGATGACCGGGTCTTATAACCTCCCTACAGCCCCACAGCAGCCGCATGTCCGGCTCCTGTAAAGCGCTCCTGTATGAGACCCGGGGGTCTGTTGACCACTAATATTATACCATAATAAATCCAAGTCTGTCTGATTATATCTTACTAATAACCATTGAAGTAATCAAACTATTTTGTTATGATTTAACATATTATTTGACCAAAACGGTCATTTTATGGGGAGTATGAACATGTACAGAATATTTCAGATCGTCACTCTTTGTATAACTGCGCTTCCATGCCTGATTTCAGTAAAGCATTTCCTTATTAATAAAGGGGACCGGGCAAACGTGATAAAGGGTACCGGGGAAACCGGCGCGGCCGGGGCCTCCCTTACGCCTGCAAGATTTCCCGCCTTCCTTATGCCGGTCCTTCTTGCGCTTATCTTTATAGTATTTCTCTTTTCAAGGCTTTACGGGCTGAGCTCCATCCCCGCGGGCATCCATCTGGATGAGGCCGGGATCACCTACGACGCCCTCACTCTCAGGGATTACGGAACGGACAGGCTCGGGCATTCCTATCCCGTCTACCCGGCTAACTACGGAGACGGCAACAGCGCCCTCTACACCTATCTTGAAATGATCACTCTCCGATTTCTGCCCCTGTCGATGTTTTCCATAAGGCTTCCGGCAGTGATAATGTCGGTGGTGTGCTTTTTTTCCTCCTTCGGAATTGCTTATGAATTATATGAGGATAAGCTTTTCGCTCTCCTCGGTCCGATATTTGTGACCATTACTCCCTTCTTTTTTACCTCGGAGCGCTTCGGCCTGGACTGCAACCTGATGTTAAGCATGTCAGCCCTTTCGCTTTATCTTCTGATAAAGGCTGTAAAATCCTCGGATATCCGTTTTTATATTCTTGCCGGCATTGCCCTTGGGGTGACTCTTTATACCTATATCCTGTCCTGTCTGATGATCCCCGTTTTTCTTTGTCTCATGCTTGTATATCTGATCAGGCTGAAAAAAATAAGGCTCCCGGAATTCCTCGGAACCGCTGTTCCCTTTGTCCTGATAGCTGCCCCGCTGTTTCTGGAGCAGCTTGTAAATCTTGGCTTCCTCCCGGAATTCCGCTTTCTGATGACCGATTTCTACAGGCTTCCCGACTACCGCATAGGGGAGATATCCTTCTCAAATATTCCGGACAGTATCTTTGTGATCGTAAACCTCTTATTTGGAGGAGATCCCTTAGGCTTTAACAGTCTTAAGGAATTCGGCCCGTTTTACTGGTGTGCCGTCCCCCTCTTCCTGATCGGCCTTGTTTCGGCCATCAGAGAGCTGTGCTGTTCCGTTCTGGCGGGAGAAGGAGCCCTTGCCCGTTCGTCAGGGGTCCGGTCCGGTGAATACCCGTATGAACAGGACACCCGCCTTACCGCCGTATCAGACATAAAGCTCAGGGAGCCTTATCTGCTTCCCGTGATCCTCTTATTTGGTATATCAGTATATTCCGTAACGATCCTGCTTCCACCGTTTAATACCTATAACAGCAACGCCATCTATATTGTGTTCTCAATGCTGGCTGTCGAAGGCATCCGCCTGATAACGGCCTCAGGGCTTACGAAGACCCTGAAGTACGCTTCTCTGTGTACTGTTTTTCTGGTTCTGCTGCTTAACTTTCTCGTGTTCTCAGAGTTTTATTTCAGACGTCAGACCGCTGTCTATGGCTTTCATGCGGTTTTTGTATCCACCGAGCCGGCTGACGTCATTAATTATGTAAGAGAGCACTACGCCTCCGGGTCCGATAAAAAAATATATACTGAGATAAATTACTCTCAAAGGGATTATGCGGACATAGTAACGGCACTGTTTACGGAAACTCCGGCCGAACAGTACAGAGAGTATCTCAGGGCATGGGAGCGCGGCGATGAGTTCCTTCACATTGACAACATATACTTTGGCTTTCCCGCGGAGTTTGATGAGAATGAAGACGCCGTCTATATCCTTGGTACAGACTGGCAGCATATAGCCTCTTACCTTTCCGAGACGGGCTTTCAGACTGATACAGCCTTCTCAGGATATACCATTCATTACAGGTGACGGTAACCGTTCACCCTTCGGTGAACTGTTACGCACGGGGCGCGGCTTACGCATCAAAGTGCGCCCCGTGCCGGAAATATACTTTATGGCACGACCTCAGCAGCAAGTGCTTCGGTCTGAAGGGACTGTTTCTCTCGACGGCTTTGTAGTATAAAAAGGAACGGGCAGATCCCGTTCCTTTTTGTTATCGCAGAGCTTCCGGAAGGAAGCTCTTTTCGTTTTTGCGTTTTTATGTTTCCTCAGAATATCCTTCTTACATCCAGGATCGACCTGTAGCCTGCATTGGATACCTTGATACCTGTCTTTGCGGTACTTGCATGAACTATCTGGCCTCCGCCTATATATATACCCACGTGACCGGAATAACAAACTATATCTCCGGGCTGGGCATTCGCAATGCTGCCTACGCTGTAGCCTGCGCTCCTCTGAGCACCTGAGGAGTGAGGAAGGGATACACCGAAGTTCCTGTATACACCCATTGTAAAGCCTGAGCAGTCTGTACCGTTCGTAAGGCTGGTCCCGCCGTATACATAAGGATTACCCACAAACTGCAGAGCGTAATTTGCAACCGATGAGCCTGCGCCGCTGCCCGATACCGAATAGCTTCCCTTGCCGGAGCCTGAGCTCGAACCGGAGCTCTTCTGTGAGGAATTCTTCTTCTGAGCCGCCTTCGCAGCAGCCGCATTCGCAGCTCTTCTGGCAGCCTCCTCCTTGGCAAGCCTTGCTTCCTCCTCGGCCTTGGATTCAGCCTTCGGGAACTCGGTAGACAGGGATACGAACTCCTTTGAAACGTAGCCGTCACCCTCTTCTATGGAGACCTTGACCCATTCATCGGTCTCTTCAAGAACTGTCAGACGATCCTGATCCGGTACAAGACCGAGCACCATAGCGTCGAGGCTGGGCTCCTCCCTTACCTTAAGGGTAGTGGTGTTGACCACGGCAACCCTTTCACCGACCTGAGCAGCAAGCTCCACGGCGGCCTGTCCGGTTACAACGTACTGACCCTTTACATATCCGATGACATTTCCGGAGCTGATCTTATACCAGTCTCCCTCCTTATCCAGCCATTCACCGGCCGAATGGTTATAAAGCTTTCCGACCACCTCGCTGTCGTCGGACGGAAGAGCTCTGACATTTACGAAGCCGTCACACTCGGCAATGATCTTCTTTACAAGCTCGGCATCCTCACCGTTGCCCTCAACATCTATATCAACTGATATCCTGGGCATATCACCGGTCTGAACCGATACGAGAGCCTCATCCCCGGCTTCCGCCTCAGCCTTCTCCTCCGGCGCGTCTCCCTCCGTAACGGGTGAAAGCTCATTTGAGGACACGCTTGGCTCCTCTTTTTCAAGGACCGGCGACGTCTCCGTGATTATCGTCGTGGCGGTAGGTACCACCGTGCCGTCCTCTGTGTTTGAGATTATCATCTGGGCTTCACTTACAAGCCCTACGTTTGCGGAGGCATCTCCCTCCGCGGCAGCCGCCTGAGCATCCTTAACAGCCTTTGATGCCGGCGTCTCAGCCTTTATTGAAATATTAACGGAATCTGTCACACTCGCGGTAAGAGCCATCGTAGAGGATGCGCTCTTAACATTTGTGGAGTGAACGCTCTGAGCCTTTTTCTTTGCCTCATTCCTGGCGATAGAGGCCTTGATATCACTTAGCGATACGCCATCGCCTGTTGCCAGAATACTTCCTTCAGTGGGTAAGATCGAAGCGGCTGTCGTAGCTGTTACAACGCTTGCATGACCGGTAACTATCACCGAGCCTATCGCAAGGCACGCTATAGCTCTTAATGCCTTCCTCATATAGAAAACTTCCTCCAACTATTCCATGATGCGTAACCGATCTCCCCCTTCGCGGCATCGCCCTGCCCGTAAATACGACGACCCCTTGAGCCTTATACCGCGGTTCTGCAACATCCTTCCTTCTCCCGATAAAATGTTACAAATTTGTTACGCTAGTGATACTATATCACCGCCCCCTGCCTTTGTCAATATATGTACTTGAAATTGTTACATAAATGTTACAGCCGATTACTGTTCAGCGCCAAGCCACGCACCTGCCGCGGGGCTACGGCCCAAAACATCTGACTGGCCGGCACGGGGCGCACTTTAATGCGTAAGCCGCGCCCCGTGCACAACGGTTCACCGAATGGTGAACCGTTACAGCCTGAACTTTCCTACAGTATCCGCAAGATCGTCCGCGATCTGCTGCTGGGAGGCGGACATGCTGGATACGTCGGTCACGTGATCCGACACGGTCTCGATGGAGGTCATGATCTTTGAGCTTATATCGGTAGTCTCCTGGGTGGCTTCCGCTATATTCTGAACCGCGTCCGTCACCTCGCTCATGATCGACTTAATATTCTCCGACATCGTGGATATCTTACTGCTTGCGGTCTCAAAGCTCTTGGCATCGGTCCCGTACTGCTCCGCGACATTCACGAAATTATCGTAATCCGGAGCAACGGTATTCTGAACGAAATCAAGTATCCCGCCGGCCGAATCCTTAAGCTCCCCGAAGGCGTCCTGAACCAGACGGATCGTCTCCTGTATCTTGGAAACGGTTTCGGAGGTGGAGCCCGCAAGATTACCGATCTCTGTCGCAACTACGGCAAAGCCCCTTCCCGCATCCCCCGCTCTGGCAGCCTCTATAGAGGCATTGAGCGAGAGGAGGTTGACCTGCCCGGCAATACCGGAGATATCGTCCGCCATCTGGCTTATGGTATCCACTACCTCCGCATTCTTTATGCTCTCCGCAAGCCTGTCGGAAAATTCGGCGGTGAGCCTCTGAGCCTCCTCAAAGGACGCACGGCTCTGTTTTTCTATATTGCCGGCTCTGTCCATTATCTCACGGCTCATTCCCATACAGGACTCTGCCTCGCCGGCAAGAAGGTTCACGTTGGAAAGCACCTCCTCGGTCGAAGCATTGACCTCCTCGGTAGCGGCGCTTGTTGTCATCATCGCGCTGTTGACGTTGTTCATCTCATTCTGGATCTCTTCAAACTGCTCGTTCAGCTCGTCAGAGGAGGCGGACAGACGCCTGCTGGCCTCATCGATTTCCCTTGAGTAATCGGCAATGCTGCTGATGACCCCCTTATTGCTGTCATACATGTCATTTAAAGAGGTACTCATAACGCCCAGCTCATCCACAGACCTTACCTCTATGGGAGAAACGGTAAAATCGCCCTTCGCGAGAGTCCCGGCAAAGTTCTTGACCTTTCCTATGCCCTTTGCTATGCCTCTCACCTGAAGTATCACGATAACGACCTCTATGACGATGAACACGGCCGCGATCACTATCATTATAAGCGCCAGCTGCTTGACCGGCTGCTGTGTTTCCGAGCGGGGCATCCTTATCATGACCTTCCAGCCGGTAGTAGGGATGGTCGCATAATACAGATCCTCTATCCCGTCCTCGGGAGAATTGAACCAGGTGGTTCCCTTTTCATTTGCCATCACCTGCTTTCCCGCAGAGGCAAAGGAGGAGTTTGAATCATTCAGGATACTGCTGCCGCTCTCTATCTTAGCCTGCTCCACTCCCGCCAGATAAATACCGTTCGAATCCAGAAGCACAGCCTTTCCCTTTTTGCCTACCTTGATGCCCTCTACCATCCCGGAGATCGAGGAAAGCTCCATATCCACCGTAACGCAGCCTATGTAATTCCCCTCCTCGTCGATAATCGGCGATGAACAGGAGGACATGACAACCCCGGAGGTAGGATCATAGTAGGGATTGGTAACTATCGTTTTCCCGGCGGACTTGGCCGCGGTGTAATATTCCTGTGTAAGATAGTCATACTCCGCCGTCGCGTAATCGTAGGTCACTACCGTCGAAGCTCCGTCCTTATAGATATAGGGACCCACATATTCCATATTCTTGTTAAAGGTGAAGGGCTCGAACCACAGACCGCTTCCCATGACAATATCGTTGCTCTTAATAATGCCCGCCAGCATCCTTTCAAACGAAGCAAGGCCCATTGACTTGTAGGTGGAGACCACCGCTCCCGCAACGGTTTCGGCCATGGTCGTAACACCCGTAATGGATTCCTCTATGCTCCCCTCTGCCGCGGAAAGCTCTGCATTCATCCGTTCATCGATCTGATCGGTGATGGTGCTGCTGGAATCCCGGACGCTGATTATCGTAAGTACGGCCATTGAAAGCACTAGGATAGGTACAATAACAGTCAGCATTCTGGAACTGATCTTTTTAAACTTCATAATTAACTCCTTTCGATATCCGCGACGGTCTGCTTCAGACAAAAAGAGAGCCAAGACGCATCTTTTGACTCCCCGAAACAGCACTGCTCCTGCTGCATTTCAGTATAGATTAAAAATGCTCCCGTGTAAAGTATTATGACAGACATTCAATAGAATATCTTACCGTAGCCATGGCATCCTTTGCGTAGAAATCCGCTCCTATCATATCCGCGTATTCCTTTGTAAGCACGGCTCCCCCGACTACGATCTTCGCAAAAGGAGCCCGCTTTCTCAAAAGCTTTATAGTCTCCTCCATTGCAGGCACGGTCGTCGTCATCAGAGCGCTCAGGCCCACCAGGGGCGCCCGCTCCCGTACCACTGCGTCTGCTATCACCTCCGCGGGCACATCCTTTCCGAGATCTATGACCTCAAAGCCGTAGTTCTCCAGAATGAGACTGACGATATTCTTCCCTATATCGTGCACATCCCCGTGGACGGTCGCAATGACGAACTTCCCCCTGGAAACGCTTACCTCCGCTTCAGCCCCCTCCTTTACCCTGCCTTCACCGGCATGAAGCTTTATCTTCATAAAGGCAGCCTTTGCGGCCTCTGCGCTCATAAGGAGCTGGGGCAGAAAAAGAGTTTTCTTCTCAAAACCCTGTCCGACCGTGTCAAGGGCAGGGATAATCTGTTCATTCACGATGGAAAGCGCAGTCCTCTCCTTAAGAAGCTCCTTAGTTACAGACGCAGCCTTCTCCTTAAGACCCTTAATTATCGCTCTTTCCAGCTCCTTTTCCGGCCCGCTCTCAGTGCTCTTTCCTTCGGAAGGCCCTGTAAAAGCCTCTCCGTAGGTCCTTTCAAGGGCCCTGTCCTTATCCCCGTTTCCCAAAACGGGTGCCTCATTTGCTTTTACGGGCACTGTCTCTCTATATCTTCCCGCATTCTCAATGTAGGCCTCACAGTTTTTATCAAGCCCCTTAAGGACCCTGAAGGCATGATAAGCCTTCATCATCCGCTCTGAACCGGGGTTCATTATCGCCGCGCTGAGGCCGTTTTCAAGAGCAAGGGAAAAGAAAACAGAATTAACGGCGTCCCTGTCGGGAAGCCCGAAGGATATATTGGAGACCCCGAGGACGGTGTTGCACCCAAGCTCTGAGGATATCCTTTTCAAGGCCCCGAGGGTGCTCAGTGAGGCCTTCGCATCCGCGCTTACGGACATGGTCAGAGTATCAAAGATAAGATCCTTTTTCTTTATCCCGTACTCCGCGGCAGTCTCTATAATGTGCGAGGCGATCTCCACCCTCCTGTCCGCGCTCTCAGGTATCCCTTCCTCGTCCAGAGTAAGGCAGACCACTATCCCGCCGTATTTTTTCACAAGGGGAAATATCCCCCTCATGACCTCCTCCTTACCGCTTACGGAATTGATAAGGGCCTTACCGTTATATATTCTCAGCGCACCCTCCATGGCAGAGATGTCCGCGGTATCTATCTGAAGAGGAAGGTCGGTAACGCCCTGAAGCTCATAGCATACTCTTTTGAGAAGAGCAGGCTCGTCTATCTCCGGGATCCCTACATTGACATCAAGGATATGCGCCCCGTTTTCCTGCTGCCTTATCCCCTCCGAAAGGATATAGTCAAGGTCCTCATTTCTCAGCGCTTCCTTAAACCGCTTCTTTCCCGTAGGGTTTATCCTCTCGCCGATAAGCACCGGATCTGCGTACCCTGAGCTCTCCTCCCCGTTTCGTAAGGGATCGCCCGCTTTTCCTATATAAACCGCCCTGACAGCAGAGCTTACGACACTAAGCCCCTTCTCCGTTACCGGCAGGGGCTTTAAGTCCTTTGTTTTTTCGACAATCCTTTCTATGAAGGCAGGGGAGGTCCCGCAGCAGCCCCCGCAGAGCCTTACGCCCATTTTTACATATTCCGCTATGAGCTCCGAAAATTCCTCGGGATGAACGTCATACACCGTCCTTCCGTTTTCCGTTCTCGGAAGCCCCGCATTCGGCTTAAGCAGCACAGGAGTCGATGAGACCTTAAGGTACTCCTCCACCACTCCTCTCAGCTCCTTCGGTCCTAAGGAGCAGTTGGCCCCCAGGGCATCCACCGAAAGCCCCTCCAGCATAGCGGTCATGGCAGCGGGCGAAGCGCCCGTCATAAGCTTTCCGTCCTCTCCGTAGGCATTTGATACAAAAACGGGAAGCCCGGAATTCTCCTTTGCGGCAATGACAGCAGCCCTGGTATCGCAGCTGTCATTCATGGTCTCGATGAAGATAAGATCCGCTCCGGCCTTAACTCCTGCCCTTACCGTCCTTGCATAGGCCTCCACCGCAGCCTCAAAGCTAAGCTCCCCGTATGGCTTAAGCAGCTTTCCCAGAGGCCCTATATCGAGCGCCGCAAACTTTTCCTGCGTGCCCCTGCTTAAATGCGCCGCCCGTCTTACGTTCTCAACGGCGGAAAATATTATCCTGTCAAGCTCTTCAGCTTCGAATTTAAATATGTTGGCCCCGAAGGTATTTGACATGACGATATTGGAGCCCGCATCAAAATAAGCCCTGTGGATATCAATGATATCCCCGGGGTGGGTGATATTCCATCTTTCGGGCAGCTCGCCCGGCATAAGGCCCCTTTCCTGAAGAAGGGTGCCCATTCCCCCGTCCAGATAGACGAGGTTGTCCTTCATATAGTCAAGTATATTCACAGGTCTGTACATCGCTCCTCATAACATCGGCAAGGCTCTTCTGTATCCCGGCCGCGACGTCAGGCTTGTTCATCGAATAAACATGGACATTGGTTATCCCGTTGGCATAAAGATCGATGATCTGATCCGCGGCATATATTATACCCGCCTGCTTCATGGCCACCGGGTCATTCCCGAACCTGTCCACTATCGCCCTGAACCTCTGCGGCATAAAAGCACCGGAGAGCTTTATTGCCCGTTCCACCTGATTTCCGTTGGTTATGGGCATGATCCCCGGGATCACCGGAACGGTAACGCCTGCCTCTCTGAGCTTATAGAGGAAGGTGAAAAAAAGGCTGTTGTCAAAAACCATCTGAGTGGTCAGAAACTCGACCCCTGCCTCGACCTTTTCCTTCAGGTGCCTTATATCCTCCCTCTGATTTACGCTCTCGGGATGCACCTCGGGATAGCAGGCCCCTCCTATGCAGAAATCCTTTCCGCTTTCCTTAAGCTGTCTTACAAGCTCTATGGCATAGTGATAATCCCAGCTGCTCCTGTCGGAATCCGACATCTCCGCAGGGATATCCCCTCTCAGAGCCATGACGTTTTCGATCCCGGCCTCCTTCATCGCCTCTATCTGAGCGCGGACCTTCTCCCTGTCTGAGGAGATACAGGTAAGATGCGCTAAAAGGGGGACACCGTACTTGTCCTTTATGTTTTTGCCTATGTTAAGGGTATAGGCGCTTGTTCCGCCCCCTGCTCCGTAGGTCACGCTCATAAAGGAAGGCTTAAGCCTTGCGATCTCCTCCGTAGCAAGCCTCACACTTTCATAGCCCGTCTCCTTCTTCGGCGGAAAGACCTCAAAGGAAAGACCAAACTCAGGTTTTTTCAGAATATCAATGATCTTCATATTGCTCCGCCCGTTTTCATACATTACCGTAAAAGGAAATCCTGTACCGAGGTTATGGCGTTTGCACCATCCGCAACAGCGGTGGTTATCTGCCGTAAACGCTTGCTTCTGATATCTCCCGCCGCAAAAACACCCTTCACACTGGTAACACAGTCCTCGCCGGCCCTGATATAGCCCTTTTCATCGCAGTCGATGCCCTTTATGTATTCAGCATTCGGCTCATTGCCGACGGCTACGAAGACACCGTCCAGGGTAAGCTCTGTCAGCTCCTTTGTCTTAACATTCTGCACGATGGCAGAGGAGACCTTCTCCTCTCCCTTTATCTCCGTGACCACGCTGTCCCATACGCATTCTATATTGGGCGTATTGAAAAGTGCGGTCTGAAGTGACTTTGCCGCTCTCAGCTCATTTCTGCGGTGGATAAGATAAACCTTCGTACAGCCCCTTGCCAGAAAGATCGCATCCTCTACCGCAACGTCACCGCCTCCGATAACAGCTGTTACTTTATTTTTAAAGAAGGCTCCGTCACAGGTGGCGCAATAGGAAACTCCCATTCCCGCAAGCCTCTCCTCTCCCGGAGCGCCCAGCTTCTTAGGTGAATTCCCTGTCGCCAGTATGACCGTGCGGCCCTTATACTCGTTCTCCTCAGTAGTTATGACCTTGATCTCGCCCTCAAGAGCCATGGCCTTTACCTCCTCAGAGACCCTCTCGGCCTCCATCTTATCCACATGCTCCGAAAACTTAGTACCCAGGTCAAAGCCGTTGATGCCGGGAAAGCCGGGATAATTATCGACCTCATAGGTGTTGAGGATCTGTCCTCCTCCCATGAAGTTCCTCTCTATAAGCAGAGTCGAAAGCTCAGCCCGCTTTCCGTATATGGCGGCCGTCATACCCGCGGGTCCCGCACCGACTATTATCACATCATAGATCTTTTCCATAAACCCTCCTTAGCAAACCTGTATGAACCGCGCCGATCCGCCTTTCGGACCGGATCATTTCCCTGTACCTGCCGTTTGACAAAACCCCGGAAAAAATATATGCTTTTTCCGGGTATTTTAGTATTTTATCAAAAAGCGTAAGATAAAACAATATCTGCCAAAAGCTTCAAAAGGGCAATCGCTTAATACCTGACGGTTGTGCGGGATATGCAGATCATAAGAAATTCCGTCTCTTCGCGGCTGCAAACTCACTAAACTCAAATCGATTTTTATAAACAGAAAACCTTTCAACAACTCGCTTCACAATTATCGAGGGAATTTAGTATGCGAGCTCAAACAGGGTTGAAAGGTTTTCTATAAAAATCGCTTTTCGTTAAGTGAGTTTTGCAAAAGCTCAGATCCGGACTTTTTATGATCTGCATATCCCGCCGGGGTTATGAGGGCATTAAGCGATTGCCCTGATCCAGGAGGACAGCATGAATAAAAAAGCTCTCATAACCGGCGCTTCCCGGGGTATCGGCTCGGCGCTCGCTCAGGTCTTTGCCTCCCATGGCTATGACCTTATCCTGGTCTGCAGACAGTCAGGGGAGGAGTTGTCCGGGCTTGCCTCCCGGCTTTCAAAACGCTACGGGATCTCGGCTGAAGCCTTTACCGGAGATGTCTCCGTATATAAAACCGCGGAGACAGTATTTGAAAGGGTAGACGACCTGGATGTGCTCATAAATAACGCGGGGATCGCTTACAGCGGACTGCTGCAGGACATGAGTCCCCGGGACTGGGACAGGGTAATCGGCACCAATTTAAACGCAGCCTTCTATTTCAGCAGGCTTGCGATCCCGCTCATGCTCAGAAAAAAATCGGGAAGGATCATAAACATATCCTCGGTCTGGGGAAATTCCGGCGCCTCAATGGAGGTCGCGTACTCGGCCTCAAAGGGCGGGCTTAACGCCTTCACAAAAGCCCTCGCGAAGGAGCTCGCACCCAGCAACATCCAGGTAAATGCCGTTGCCTGCGGGCTTATCGATACCGATATGAACAATACCTATTCAAGGGAAGAGCTTGACGCGATAATTGAAGAGATCCCGGCAAACCGGATGGGACAGCCTTCGGAGGTGGCAGAGCTTGTATACACTCTCTGTGAAAACAATACCTACCTGACCGGTCAGATCATTACACTTGACGGAGGCTGGGTCGGCTGACATTTTCCTATCGGCTGCCCTGTGAATCGGGTAGGGGAGATGAAATCGTACCCTGCTCGCCCGCGGGCCGCCGGTCAGCTTCAGCTGACATTTTCCTATCGGCGGCCCTGCGATAAAAAAAGGCACCATCCCGCGGGGACAATGCCTTTTACGCACCTTTAAAACCGGTTAAGAATTAAAATACTGAAGGATATCGGGCAGAAGCTCATCTACCTTATCGTTGTCAAGCTGGCAGGTCCCGGCGTTCTTATGCCCGCCTCCGCCGTACTTAAGGCAGATATCCCCGATATTCTTGTCAACGTCCGGCGAATCCTTAAAGATCGACTTCCCGATCATTACCGCCGTATTCTGCCTCTTAAAGCCCCATGCTACATGAATGGAGAAATACGCATCCGGGAACATGGTATAGATAAGGAAACGATTGCCGGTATAGATTATATCCTCGTTCCTGAGATCTACTATAACGCAGCGTCCCTCCTGTCTGGATATCCTCTCAAGCTGGGCCCTGAACTTCTCCTGCTGCTCGAAGTACATATCCACCCTTTCCTTGACATCGGGAAGCTTCAGAACATCCTTTATGCTGTGATCGAGGCAGTAATCAATAAGCTCCATCATCAGGTCATAATTGGATATCCTGAAATCATGGAACCTTCCCAGCCCTGTACGGGCATCCATAAGGAAATTCATAAGGACCCAGTCCTTAGGCTCCTTGACCTCATCCATGGTAAAATCAGCGCTGTCGCCCTTGTCCACGGCGGCCATTATCTCATCGGAGATCCTCTCCAGGTTATTCTGCTTCTTATAATAATTATATACTACCCTGGCAGCGCTTCTGGCATCCTTCTCTATTATCCATCTGCCCTCGGCCACAGCCCCCGAATTCCTGGAAAGCTCGGACTCATGATGATCAAAGCAAAGACCCACCCTCGGATCATACGGAAGGTTTGTCGTTATATCATTCTCCGAAAGCTCGATCTTTCCGTCCTGAACATCCTTGGGATGTACAAATTTGATATCATCGACAAGCCCCATCTCCTTAAGGATCATCGCGCACACCAGGCCATCAAAATCGCTTCTTGTAACAAGCCTCATATCATTACCTCAACTACTCTAAGCTATAATCATATTTACATAATACTAGCATAGTTTTTATCAATTTTAAACATAAAAATAAAAAAATAATAAAATACTGAAACGCCTGCGGTAACAGTTCACCCCTTGGGCGAACCGTTACCGGCCATGATGGAATTGGCGGATACTGACGGGAGCCTGCGTCTATGTATACATCGTCATCAGAGCCTTCTTCTGCTTCAACAGCTCCTTCTCAGGATCGTAATCCTTCTCAGGCTTATATACAAGCCCTACAGCGTATCTGGTGACCACCGCCAGCATCAGGTGAAGGGTAGTGCTGAACATCTCGTCCTCGGACTCATCAGTCCTTATGGTTCGATCCTTCTTTGCCTTTTCATACATTATATGAAACGGTTTCCTGAATTCACCTATCATCTCCTGATACGGCTTCAGATCATCGGCTCCTGCCTTCTCGGACCTTATATATACATTAAAGAACTGATTGAACCTTAAGAGCTCCTGGTGCCTGCGGTACAGCTCCAGAAAAGAGTCCAGATAAAATTCAAATAATTCGCGTGCGCATTTCTCCTCTAAATCCGGGAGCCTTCTCTGGTTCTCATTGCGGAATTCAGTCCACTTCTTTACTGCCAGCTCCATGACAAGGGCAATCTTTGAATTAAAGTATCTGTAAAGCGAGATCCTGCCGCGTCCGCAGGCCTCTGTTATATCGGCAAGGCTTACCGAATCGATATTCCTTTCTGTAAAGAGCCTGAAGGCCGTTTCCAGCATCTCAGCCCGCCTTTCAGCAGTGCGCAGGCTCTCCGCATTTTCACTGCAGGCTTCGGCCTCATCCCCGGTATGGCCCTCAAACCGTTCATCACCCAGCACAAGATATGATACCCGGCATCCGAGCACTCCCGAAAGCGCCTTATACTCTTCCAGTGTATCCGGGATAAGCCTTCCGGATTCCATATCCTTATATGAAGTGATCCCCGTAACCTCGGAAACCTCCGTCACGGATAGCCCTTTGGCTGAACGCAGGCCCTTGATCCTGTTCTTAAAATCAGCCGGCTTAACCCTTGCGGAATCGTCCGTAAGAGCCTCCGTCCCGCATCCGAACAGCTCTGCCAGGATATCACATCTTTTCCCCGACCTCGGGGCAGCATCCGTCCTTTCATATCTGTACAGAGTGTTTTTCGGGATCCCTGTAAGCTCCGAGACCTCCTCGACCGATAAAGGGATCAGCTTACGTAAATATCTTATTTTTTCACCAAAGGTCATGCTGTTTCAATCCTATTATGCTGCTTCATAGATGTTTTCTTCTTTGGGTAACAGCTTCTTAGCTATAGCAGATCTCCATTACTATATTTTATATAGCGGCAATGAATATCCTGCCTTCTTTTTTTGTGCCTGATTATAATAGAGCGCAATAGATTTGTAAAGGAGGTTTCACTGTGATCCCCTGTTGTTTCTTTCCGCGATATCACCTCACAATTTATGCAGATCAGGACATGTCGATGTTCCCGATTTCTTTTTAAAGCTATCAGCACTCTTCGCGGGTGCTTTATTAGTACCATAAAAGTGTAGTTGTTAGAGAGTAATTAACTCTGACATCTGCACTTATTTTATTATAATAAGGGGAGTAATTGGTCTGACGAGGGCTTTTTTGGGTCTTAGCATCCGTCAAAAAAACCGTTAACCAACCCCTTATTATAAGCATTC
>DFEA01000097.1:364-8709 GCA_002368575.1 Lachnospiraceae bacterium UBA3814 | reverse complement strand
TTATAAGCATTCGATTAAGCAGGTAGGGATCAGCTCCCGCGTAACTAACTAAACTGAATGGTAATAAGTGCGGCTGGAACAATTACTATTATCAGTTCAAGGAGGTATCAGATGATAAGCGTTGGAGTTGATGTGTCAAAGGGAAAAAGCACTGTGTGTATTCTTAAGCCATATGGAGAGATTGTGTGCAGTCCGTTCGAGGTGCAGCATGAAGAAGGAGCAATGGAAGCCTTTGCTGATCTGTTGGCGAAACTGGACGGTGAGATAAGAATTGTGATGGAGGCAACAGGCATCTATCACCTACCAGTATTGACATTTCTTCACGATAAGGGATATTTCGTATCTGTTGTCAATCCGTTTGCAATGAAGAAATATGCAAAGGACAACAGTATCAGAGGTGCCAAAACTGACAAGCTAGACTCAATGACGATTGCGAATTATGGCATTGAAAAATGGTACAAGCTCCAGAAATATGAAGGTGATGAAGAAACATATGCCGAGCTTAAGTTGCTGGGACGTAGGTATCGGTATTATATGGAGCTTCATGTTAAAGCATTGCAGGAACTAACTCACATTTTGGACTACGTTATGCCTGGCATTAAAAAGATGTTTAATAGTTGGAATGAAGCTAATGGCAAAGATAAGCTTAGTGATTTTGTTGAAAAGTTTTGGCATTTCGATTTGATTACATCAATGAACCTTGAAGAATTCACAGAGGAATACTTGAGCTGGGCTAAGGAAAAGAAATACCACCGCAGCAGATCTAAGGCTGAAGCAGTCTACGAACTGGCATGCAATGGTATTCCTACACTGTCTTCCAATACCCCATCGACCAAAATGTTAGTAGAGGAAGCCATATCAGTTTTGAGGGCTGTGGATAGCTCTCTGGCACTCATTTTAGCACGAATGCAGACACTTGCGAAGTCCCTGCCTGAATATTCTACAGTTCGGGAAATGGGAGGCGTCGGGGATGTTCTCGCACCAAAGCTCATTGCAGAAATCGGCGATGTAAGAAGGCTTCATAATGCCAAAGCGCTTATTGCATGGGCTGGAATTGATCCGCCACCATACGAGTCAGGGCAGTTTGTTGGCTCTAAGCGAAAGATAACAAAACGGGGTTCTTCAACTTTAAGGAAGGTCGGGTACGAGGTTATGCGAGTTCTTAAAAGCCATCCGGCACCGAAAGATGACGCTGTATATAACTATATCCTGAAGAAGGAGTCTGAAGGAAAAAGTAAAAAGCACGCGAAAATAGCAGGATTAAATAAGTTCTTACGGATATACTATGCCCGGGTAATCGAAGTTTATCAATGATGTAATGCATAAGGTATTGGCTCAGGCTGGGGATAATACCAGCCTTTTTGGTGTGCGTAAAAATGTAACATAAAAAACTATTTAAAACCTGCTCAAATGTACTTGACTTTTGTTAGCAGGTTTTTTTGCATAGAAAAATGGCTTCACCGGAACATCTTTGCTCCAGTAAAGCCGTTTTTCTCTTGTCCACTCGAAGAATGTAAGTTCATATTTGCTTCGTTTCCGAAATCCCTAATTTGAACCGGCTTTTCTGAGTGGCGTTTGAATCAGATAGTATTGGCTTAAAATAGTCCTGTGATGACAGAACAGTAATCATTTCATATATTTTCCATCCTTTCCGAAATAATGCATTACGACACCCTTGTATATAGAGTCATGCTGACCCTTCGGACTAACGGGACTCTCTTTAAGCCTGTTTACTTCATCCTTCATGCAATATAGGCACAATCTGCCGGATTTTATTTCTCTTCCACAGCGTTCACATTTCGGAAGCGGCGGCTCTTCTTCAATCTCGCCCAATTTGCCTTGTTCCAGAAATTCCTTTATTATTTCTTCCGAAACACCCGTAGCGATATGAATAACATATACTGACGACGGACCATATTTATTGATATAGTCCCATATCTTCCCGTAGTCATCCTGCTCCTCCCGTCCGCAGACAGGACACACAAATCCGCCGGAGACCGATGTTAACATTCTCCCTCCGCAGATTTGACATTTCCTTATTTGATTTCCAAGATTTCTGATCTCATTCTCCATATGTTTGAGGGATCTATTCTACTCCTGTTTTAGCGACTCTAATCCAGCATATTGCTTTTGGGATTGACTAAGATGCCATTGTCGAAGCATTGGTTCATATCACGCATCTTAACATGCAGGATCGTAGCAATTTCTATTCTGGAAAGATTGGGATTCCATTCAAGCAGTTCCTTTATTCTCCCATAGATATCCCACTCCACAAACCCGCATTCCTTGCAGGTATATGTACCTTCAACAATAGAATATTTGACCTTCCCACCACAGTTTCTGCACGTATGATCGCTGGTATTTCGTTTGTCAACTGCTTTCTTAAAATCATCAAGACTTACTGACTTCATTATAATCCTGCTCAGAAAATATGTATACTGTCTAAATCAAGAACAACAATACTATATTGGTATCTGTGTCTCTTAAAATCCATTGCCTGGTATTTGCTCTATTGCAAAAGGCTCAGGATTCCTTGACGGTTCTGATTGGCCTGAGCGAGCATTGATTGACCGGCTTGTTGTATAATTCCATCCTTGGTAAAGCGTGATATCTCTTCGGCCATATCTGTATCTCTAATCCGGGATTCAGCAGCATCTGTATTTTCCGCTGTGTTATTATTAATTGCCATCGCATGTTCAAGTCTGTTCTGATCAGCTCCGAATTGACTTCTATAACTACTGACCTTGCTCAAGGCATTTTTAACAGTATCAATTGCTTCTAATGCCCCTTGACGTGTAGATAAATCTACATTTGTCATTCCCAATCCTTCGCAGGTCGCGTTGCAACACCGAATATCCATTCCATCGTCCCGTACATCGCTATACTGAATCCACACATCTTTATAATCCTTAACATGAAAATCTGAAATCTCAAGATTAGAAGCATCAATGTTTGGATCATTAAATATGTTTTTTACCCCATACGTAAGTGTACTATCCCCAAAAGATGCATATGTGAAGCTGATATCAACACCATCAGCCAATGACTCCTTTGTTTCGGATTCATAATTATTCATAAAATCCCAGTGATCATCTCCTGGTTTCCATCGACCTACTGCCAAAAATCCCATTTTTGAGCTATCGAATTGAATAGATTCTGAAAAAGGAAATACGTGGTCGTCTGTATTAGCAATAGAGATACTGCTCGGCATTGCGTCTAAAGAGATTCTTCCTGCAACATATTTATTCACTAACTGACCTATTCCACTATCATTTAAGCCCATACGATTAAGATTTCCAAGCAAAGACAATTCGTGATCATTATCCTTAACCCAGAGTGACTCTTGAGTTATCCTGTTATTATCAGAAAAATACTGTTCTATACGATCTCCGTCATAATCCCCTCCATAAGCTGTATCAAAATTTTGTACAAACATATAAGTATTTATTTGGGAATCACCCTTATTTACAAAAGAGTTTTTAATTTCAAATGATTTGCGTTCCTGAACAGCTGTAACAGATTGATTTATCTCAAATGAAATACCCTTTCGTTGATTTTCATAAGTCAAAGTTCTAGAAATAGTTTGGTTGTCTTCATCTAAGACCACAGATCCTGGTTTAACTTCCATCTGTGAAAATGAAATCATCTCAAACTTATTTTCTGTCTCTCCTGGTGATTTATATCCAAATGCAATAGAAGGATAACTTGTTCTTCCATCGTCATAAATCAAACTATATTCCTTTCCGTCCAATGTTGTCCCCGTCCCTTGAATACCTGCTTTAAGTCTCATAGTTGTGGGGGAACTGTTCTCATCAAATGGCCAGTCAGACATAGATACTTTTGCATTTTGCCAATTCTTAATTTGAACATTATCAAACCCTACCTTTTCTCCGGGTATTACTGTATCCTCTAGTACACCACCCAATAATGGGAAAATTTTCTCATTAAAAGAAGTAGAATGAGCCACCCGATCCAGCTCTTCCTTTAGCTGTCCAACCTCCGCCTGAATGGCTTCACGATCCTGCTGGGTGTTAGTGTCATTTGCAGATTTAATCGATAATTCATTTATTCTCTGGAGTATATCCTGAGATTCAGCCAAAGCACCATCTCCAATCTGGCATAAAGAGACACCATCCTGGATATTTTTTGCTCCTTGATGGAGGCTTCTAACTTTATGCCTCATCTTCTCGGAAATAGTTAAACCCGCCGCATCATCAGCCGCGCGGTTAATCCTATATCCCGACGAAAGCTTCTCCGAAGACTTCGCCCGATTATTATTTGTAATCCCCAACTGTCGATTCGTAAACATCGACTGCATATTATGCATTAGAACATTCATATTTGACATATCGAACTCCTTTTCAATAATCAAAAACAACTCTTATCTACTATGATAAAAGAGACAACAACCCTTGTCGGTTCTGATTGGCTTGTGCAAGCATCGATTGTCCGGCTTGCTGTAAAATTCCATCCTTGGTAAAGCGCGATATTTCCTCTGCCATATCTGTATCACGGATACGGGATTCAGCAGCAGTAGTATTTTCTTCTTTATTCTGGTTGTTCCTAAATGCAGACTCCAACCTATTTTGATCCGCACCCAATTGAGATCTGTATCCGCTAATTATTCCTATAGCATCAAGTATCGTCTGAACATCAGGAGGATCATACTCTTTTACCGATACATAATCATCAGGGCCTGGCAATGGCTCTTCATAAGGATATTCCATCTTAGTATAGGTACTCGTATGTGCGGGGCTCCCCGGTACATTCACAGTCTTTTCTATTGTTCCGGTAACTTTCTTTGTTTTGTATGCTTCACCATTCTCATCAGTACCCGTTACCGTTTCATAGACATTCTGAGAATATGTCATGGTTGATGGCGCAGTAGCAGGATGATACACCGAATATGTTTTTTCTACTCCACTTTTTTCCCATTCACTATGCTTTTTGAGATATTCCTCGCTTAGATATTTTGTTTCTTTATACCTGGCAACACTGTATTCTCCGTCAAATAGACTATCAACATCTATATTAGGTAAACGAATAGGGATTTCATCTGGCACGATCCCGCTTGCCTGTATGATAAGATCCTCATGTTCTGTTCTATATAAATCCGGCACATCTATTTCTACCTCTGTTTGTCCATGCACCAGAGAGCTTGTCTGAACTTCTTTAATTTTGGGACTGGACATGATATCTCTACCCTCACCGTCCTGCCCCCAATCTCTATAGTCGTAAAGAACCCAGGATGTATCGTCTTTTTTTAAGACACGATTAAAATGGTTTTTTTCAAGGCAAGTTTGATTAATTGCATCGTAGGATTTTTGTGCCAGTGCCTTTTCTATTTCATTTGCTAAATCTTTGACCTGCTGCTTTTTTTCTTCATCAGAATATTCATTATCTTCTTGCTCTTTTATCAAATCCCTTACCTTGTCAAAAACAGATTTTGTGCCGTTATCGAAAGGTTTCCATGAACTAAGATTAATCGATGATTCAGAGGATGACCCATGATTCATATAGATTATGCTATTAGTGTTCTCAACGGTTAATTCTGGCTCACTTCCTAAAAAAGTAATACCGTAATAATCATTACATGTAGCACAGGCACACCCTATACTAGAGCCAATCATACCTGTCATCTCCTCATACAAATCCTCGGCTGTAGTTACACTATTTGATAGTCCGCCAAAGTCAACTACTGCACAGGCATTATTATTCAGAGACTGAGTAAATGAGCCCCCATACTGTATATCAATCTGATCTCCCGGAATATAATTCCCATTTTCATCCTTAACCATAATTGATGATGGCTCTGTAAAATCAAATTCAATATTGTCACAAATCACCTTATCCGCTACTGACGGACCATAATACATAACAGGATTTTTAGAAGCATTCACATACCAAACATTTGTATCTTGAATACCCGAATCGTAGTTCCCTACTTTCATTTCAGGACTATAAGAGATCCATTCCGGAATACTTCTCTCCTCTGTTGTGTTAATATATCCGAGTCCTTTATGTGCGGGGACTTCTAATATCTCTTTAACCTTGTCAAATTTTAAAACCGGTATTTCATTAAAAGTAGTTGAATCTACAATCCTCTGTATCTCACTCCGGCAATTATCAATTTCGCTTTGCATGGCTTGGCGATCCTGTTCGGTATTCGTATCGTTATAAGCTTTTATAGTTAATTCATTGATCCTCTGCAAGCAATCCGTTATTTCTTCCATGGCACCATCTGCTACTTTAATAACAGATATACCATCTTGAATATTTTTTGATCCCTGATGAAGACCTCTTATTTGGCTTCTTAGCTTCTCTGATATAGTCAACCCAGCCGCATCATCAGCTGCACGGTTTATCCTATATCCCGATGAAAGCTTCTCCGAAGACTTTGCCTTGCGATTATTGGTAATCCCCAACTGTCTGTTCGTAAACATAGCCTGGGTATTATGCATCAGAACATTCATATTTGACATAGCGAACTCCTTTGCTTGCCAGAGAATTATGCCCAAAAGAAAAACGGACATGAAGCGTACGTCTACACTTCACATCCGTTCGTTTCGGAGTGATACTAAACCGTTTGCGAATACACAAAAAAGACTTTATTGCTCTAAAAAATCACAGGACAACAAAAACTCAACAAAAACAAAAACTCCCGTATATGATACAGGAAAATACCCTTTACCCGTTAAGGCAAATGGTATAAAATAAAGCCGTGTGTATCGCAGACTATTCTGTAAGGTGTAGAGGTAGATTCTCTATTCTTTGTCCGGCGGGGGGGCAACCCTGTCGGACGGTGCACCATCTAGTCCTATCTTTTGAGCAAAACTTACACTTTCATATTATCATAAACGCTTAAGCTACACAAGTTCGATTTTATTGTAAAGTATCTTTATCTAATCCCTCCCGATCAGTCTGAGCAAACGATTTACGCCAGATCATATCAATAACACCGAATTATACAGCTAATTTTGCCAAATGATATAGAAATCCCTGAAACGCAGTAACCATCGCCCGAGAGAAGGGCGTCATATGTTATTAGAACCACCTGCCGATTTTGCATGATTTTTGATATTACTAAAAGGCTCCCGAGGAAATCCTCGGGAGCCTTGATTTTACTGTATTTCTATTTAATTACTCGATGATTGTAGCAACACGGCCTGAACCAACTGTTCTTCCGCCTTCTCTGATGTAAGGCATTGTGATCGTGGTTGTAAATCATTGTAAAATGGCCATCCCAGTATTCCCATTTTACATTCAAGGCCTGATTTTATATCGTTTTCAAAGTTTCTAGAACCAAATTATAACCAAAATAGTACTATATCTTCACCATTTCTATTTCATACAACACCATCAGTATATGATTTATCACAAGTTCTCAATCCATCAATATGTTCAAATAGATCAGGCTTGATATGTGCGCCCAACGGATCAAGGATAAAATCTATTCCCTCTCGACGCGCAAGTTTTGCAGCAGATACAAAATCACTATCACCAGAAATTAAGACAATCTGATCAACCTGTTTCTTATATGCAATAGATGCTATATCTAAACCAATCTTCATATCAACACCTTTTTGGTCTATCTCTAAGCAAAAATCTTTTTCAGTGATATCAGAAAAAGAAATTGTACCATTACACAACTTTTTTACCACTTCCGGTCTAATAGTATAATGGGCTTGCTCTTCTGCAAGTTTTCCTAATCTTACAGCAAATTTCCGCTTCTTCTTTAGTGAATCAAGAAAATCATTGGTCCAAACAAACAAATCACTTCGTCCTAAATCAATCTGACTTTTCAAATACGGATGGTATATTCTTTTCGAAGATGGAGGGCAATCATAATAAAAGATTCTATATAATTCACTATTTTGTCCATGCGTTTTGAGATGCCTTTTACAGTAAGTTTCTAATTCATCAGCTCTATCAGTGGCGTTCTTATCACCAAAAACTTTTTGGGCACGTCTTCTATAAAATCCACCATCTACAAGTATCGCTGTTTTCACTAAATTCTTCCTTCTAATTGAAAAACTCTAGGGTTCGGTCATTCTCATATCTAGAGAGACGTACAACCTAGAGCAGTATTAACAACACCAAATCAAGTTGGTTATCTAATTATATAAAAACCAGTAAAAAATGTCAACTTATTTACAAAGAAAAAAAGCGAATTGTACGTAATTTATCGCACTAAACTAAAAGGCTCCCGAGGAAATCCTCGGGAGCCTTGATTTTACTGTATTTCTATTTAATTACTCGATGATCGTAGCAACACGGCCTGAACCAACTGTACGTCCGCCTTCTCTGATAGCGAAGGTAAGACCCTGCTCGCAGGCTACGGGATG
>DFEA01000097.1:0-215 GCA_002368575.1 Lachnospiraceae bacterium UBA3814 | reverse complement strand
GTCGTTCTGAAATAGAACTGAGGACGATAGTTATTGAAGAAAGGTGTATGACGTCCGCCTTCATCCTTGGTTAAAACGTAAACCTGAGCCGTGAACTTATGATGACAGGTTACGGTACCGGGCTTTGCAACGACCTGACCTCTCTCGATGTCGGTCCTGTTGATACCACGAAGGAGGATACCGATGTTATCACCGGCCTGAGCCTCGTCAAGAAG
>DFEA01000016.1 GCA_002368575.1 Lachnospiraceae bacterium UBA3814 | reverse complement strand
CGCTCAGATCTCCGTATACGATCTGTTCGTCTATCTTCGCCTCTATCTCCTTCCCGTTAAGAAGATCCTCAAAATGATATTTAAGATTCTTATCTCCCTCTCTTATAAGCTTGCTCACCAGCCCGTTTCCGCTGGTATTGGCCCAGTAGGTGTCAAATTTTCTTTCATCAAGATATAAAGTTACCGACCAGGGATTATAAATATCCGTAATCCTACCGAAGGTAAAGCCGTCATACCAGAACCTCACTTTTTCCTTCTCTTCCTCTCCCATGCCCTGCTCATCCATGGCGGCAAATACCTCCTCCTCCGTAAACCCGAAGGCTGTGGCATACCTGTCAGAGGTAGTAGTAACTACGGTAAGGTTATTTAGATCGGAAAAAATGGATTCCTTACTCACTCTTGTGATCCCGGTCATTACCGCCCTCTCCAAGGATGGGTTGGTCTTGAAGCTGTTATTGAAAAGAGCCCTTGTATACGCCACAAGCTCCTTCCAGTATCCGTTCACCCAGGCCTCCTGCATGGGGGTATCGTATTCATCAAGCAGGATGATGCACTTTTTCCCGTAGTAACGGTACAGCCACTCGCAAAGCCTGTTAAGTGACATGGCAGCCGTTGTATCGTCCATATCCCCGGATACAGAAAGAAACTGCTTCCGATCCGCGGCTGTAAACCTTTCATCCCGCAGCATAGAGTCATAGCTGTTGTACAGCTGCGCGATAAGGCTGTTTATCGCCTTTCTTGCATCCTTATAGTTTATATACTTGATCCCCGCAAATGACAGAAAGATCACCGGGTAAGTCCCCTGAAGAGCGCGAAGCTCCTCATCCTCCCAGACCTTAAGCCCCTCAAACAGATCTCCCCTGTCCGCGTACTTATCGGAAAAGAAGCACTCAAGCATGCTCATGTTAAGGGTCTTTCCAAAGCGCCTCGGACGGGTTATAAGGGTCACAGCGTCTCCTGATTCCCACCAATCTCTGATAAAGGAAGTCTTATCTATATAAAAATATTTATTCTCCCGAAGCTGCACAAAATCCTGCACCCCGATCGCAACCGTCCTCGCTTTAGCCATATTTCGTCTCCTCCGGAGTTTTGATATCTCCCGTTTATCTTTTACGACAAATATACCGCTTCCTGTCCTGTATCGTACCATAAAACAGGCGGCCTGAAAAGACCGCCTGTTTCGATAAAGGACTTACCCGTATAAGCTCAGAGGGGCTGTCCGGTGACCTTCCGCGTTAAAGCTCAAAGCATATCACGGAGTCACCCGCTCCCTCACTCCCCGCCGCTTCCCGCAAGCTCAAGAAATACCTTCTCATATTCTCTAAGGCACCTGTCATGTCCCAGCTCCTTAAGCCCCGCAAGGAGGTTATAGTTTATGTATTCCGTTCCGCCGAAAAAGCTGAAAAAATCGAGCATAAACAATATGTGCAGACTTTTTTTCATATAAAACGGCTCCCTGTTATTTTTACGCAGATGGCTTTTAATAAATTATTCCGGCTTTTAATATGATCACCATTCACGGCTTCATGATGAAACTGCCGGATACTGCCTTTGAGCAAGCTCCGGTCAGTATCCGGCAGTTCCATCATGCCCCATGAATGGTAACTCATATGCAGATCCCGGATAATTATCCTCGATCACATGTATGACGCCGTATTTTGCAAAATCATCCTTTCTCACAGGTTTTGGTAATTACCATCGGCCAGATGGTCATTGCAAACATCACCATTATAAAATGGGCTGCCATATTTCCCCAGTGACCTCCTAACGCGGCGGTAACGGTTGCCGGTGCAAACCATTCCCTCCAGCCGAACATGATCGCAGCACCTATACAGGTCAGCATCGGCAGCTCAGCTTTTCCTGCCGGGATCCTGTATTTCAGATAATGCCTGTCAAGGTAGCTTCCGAGCAGAAATCCCAGGCAGAAGCCGCAGGCCTTGAAGGAATCGTTCATCATGAGCTGCGGATCTACCAGAAGCTTTCCGTCAACATAGTCCATGGGATAGGGCTTTAATATGATGTAAACAAGCGCCAGAACTACCGCGGCTGCTCCCGCAAATGTAAGGATATCAGCAAGCCTCTCATTGCCGTCTGTTTTTTTCTGCACTATTCCCGTAATAACTATGATGATGACTGCCTCGCAGAAACCCACGATAACATCCTGCGGCGTATGTACCCCCAGATAATTTCTTGAGAATCCTGTCATTGCTATCAGTACACCGCAAAGAACGGCAAGCCATCTTCTCTTATCCTTCTGCCATACGACAGTAGTCCCGTATGTGACGGTGGCAGCCACTGTATGGCCGCTTGGGAACGAATATCCCGTTGCCGCGACCTTTGAATCCCCGGCCGGCTCTATAAGCTCTGACCTTATCCATGGGCGGTACGCACACACCGTAAGCTTGATTATGCTGTTAATGATCTCGCCGAGAGCCCATGAGGTAATAAAACGATATCCCCACTTCTTATTCGCGCACCAGAAGACCACAAAAGGCAGAAACGGCATAATGTCCACCGCAAATTTGGACACTCCGTTGAAAAACTCGTCAAACATTCCGCCTGTTGCATTTCTGATACCCTGAAGCCATAACAAATACTGAATATCCATAATGCTTTTCTCCTCCCGTTCAGGAGCTTCTGCCCTGTGCTTTTACCCCCTGACCACCCGTATTGTACCATAAAGCTCCCGAATTGCATATAAAAGAATAGTCCGGGCTTTACGCATGGCGGCGTGGGTTCTCCTTAGGTTTACTCCGCTCCCGCATTCACGGTTTTAAGAAAAACTGGTCAAAGCCTGTCGTTTCCATTATTTCACGGATCGCGGCATTAACGCCTGTCAGTTCAAAGCTATCCTTATCCTTAAGAGACTTATACATAATAAGGAGGACACGAAGCCCCGCTGAAGAGACATATGCCATCCTGCTCACATCAATATGAATACCGGTTATTCCTTCCCCGGCCTCCTGAAACTGCTTCAGAAGCTGTGGCGCCGTGATCGTATCCATGCGGCCCTGAATACTCATTTCAAGCAGTCCATCCCTGAGGGAGCTCTTTACCTCAAAAGGAAGCTCCGTATCTATGTCCGCTTCCGATGAATCCCAGACAGCATTCTCTTCTTCCTTAAAATCCGGGTCCGGCGTTATCTTCCAGACGTTCACATGCTTCATATTTTCCTTAAGCCTCTCAATCTCCTCATCGGTCATGGCATCGAAAAGATGAAGCCTTAGGTCCTCCCTGAAATAAGGTACCTTCTCCACCAGAAGTCCTCTTGATCTGTATAGCGCTTCTATTTTCTCATAATCCGTAGCGAGCGACCCGCCTGAGCTTTTTACGACAGCCGCGTTATTTTTATGAAGATCCGTATCCGACTGTCCGCTGAAGCCCTTCCTTGCCGCCGCAAGAAGCTCCATCGCCCTGTCTCCCGCAACGGCCCGAAATACCGCCATATAATAATCGAGGGTTTCCACGTCCGCGTTAAGCCAACAGCCTCCTTTTTCGGAAAGGATACGCCTTATATTTACACCGAGCTGCCTTGTTTCTTCAGAGGTCAGATAAACGGTCAGGCCCTCGGTAGCGATGCAGACAGGCCCTTCTGCCAGGTCGGCCGCTGCCTTCATGCTTTCATAATTCGTAACATCAACGATCCGGAAGCTGATCTGTTTTTTCTGCTCATTATCAGTCATGGATGCAATGATCGGCGAAAAATCATTTATTACAGCCGGAAGATCGCAGCCTATATACTGCATTCCCTTCTCTGTAAACTCAAATACCTTTGGAGTATAGCCGCATGGAAGATCGATCAGTGTCTTCAGTCCGCTTTCCTCAATAGTTCTGTTTAAAGCAACATAGCGGAGCTCTCTTACGATATCGGATGGTCTGTTTATCATGTCACCGGGATCCACTCCATGAAATATCGTTTCTTTTTCCACACCCATTTTTTCAAGTATCTCCAGGGCCTTTTCATATTTGGCGTTTGCCAGCATGATAAGCGTTGTTATTGCTGTGTTGGATGTTGGATTCACCTTGATATTCAGTTCTTTTTCTTCATTCATTGTAAGGATCTCCCTGCTTTAATTTGATCGATATGCATTACTTCCTGTAAAATGCATTCCGATCTATTGTATCAGGCAGCGGTTTTTTAATCAATATACGGACTTTCTTATGATCCGCATATCCCGCCGGGTTTATGAGGGTATTAAGTGATTGCCCTTAAGTACGACCGGTAACGGTTCAGCTCATCGCCGCAAGCTCCTGCTCCTTACTCCGGTACATGATCAGGATATCGTTTAATCCCTTTGTAATATTATGTAAGCTCTCCAGATCCCTCCTCATCCTTTCATTCACCCTGTCCATGGTGACTGTCAGATACATATCCGCTATGATGTCACTGTTCAGCTCCTCACGTATCGTATACACGGCTTCCAGTCCTGAGGACAGCTGCCCCCTTATATCCTCAAGGCTTCCTATCGCGGAACAGAATCTGTCGAAATCCATATGGACATTTTCTGTGCAAAGGCTCACGGCGCCCTCCGGATCCTCATAGATCCCCAGCCTCTCTCTGGCATAGTTATATACGGACATTGCCGAATCCCTGATCTCCTGCCACTCATCCACCTTATTTGTCTCCCTTTCGCAGCAGAAGACAGTAGCCACTATCGAGCCCAAAAGCTCGGATATCCTCTCATTTCCGTTTTCCGGAAGCAGGTCTATCGCCCCCACTATCCCATCAACCACCGTATTCATGGCCCTGATAAAGGGAGTCTGTATATTCAGCTTATACCTCTTTGCCATCCCGTTTTCGTCAAACTTTCCGTATTTGAGCAGGGAATAGCTGCAGTGTGCGCCCACGGGAGAGCTGTCTTTGTTTCTTATATATACCGTCTCTCCCGCGATGGAATTCAGGAGTATATTCACGTAATCATTGTTTGCACAGACAGAATGGATCTTATCCCTGGCCTTCTCTATCTCCTTTTCATGAACCTTCAGAAATTCGCTGTTAAAGCCCTGTCCGTCAAAGGAAACACATCTCGATATCCTGTCCGCGCATGTGACCGTAACAAACTGTGCAAGATTTCCCCCCTTGGAATGTCCCGAAACAGTCAGGTCCTCAAACTCACCGCAGTCATATTTTACAAAGTCCTCAGCCATTTTCTGCATCTTTGTGTCAACGATGAACTCTCCCCTGACATTATCAAGCCACGCCTCATAGGTTCCGCCCGTTCCCCTGAATACCACTGCCGCCTCTCCCGAGGTCTTTTTTACGCAGATCGCCTTTACTCCGCCTTCATCCAGGACCCGTTCGACAGTCAGCCCCTCCATGGAACCGCCCTTCGCAGTCATTTTATCCAGTCTTGTAAAAACATCGGCGGCATCCTCCTCTGTCAGGCCCGCGCAGGCATCATACTTAAAGCTCTCTCCCTTAAATACTCTTTTTCCGCTCTCACCTCCCGAGGAATAGGCTTCTAAAGCTTCATCAAGAGACCTGTAGCGTGAGGAACAGTTAAAATACATATAATTATTGAGCACAAGCAGCTCCTCTTCACTAAAGCCCTTCATTTATCCCTCTCCCCTGTTCAAATAAAAGCATGGTATCAGAAGACGGCAGAGCCTTCTCCTTACGGCATACCGTCATCTCTTCCTCTCCTTCACTGTATACAGCCCTTCTGCTCCTCACCGGCACAGGCTTTGTTTTGGGCCTTCTTCGCTTTGCCGTGACAAGCATTATGATCGTAATAATTATTATCGCAAAGAATACAGAGCTCATAACAGTAATATAAGGGAACTCTTTCTTCAGATATTTGCTCTCCATAACCGTCTCCCTCCCGGAAAAGGCCTCCTTCAGCATAAACGTCTCTTCGGTCCCGGAAGCCTCCGCCAGGACCTCATCCGTCCCTGCACCGGCTTCCTCTGTAAGCTCTCCTACATCTGCATACCCTGCTTCTTCAGTCTCCGCCTGAGGCTCTGCGGCTGCCGTCTCATCTGTATACCTCCCCGTCAGTGAATACTTCACATCCATGAGAAACAGTATCCTATCCCCGAGCTTTCTCTCGATCTCCGCTTCCGATCCCTGAAACTCAGAGTAAAAAAGCTCTCCGTCGCTTATGGTAGATATGGCGGAAAGATTCTTTGCCGACAGCTCTCCTCCTGTAACGCAGTCAACTACATACACCGGAAAATCCAGCCGGTAAAGGAGATAATACAGCTCCTCCCTGGTATGAGCCACAGATTCCTCCTCTTTTCCATCCGTAAAGAGGATTATGCACCGGTCGGTCACGTCAGCCCTTTTCCACTGAAGCAAAAGCTCCGTAAGGTTGTCCGTCAGAGGACCGTCCCTGTCAACAAGACCGACCGAGGAAAGCCTTTCCTTAAGCACCTCCCTCCCGTCGGAGGCTTTGCCTATGATCTCCGTGCTTTCCCCTGACAGCATAAGAGTAAACATGACCGGCTCCGGTGCATTATCGAGAATATATCTTATGGTCTCCCTGCATATCGCCAGGTTCCCTCCCCCAAGGGAGAGGGAATTATCCAGCAATATATAAGCGTCTACGCTCATCACGAAACCACATCGCCCGCAAGCGCGCTGCTCGCCTCCAGGCTCGCGTTCTCGGCATTCTGATATTCCCTGGCCATTTCGTTCAGGTCCGCAACATGCTCCTGAATTATACGATTGACGCGGTCGATATCATCCTGAAGTCCCGAAAACCTGCTGCTGTAGCTGTTTGCGGCCTCACCCTGCCAGATCGATTTAAGACCGTTTACTATGGACATCATTTCAGCGGTAAGGGAGCTTATCGTCTTTCCTGTCTGACTGAATTCATTCGATGCCTGAATAAGCTTCTCCGGTGTAACCTTTAATATTCCTTCCATATTCCTTCTCCCTTCCTGTCAGTATGCTCTGGCTGAGGATGTGGCTACGTTGCGCGCCTCAGCCTCCTCGTATTTTGCAGCTATGATTAGAAGAGCATTCACGTACTGATCTATGGCATTCTTAAAGCTGTCCATCTGTCCCTTGTCTCTTAAAAAGGCGTTGTGAAAGGCATTATTGGCTTCACCCTCCCACATCGTCTTAAGGGCCTCCTCAGTATTTTTCAGAGCCTCTGTCTGTGTATTGAAGCTGTTGTTGAGTCCCTTTAATTCCTCCGCCCTGTTTCTCAGCTCAGAGGCGGTAACCTGTATAAATGACATTTTTTTCCCTCCATTTCAATTCTTAACATGATACTTTGATACTTAAGCGACGGGTGCTGCCTGTGTATCTTATGAGCAGACACCTATGGCTATCATTTCCGCATGATATATGATATCTGCCGTATGATTGATATGATTTGCGATCCTGACAAGATCCTCGGCATTGTTCATAAGCTCGGTCCTCAGCTTTTCAGTCTTATCATAGAAGCTTTCCGCATTGCTCCCCTGCCAGCTCAGACGCATCATCGCCATGGTCTCCATCATGTCTGATCCCGCAATCTTAAACAGGCTGTTGGAAATGTCCATTAATTCCCTGGACTGATTGCAGGCCTTTACAAAATCGATCTCTATATCCTTTCTTGTCCTTAGCGCATTCAAAGCTTTACCTCCTTTACCTTTTCCGAAACAAGAGCCTCGCTCTTCTGGTATTCAAATATTACCGTCCTTAAGTTCCTTTTAAATCTGAGCATGTTTTCTATAAGTGTTCTCATTCTGTTAAAATCATCGTAGAACGCCAGCATAAACTGTACATTTGCCTCGCCGCTCCATGATATGTCAAGTCTGTCCACATTCTCCTCAAGGGCATCGACAGCCTTTACCATCTTAAGGATAAGCTCTCCCATTCTTATCATGCTTTCATTCAGACCCGTATAGTCGGCATTTAAAGCCTGCATTTCATTCTCCTTCCCGTTTGTGCTCCTGCCCCATGCAGTCCTGTTTCCCGTAAAGCAGCATAAGCCTGTCTCCGTTTTTTACTCCTTCCTCGGCAAGGGTTCTTGTGAGGATAAGATCCCTTTTAAGCATGCAGGATATCACGGTCCCCTCCGAAGGGCAGCCTATATGCAGCCTTTCACAGACCTCCTTCATTAAAGCCTCCGCGGTCACATCCTCCTTTATCCTTGAATCGAGGCGGATGGCATTCTGAGGAAGCTGCAATTCTAACACAAGTTCATTTCCTGATCTGTCTGCTCCCATAGCGGGATCCTTACCTCCCCTGAATATAATTCCTCACCGATATCCGGCACATCTCCTTCTCCCGGTTTTTTTGATACATTTTTCTGTGAAAAGGTCAGCTCCGAAAACTCAAACAGGTTCTGATCGTTTATCATGCCCCCCAGGTGGACCCCGTAAGCCTCCTCCTTAATACCGTCAAATATCCTTCTCCCGGCGATCAGGGCCTCATCCTCTCTGTTTAATTCCATTATGATATTATGAAGCCTGGTTTTTCTGTTTTCGGCAAGCAGCTCTGTAAGCTCCTCCTCCGCTCCCGGATCAAACCCATGGGAATAAAAGGATTCTGACAGCTTCCCCGGATAGCCGATCATAATAAGGCCCTTTTCCTTTCTTAAGAGCCCCTCCCGCAGCTCCTCCATCTTTCGCACCATAACAGCTTCCAGCCCGCAAAGTCCCGCAGCCTCAGCTATAAGCTTAAGCATATTGCTCTTACCGCTCCTCCTCCTTCCTGATATAATAAAGCTGCTTATCCTGTTAAGCGGCAGTACAAAGGGTTCGCCGCCTGAAAGCATAAACCCGGCAGGCAGGATGTGATCCCTTTTCCCCGCAAGCTCCTCATCCTCAAAGAAGGCCCTGGCAAGGTCCGAAAAGACCGGCTTTGCGGGTACCACAGGCACCTTTTTTGCTCTGTGGCCTTTATAGTCCTCATTCCTTTTTGCGATCAGCTCTTTAAGCCTTATATTTCTTGAATACTCATCGGTAAGATACGATAAACCTGTCTGAAACTCCAAAAGCTCTCCATCCATAAAGGCTATCCCCCTCCCGGCAATTCCCTCCTCCGGAAAGACCTCGCATCTTAAGACCCTAAGGCTCTGTGAGTAGTTCATTCTGTCCGGCAGTGAGAGGCAGATGACGGTCTTTACAAGCTCATGGATACGACCGGGTATATCAGACGGTCCTATCTGCCCGCCCGTCAGTATGAGATATATCCCGTATGCCTCTCCGCTCTTTGCAAGCTCCTGTATATCACCGTCAAAGCCCTCCTTTGTTTTCTGACGAAAGGTACCGTAGTTATCAATGATAAGAACTATCGCCGGCACCTTCTCCGGAAGGCTTAGGGCAGAGGCAAAATTGATTCCGCAAAAAAGAGTCTTCCTTCTCTGCATCTCCTTTTTCAGCATGTAGAACAGGTTTTTTATGCTCCCGGAATCGTCCTCTGTAAAGCAGGCTCCGACAAGCAGACTCTCCTTAAAGGTCGAAAGCATTCCGTTGCCGTAATCCAGGATATAAGCATTTAATCCCGAGGGTGTTTCATGTATAAGGAAATTATAGAGCAGGGTCTGAAGCAGGGTGCTTTTTCCTGAACCGCTTCTCCCCAGGATGATATGGTGACCTCCGTTTATCAGGTTTATCGTAAGGTCTCCCTGTTTCTGACGTCTGGGTGCGTCATATGTTCCCAGACAATATGTATAAGGATCTGAACTGAACGCTCTGCTGATCTCAAGCTCTGCGGGCAGCTCCCGCATCCACAGCTTTCTTGCAGGCGGCATATCGGAAATGCCTGCCGCCGAGCTGAGAAAAGCCTTTATCACTTCAAAATCACTGACTCTCACCTCCTTTTCCCGGTACCCCTTTTCGTTACCGGTATCGTCCCTGACCTCTCTTCCGAGCCGGTCCAGAAAAGCAATTTTCTCAGAGCCTCCCGGGCTTCCCCTTGCCGCCATTGTATAGGCGCATTGGAACTCCTCGTAAACATCGTCGTTTCCTACCTGCAGGACAGCCCTTCCGACTCCCTTAAGGAAGGCCGCGTCAGGCCTGTGCAGCATATAAACGCTGTCCTGCCTGTCCTGGACCCTTAAACAGATCCTGAACCTGGAATTGCTCCATATATTATCATCTACCGTACCCTGAGGCTTCTGTGTAGCAAGTATCAGGTGTATCCCAAGGCTCCTTCCCACCTGTGCGACGCTTACCAGCTCTCTCATAAAATCCGGCTCGTTCTTTTTAAGCTCGGCAAACTCGTCAATAACTATAAAAATATGCGGAAGAGCCTCCAAAACCTCGTGTTTGAGATACTTTTTCTCATATTCCGTTATCCTGTTGACCCCTGCCTCAAGAAACAGCTTCTGTCTGCGTTCATTCTCACTTCTTACGGCTACCATGGCACGGCGGATGTTATTGCCGGAAAGATTGGATATGCTTCCGCTTAAGTGCGGCAGCCCCTTAAACAGCTCCGCCATTCCTCCCCCCTTATAGTCTATCAGGAAGAAATTGACCCTTTGGGGTGAGAACCTTACTGACAGGGCTATTATTATGGTCTGGAGCATCTCGCTTTTTCCGCTTCCGGTCATTCCGGCTACAAGGCCATGAGGTCCGTGACAGTTCTCATGCGGATCGAGACAGACTATCTCGTTGTCCCTGCCGATCCCTACGGGGATCCTCAGGTCATGTATGGTATCATTTTCCTGCCAGTTCTTTATGATAAAGCTGCCGAAGGACTGTATCGGCATCCCGAATATCTCCTCTAACAGGACCCGTTCGGGCACGGGCAGGTGCACGGTCTCTTCACTCACCCTTATCCCTGACAGCCTTCTCACAGGCCATTCCATCGAGGCCGTATCGACCCTGTCAAATATAACTTCACGGCTTCTTGCTAAATCCCTTGTATTGATGATCCCCTGAAACTCCGGATCCCTCCTCACTATCATACTGCACTCCCCGGGAAGACAGCTGTAGTCACATCCCAGAAGAACTGCCTTCAGACTGTTATGGTCCCTTAAAAGCTCCTTCACATTGTTGTAGTCATCGCTGAACACGATACAGGTTCCGGCTTCATCCTGTCCGCCTTCATCCGACAAAAGCTCTGAGAGAGAAGCCCTTATCTTACCTGCGTCATCCCTCGTAAAGCCCAGATAGTACATATCCCTTCCGTGAAGCTGGGGCAGAAATCTCAGTATCCGGATATCCCTTTCCGACAGTGACCCTCCGGTAAGTAGTATGGCAAGCTTCAGCCTGTTTGCGCTTATGAAAAAGCAGAGCTGTATTACCATAAGGTACAAAAGCTCAAGAAGCTCCTGCTCCTTCTGCGCAATTACTCCAAAAAGCCTTCCGCTTCCCAGATCGAATAATACCGGGACCTCTCTCAGCACCCCGTATTTATCCCTCAGCATGGCCGGCAGCCTGAGCATCCTGTCATTTTCTATGCAAAACCTCTCCCTTGGGGCCTCTATCCTTATTCCGCGGGGATCGTTTCCCGTTCCGAGCCTTACACAGAGATAATCCTCATCCTCCTTGAGACGGTTCCAAAGATAAGCTGTGTCAAACCCCCCGGTCAGTACCGAGGGCTCCGGGTACATGCACATAAGTATCTCCCGGTTATGGTCATATCTATCCCTTATCCTGTCCTCGGTCTCTCTTATGTAGCGCTCATATGCCCTTTTCCTCTTCCTTTCCCGTCTCTTTTCATCGCTCCTTCTTTTTCTCAGGTTCATGACCGCCCAGAGAGCTCCTAAGAGCGCAGCCGATACTGCCGTGATAAGCCCTGTATACACAAAAGCACTGTTTCCCTCAGAGCCCGCAATTTTATTTCCGTATATCGCAAGTCCCGAGCCAAGGATCATCGGAAGAGCCATGGTAAAAGCAGGTCCGATGGTCAGCATCAATGATTCCGGCCTGTTCTCCTGCTTGTGCGGAGGCGCATCAAGCTCCACCACAGCCGTATCGGGCCTTCTGACGGTCCTGGGGATCGGACGGATATCAGGCATGAGCCCTGGACAGCCCGTTTGCGGTCTGTACAGCTCAATTTCCCTGAGCCTCACGATAACGGGATCGAAAGCGGTCTCCGTACAGCCGGTATCCCCGAAGAGGGGCACCCCCGGATGCATAAGCACCAGACTGTCGTTAAGCCACAAAAGCTTTACCCCGTGAAGAATGATCTCATCGGAAAAATGTAATATGCACACCTCTCCTGCCCCTTTAAACACGGAATTTACATAGCACCCGTTCCTCCCGCGTATATCAAGCAGGTATTTCCCGCCTTCCCTCTCGATCACCAGATGCTCACAGGACAGGGTCCTCTGTCCCTGTGCGCATATCGTATTGGTATATGCCCGGCCTACGCTTATTCTTTTCTCTCTTTCCGTGCTGAATCTCCTGACCCTGTATTCATTATGAAAATAAACTGTAATGTATAAGTGGCTACATCCGGCTGCTTCCATTAAAAGCATGTCATTATCAGAGACTGACAGCTTCCCCGGACCCGCAGCAGTCCGGTCTTTGCAGAAAACTCCTTCGGGGAGCCAAATAACAAGGCCCTCCGCAGCCGAGTACAGCTTAAGCTTTAACTCCTTTTCCAGACGGAACTGCTGCTTTTCAAGCAGGACCTCTCTTTCCTCCCCCTCTCTTATCACGCTTTCATGCACCGCGGCAGAATTGCAGATAAATACGGTGATATTCATAAGATCAATAAAAGAATCAGTGTACGAATGTACAAACAGGCTAAATATGTTTAATATGATCCGGGACTATAGGTATGATATCCGGGTCAGAGGCATTCCCTACCTCTGACGCTGACATCATAGCATATCGATATTCTGATTACAATCTGTAATAATAACCAAAAACAGCCGCCTTTGCATTCCGAAATTTCTACATATTATTTCGC
>DFEA01000086.1 GCA_002368575.1 Lachnospiraceae bacterium UBA3814 | reverse complement strand
TATCCTCTCTCTGCATCGCAAGCCTGCTTGCTATCTGCTTTGCCAGCTGGGCCTGAGCCGCCGCGGTCTGTGATTCAAGGGATTTCATGGTAGCATCAAGCTCTGCGAGCTGTTCATCAAAATCCTCAAGCTTTTCTGTTTCATAAGAAAGGGAGCTGTTGGTAGAGCTCAGCATATTGTGTACCTCATTATTAAGGTTCTCAAGCTCCCCGTATTTTTCATCAAGGCTCTCCTGAAAAGCATCGAGCTCGGCTTCCCTTTCCTCAACCTTTTTAAGCTTGTCCCTGACCTTCTCCTCCAAAGCCTTGCATTCGGCCATTTTATGCTGGTCATAATCAATGATCGCCCTTATGAATTCAGAACGGGTAAGGACCTCCTTAAAGGAGACGGATTCAAGGATAAGCTCAAGCATACCCCTGGTGCCTCCCTTTTCGTAAATGGTCTTCAGACGGTTCTTTAAAAGAGCATATCTTTCGTCTCTTTCGGCACGGATCGAATCAAGCTCGTTGTTAAGGCTTATGATCTCGGCGGAAACGGAGGACATGGCGCTTTCTGTTTCTTCGATGGTGCCCTCAAGAGTTGTAAGCTGATCCGTGTACTCATTTATCTTACTCTGAAGTGTCGAGCTTTGAAGCCTCAGATCATTAACGGTACTTTCGGCAGCCTCCTTCTGGCCCTCAAGCATTTCTATGGCTGCCCTGGTATCCTGGGTCTTTTTTTCAAGATCCGAAATGGTCTCCTGTGTCTTTTCCTCCTCGTGCTGCATGGCCTGTATCCTGTCGTCAAACTCGTCAGCCATACAAACAAAAAAAGACCCTGCGGTGATAAATGAAAAGATAATAAGCCCACAGACTGATCTTTTCACCTTAAACAGAGCGTCTCTTAGCCTTTGGAAGACCCTTTTCGGTTTGTTACTGCTTCTTATCATTATATGCTCCCCGCAGATATGTTATAGTCTTGCGGCTTTTGTGTCAAGTAGATTTGCAGGTAAACTCCCGCGGGAATAGGTAAACTAAAATAACAAAATTGCTATTGATTTATTGTCATTACAGAGGCTATTGGTATAATAAAGCTGTGTATAATAGTTTTATGACGGATTAAATGCAAAGTGTTATCATAGAAGGAGGATGCATTTTTATGAAAAGGAAATTAATTGCCTGTTTAATGATCCTGGTCATAACGGCTTCCGTTCTTGCGGGCTGTGCAGCTTTGCCGGAGAGTGAAGGAGCACAGGCCCCGGCACCGGCTTCAGACTTTACAGGTAAGGATCCTCAGCTTGAAAAGCATATGAAGATCTCTGCCATCTGGGCAAAGGATAATGGTAACGGCGCTCTTATCAACAGGATATGCCGGGATTATCAGGAAAAAGTTAATCCAAACTTTACCTGGGAGTATGAGTATATCCCTTCAGAGGATCTTATCACAAGGATCAGGACCCTTGCGGACTCCAATGATCTTCCCGACATTTTTGCCTATGAATCGGGAAAGCCCATCGCAGAGCTTATCAAAGGCGACAAAATAGTTGATATCGGCGCTGAGCTTGCCAGGACAGGCTCAACGGATTTCGTGACTCCGGCGGCCACCTCCCTTCTTGAAACTCTTTCGGATACCGATACTATCTACGATCTGCCCCTTGGTCTTAACGTAGAAGGCTTCTGGTACAACAAGGCTCTCTTTGAACAGGCAGGCGTAGAGGTACCAGCTACGATGGATGAGTTCGAAGCAGTCTTAAAGACCCTTTATGACGCGGGGATACAGCCTCTCGCTGCAGCCGGTGCTTCAGGCGAGACCTGGGAGGCTACCAGAATAGTCAACGCGATCACTGTAAGAACAGTCGGCAACGACGCCATGAAGAAGGCAGCTGACGGTGAAGCAAGGTATACCGATCCCGGATATGCTGCGGCAGCGCAGAAGGTTGCGGACTGGGCGGCAGCAGGCTACTTCGGAGAAGACGTCAATACCGTTACGACGAACGCCGCAGGACATATGCTCATGAACGGGCATGCCGCTATCTTTTACAACGGCTCCTGGTTTGCGGGAAGCTTAAATTCTGAGGACAACAAGGCAGGCAAGGACGGCATCGGCTTCTTTAACATTCCCGTGGCGGATCCTTCCATCAGCGATATAGATTCCTACTCAATGAACTGCGGAACTGTCCTTTGCTTTGACAAGGCCGGGTATGATGACGGGGCTGCGTGGTTCATGAAGTATTTCGTGGAGCATATCGGCGATGCTGCAATGGAGACAGAGGGAACAGTAAAGGGATATACCTATTCCGCACAGGCTGATAATATGTCAGGCTACACAAAGCTTGTTCTTGATGAGATAGGCAAGGCACAGTCTGCCTTCACATGGTATGAAGCGATGATGGACACAGAGGTCTCAAAGACCGCGCTGGAAAATGTACAGCTTCTCCTCACTGGCGGCATGACCGGTGAAGAATACATGACCTCCATCCAGAAAGCTGATGATGCGGATTAATTTCCCCACACAACCGACTGGAGAAACAGGATAAAAAGGGGAAATTAATCCGCATCAGTCGAACAAAGTCAGCAGAGTAGCTGAGAGAAAAAAGCGTATAGGGAAATTAAATGTGTTCATAAGTATAAGAAAAATGACTGTAATGCCGAAATATCTATCAGGGACATTACAGTTATTTTTTTTTGATGGCAGGGTCCCGTATTGATTTGCTGTTTAATGCAGAAGGAGTGGGCAGGATCATGAAGATAGAGGCAGCTTCTCCGAATGTGAATCAGAGTCTGGAAAAGAACAGCCTGAGCCCGGAGAGTTACAATAATTACAACAGGAAAGAGCTGCAAAGAGGCGGCAGGACAAATGCCGGCGGCTTTATGCTTGATATAGGCGGGATGGTCACTCAGACCCAGGCCTTTTTAAACGATACAGAGCTTAAATCGGCCGGAGACCTTATGTCAGAGGCCGGAAACAGGAATATCGTTCTTGAAAAGAACATGATGACCGTCATGTCGAATACGATGTCAAAGGAGGACTACGCGGAGTTTGCAAAAAACGGCTATTCGATTTCGGATATGACGGTCGATGAGCAGGTAACCTCCCTTGACAAACTGAAGGCCAGTCTCGCCCGGTCGGGAACGGTCATAGAGGGCTATAATGACGATCTGACGGATGAGCAGCTTTCTGAGATAACCGGAAATGAGGGGCTGGCGAATAAGATAGCACAGGCCCTTAAGGAAAATGATCTGCCTGTAAACAGGGAGAACGCTGAGAGCATGGTTTCAGCCATGGAAAAGGCTTCGGACATAAAGCCTTTCAATGAGGAGACCGTAAAATATATGGTCATAAATCAGCTGGAGCCCTCTGTAGACAATCTGTATAAGGCAGAGTTTTCAAGCGGCGGGAGTACAGGAGACCGGGGCGGTTATGATCAGAGCAGGGATCATTACAGAAATAACGCAAATGCCGCGGATTGGGATGAGCTTAAGGGCCAGGCTGAGAGGATAGTAAAGGAAGCCGGCCTTGAGGCAGACGAAAAAACGATGGAGAACGCCAGATGGCTGATAGAGCAGGGGATCCCTCTTACCGCCGGGACCATTTCAGGGATAAATGCGGTAAAAAGCCTTGAGCTGCCTCTTTCGGAGGACGTATTAGCTTCTTCAATGGCCATAGGGATCGCGGATGGAAAAAAGCCCTCCGGGGCCTCTCTTGTAAATGCTATGACCATGACGGACAGGGCTCTTAAGGTCTTAGAGGATACGGAAGGGATAGATGAGAGAGCTGTCCGGGACGCGGTGAAAAAGGGTGAGCCTTTAACTATCAGAAACCTGGCCGGGGCCTCCGGGGAGTATGAGAGTAAACCGGAAAATACAGTAACAGATGTTATTAATGATATGTCCGTACCTGAAAACAGGGAATATCTGAGCGCCATGCGGCAGCTTGAGGAGACCCGCCTTGCCATGACCTATGAGGCCAACCTTAAGCTTTTGAGGCAGGGCATCAGCATTGAAACAGAGTCCCTTTCCGGGCTTGTAGCAAAGCTTAAGGAAGCAGAAAGGGATTATTATGCGCCCCTTCTTACCGGCAAAGGCGAGGAGTTTGAGAGCGAGAACGTAAAAAACAGTATCCTTGATGAGCGAACAGGTCTGTATAAGCAGACGATGACTGTTTTTGAGGCTCTGAGAGGTGCTCCGGCAGAGACCCTTGCAATAGTGGATACGGAGTCCCCTGATTTTACGGTAAGAAGGGTCTATGAAGCCGCGGCTCCGCTTAAGGCAAGATATGAAAGAGCGGGAAGCACCTATGAGGCGCTTATGACCGCGCCCAGAAGTGATCTGGGGGATTCAATAAGGAAGGCCTTCAGAAACGTTGATGATATCCTTACGGACAATGGATATGAATTGAATGACTCAAACAGACGGGCCGTCAGGATACTGGGCTATGGAGGAATGGAGATAGACCGGGATTCCATAGAGAGGGTAAAGGAGGCGGATCTGGCTCTCAGGCAGGCGATCGAGAGGATGACACCCTTAAAGACCCTTGAAATGATCAGAAACGGGGATAACCCGCTTGATGAGAATATTTTCTCCTTAAGAGACAGGCTTTCGGAAAGCGATCCCACGCAGGATACGGAAAGGTACTCAAAATTCCTCGTCAGGCTTGAGAGAAGGGGAGAAATATCAGAGGATGAAAAGGATGCCTTTATCGGGGTATACCGGCTTTTCAGGCAGATAGAAAAGAGCGACGGAAAACTCCTTGGAAATGTACTGGATTCGGGTGAAGGCCTTACCTTAAGGAACCTGCTTTCCGCCTCACGGAGCAACCGGGCAAAGGGAATGGATTACGGGATAGATGATGATTTCGGAGGGCTTGAAAGGCTCATAACCAGAGGTACGTCTATTTCAGAGCAGATAGACAGGGGCTTCGGAAGCCCTTCCGTACCACCTGGGAGTCAGGCTTCCTTCTTAAGCCGGAGCAGAGAGATACTGGATAAGCTATCGCCGGAAAGCCTTCCTCTTAATGAGCTTAACGAAGACAGCACCATCGAGGATATCTATGACACCGTGACAGAACGGGCCGATACCCAGGTTCAGACGCTCATCGATGACTATCAGGATGACCAGGCAGAGCTTCTGGCGGCAGGCAAGGTAGAGGATGATGTTCTTCTGCTGCTTTCGGATAACAATATTCCGGCCACACCGGGTAATATCCTGGCGCAGGACGTTCTTATGAACAAAAGAGGGCAGACCTTCAATTCCCTGATGAAGGAAGCAGGCGGGCAGGACAGGGCATCCCGGAGATTTAAGGATGCGGTCTCGGGGCTGCAGGAGGGGCTTGATTCAAGGGAGGAGGCGAATGCAGCCTACGATGAGCTTAAGGAGGCCGCCGATGAGCTCCTGTCGGAAAGAGCGGAGGCTCTCACGGATTCCTTCAGTGTAAGAGAGCTGGGACTTCTGCACAAGCAGGTAGGGATCGCCGCGCAGAGCGCAAGGAATGAAAGCTATGAGGTCCCGGTGGAGATAGACGGACAGTGGACCTCGATCAATTTGAAGCTTGTGAGGGACGGTGAGGAAAGCGGGACAGTGACCGTTTCCCTGCAGACCGAAGGTCTCGGGAAGGTCGGAGCCAGGTTTGAATTAAACGGAAGGCAGATAAGCGGATATATTACAGGAGACAGCAAAGAGGGGCTAAGGAAATTGTCGGAAAAAGCCGATGAATTAAATGAAAGGCTTACGGAAAACGGAAGAGAGATAAGGCAGCTTGGCTTTATCGATACCGGATTTCTGGATCTGAACGGCTTCGCGGGAAAGCCCGGAAAAAATGATGAGGCCGCGGCGGGACAGGCTTCCGCGCAGAGAGAGACTAATGACAGCCGGGAGCTGTATGAGATTGCTAAAGGATTTATCTCATTCATACAGAGGTCGTTCCCAGGCGCACAAAAGGAGGAAAAATGACTAAGGAACTGATTCAGGACTATACACTTAAGATAACACAGGCAAATCCTACGGAAATAGTAGTTATTGTCTATGACATAGCCGGGCAGTATATCAAGGATGCGCTGGCCGCATTTGATGAAGGGGATTATGACGGCTTTGAGAATAACTGCAGAAGCGCGCGGAAATGCGTGGACGATCTTTTACAGGCTCTGGATTATTCCTATGAGTTGGCGTTCTCGCTCATGCGGATATATGTTTTCATAAACCGGGAGATATCGGTGGCGTCTGTGAAGCGGAGCACTGAGGGCCTGCTGAACGCCAGAGGTCTGCTCATATCCCTGAGGGATGCCTTCGCGCAGGTGGCCAGGGAGGATAAGTCAAAGCCTGTCATGGCCAATACCCAGACGGTATATGCGGGACTTACCTACGGAAGGAACCAGCTTAATGAGAACATAAACGATACCATGAATAACAGAGGCTTTACCGTTTAAGCGCAGGAAAACAGCAGAGAGGCAGGCAGAATATGAAAATAAATCCCAATCTCCAGGCAATGATAACAGGCGGAGTCCTTCAGACCAATGAGAGCCGGTTCAAAAAATCCTCAGAGAAGATGACAAGCGGCTTTAAGATCAATTCCCAGAGGGATAATCCCGCGGGCTATGCTGTGTCAAACAGGATGCACGCGAAGCTGGGAAGCCTTGAAAAGGCCAATCAGAACGCATCCAATGCAATAAATGTCATCCAGACAGCTGACGGCTCTTTGGGCGAGGTTCAGAACATGCTGCACAGGGTAAAGGAGCTTTCCGTAAAGTCGGCCAATGAGACCCTTACCACCGACGACAGGTTAGCGATCCAGGAAGAGGTGGACAGTCTTTTTGCCGAGATCGAGCGTATCGGCAGCCAGACCCAGTACAATACCCAGAAGCTTTTAAACGGAGATCAGGATCTTAAGGGCTATTCAGACAGCGAGTATGTTTCCGTAGCTACCTATAATGATAAGTTCCCGGTGGATAAGGACTATACTCTGGTCTTTAAAACCGGGACAGACGGCAGCACTACGCTTGATATCGATGCCACGAGAGCCCATGAGGGCTTTAAATCAGGAAGGTTTGATGTTCAGGATGACAGGATAATCTTCCGTAAGGATAACGGAGGCGAGCTGATAATAGATTATGATAAAAGCAAGCTTAATGACGGTAAAACAGTTGAGCTAGAAATAAAAGGCACGGGAGGCATGAAGATCCAGGTCGGAAATATGTCAAAGCAGGAGGTGGTGCTTGCGATCCCGCAGATCAGCTTAAAGAACCTGCAGCTTACTAAGGATGATGTAGACCTGAGAACGGCAGAGGGGGCAAAGAAAGCGTTTGATAACATCGATAATGCCTTAAGTCTTGTTTCGGATGTCCGCTCAAGGCTCGGAGCCTCACAGAATCAGATAGAAGCGGCCCTTTCAAATATGAATGAGGTAACCGAGAACCTTACCGGGGCGTATTCCAACATAAAGGACGTTGATATGGCTGAGGAAATGGTAGAGTATACAAGGCTTCAGGTATTGACTCAGGCAGGTGTGTCGATGCTTACCCAGGCTAACGAGGCGCCTGAGCAGGCACTCCAGCTTCTTGGCTGATAAGACCGAGGTACCGATGCTGCCAAAAAAGGGAACAGCATCGGTACTTTTTTTGACCCTTCTGACTGAATACGGGATCGTAAAAAGCCTTTAACGAGAATAAATAACATGCGATATTGTACGACATCCACAAAGAAAAAAAACCTGCTTAAAAGCTATGGACAAACGGCTTTTAAGGCCATATAATCATCTCACGATCAGATGAGGCCGGTTCCGGCCTTATCGAAAATCAGATATATGAATACATACTTAAGGCCACAACCTTTGGCCTGTGACCGCTCTGATCTCTAACAGTATTTTCATTATTTTCAAGCTGTTTCATTTTGATCATATTTTCATTATTAACAAACTTTTACATTTCGGCTTATTTATCACTTCAGGCTGATATCCGGAGGCATTAAACCGTTTCATATGGGAGAACCGGAAATATACCCGGCAGCCGGAAAGGGTGGATCCTTGGAGATAAGGCTAATCGTTTTATCCGTTATATGCCTGATCGCGGCGATCATGGACATATATTCCTGTAAGGTCAGAAATTATCTTATCATAACAGGTGTTCTGACAGGTTATCTTTTCAACTGTCATATTCACGGGATACAGGGACTTGCGGTATCCACCGCGGGTCTCCTTATCCCCCTCCTGTCAATGATGGCCTTTTACAGACTGAGAATGTTCGGGGCAGGGGATCTTAAGCTCTTTGCAATGACGGGAGCCTTTACAGGGCCGAAGGATATAGTTTTCATCATGGTCGCGGCCCTGGTCGCCGGGGCGGTGATCGGAGGACTGAAGATCATATTATCGGAGGAGAGGGAAGGACCGGTAAAGATAAGATTCGCGATCCCGACATTCGTGGGTGTCGCCGCGTATTCCCTTGGTTTACTGTTTTGATCGCCCAGGGGCTTTAGGAGCATGGGAGTTTATTATGAAGCTTTGTGTATGTGGTAAGGATTCAGGCTATATTGAAAGGCTTGCGGGGTTTTTGAGTCAAAGGCTGTCAGAGAACGGCGAAAAGGGGGACGTAGGGATCTTTTATGATATGGAAGGTATCTGCGGCTTTCTTGAGGATGGCTCAGGGGCATATGAGCAGATACTGATAATGGAGGAAGGCTTTTACATGACAGCAGTCAGCAAAGCGGCCGGGTATCTTAGAGGAAGAAGGATATTCTGCCTTACAGAGCTGAGGGACAGGGACGGGCTGACTGCGGATAATGTTTCTTATATATATAAATACAAACCCGCTCCTCTCATATTTAACGAGATATTGAACAGGGCTCCGGCATTTGACCTCGAGGAGGAGGCAAGGGAGATAATCAGGGAGGTCAGGAGCGGACTTGAAATGTTGCCCGGAATAGACGACGAATCGGCGCTCAGGCTCATTGACGAGGCTATCGAGGAAAGGGGCAGGGCTCACAGACTGACCGAGGACGACAGGCTTATGCTCAGGACTGAGAGCTTTAATTCCATAAGAAGGCTCGACGTACTGCAGGGCTTTATAGACGATGAGTCGGTTACCGAGATAATGGTAAACGGTATGCACAGCATTTTTATTGAAAGGGACGGAAGGCTCTATGACAGCGGACGGGCATTTTCATCAAAGGAAAGGCTCGGGGATATAATCCAGCAGATAGTCGCGGGGGCCAACCGCACAGTCAATACCGCTTCTCCCATAGTCGATGCGAGGCTTGCGGACGGGGCAAGGGTCAATGTGGTGTTAGAGCCTGTGGCCATCAACGGACCGATCCTGACTATCAGAAGGTTCCCCAAAACCCCGATAAGCGACAGAAGGCTTCTGGAAACAGGCTCGGTAACGGAGGAGGTCCTTATATTTCTTCAAAAGCTCGTTGCCGCTAAATACAATATTATCATCTGCGGCGGCACCGGCTCCGGAAAGACTACCTTTTTAAATATTCTCTCCCAGTATATTCCCGAAACGGAAAGGATCGTGACGATAGAGGACAGCGCTGAGCTGCAGATAAGGGGAATAAGTAATCTCGTTAGGCTTGAGACAAGAAACGCAAATGTTGAGGGCGTAAAGCCTATCACAATACGCGATCTGATAAAGGCGTCTCTCAGGATGCGGCCGGACAGGGTGGTCGTGGGGGAGGTAAGGGGAGAGGAGGCCATAGACATGCTGCAGGCCATGAATGTGGGCCTTGACGGATCACTTTCCACGATCCACGCAAACAGTGCGAGGGATGCTCTTGCAAGGCTCGAGGCCATGATGCTGATGTCCGCCGATATTCCTGCGGCAGCGGTCAGGAGCCAGATGGCATCGGGAATAGATATCATCATTCAGCTCGGGAGGCTCAGGGACAAAAGCCGGAGGCTTCTTGAGATCATTGAGATCACCGGGATAGATAACGACAGGATCCTCACCCGTGTTCTGTACAGATTCAGAGAGGAGGCAGAGAGGGACGGAAGAGTGATAGGGAGCATTGTAAAGGAAAATGATCCTGTCAGGCTTGAAAAGCTGAAAATGGCGGGGATAGAGCTATGAATTACCGGATATACAGACTGAGCCTTAAGGAGGTACTTCTCTTCTCCCTTGAATATCTGATCATGGACGCGGCGGTCACGTTTCTGTTTTTTGATGAGCTGAAGGTATTTTTCCTTCTGCTGCCGGGCTTTGCGGTCTTTCTGAAAAAAAGAAGAGGAGAGCTTATTATCAGCCGTAAAAAGGAGCTCGGAAGGCAATTTACCGATATGATACTGGCCGTTTCCACTGCCTTAGGCGCCGGCTATTCGGTGGAAAATTCCTTCAGGGAGGCTTTCAGGGACATGGCAGGGCTTTACGGTAAGGACAGCCTGATCTGTATGGAGCTTTCAGGCTTTTTCAGGAAAATGGAAGCCGGCAGGTCTCTTGAGGAGGTGCTTACGGGCTTTGCGGAGAGGAGCGGTATTGAGGAGATAATGGATTTTACGGAGATCTTTTCGATAGCCAAGAGGAACGGCGGAGATTTTGCCGGGATGATCCGGAGAACGGTATCCGTTATGAGGGAGAAGGACGAGACTGAGCGTGAGATCGAGGTGCTGTTAAGCGGAAAACGCTTCGAGCAGAGGATCATGGGAGTGATCCCGCTTTTTATCATCCTGTATTTAAGACTGAGCACGGGAGAGTTTCTGGCGGTCCTGTATCATAATCCGGCGGGGATAACGGTAATGCTCATCTGTCTGGTGATCTACCTGCTCTCCTTCGGCCTTGCGGAAAGAATAGTGGCGATAGAGGTATAAAGGATGCTTACGGTCTATATCATCTGTTTTGTGCTCTGTGCGGTGCTGCTGCTTTATATGCGGTACGGATCAGGTGCCGGAAAAAGGCATATACTGAAAAAATTATATTCGGAATCGGTGGTCAGGGATCTTAAGAGGGTGGGGAGGGAGCCTGATCAGAGGAAAAGCCTGACGGCATACTACAGAAATAAGATCAGGAGCTTTCTTGTCATAATGCTGGCCGGGTGCGCGGCGGCGGCTCTGGCAGAGCTTAAGGAGCTGAACCAAAAGGAGCTGATAAACGGGAGGTTTTTGAAAAGGGCTGAATACGAGGGAGAAAGCAGGAATGTGAAGCTCTGGGCCATAAATGAGCTTTCCGGAGAAAAGGAGAAGGTGACTGTTGAGGTCTCAGAAAAAAAATACGGATATGAGGCTCTTACTCAGATGCTTCAGGAAATAGAGGGAATGCTTCCCGGGCTTGTGCTTGGAGAGAATGAGTCGGCGGATATGGTAAGGAAGGAGCTTGACTTTAAGAACGGGATAGAGGGCTATCCCTTCCGGTTAAGCTACAGGACGGATAACTCTGTGCTTTCTTCAACGGGACAAATCGATCAGGAGAAGCTTTGCAGTAAGGAGAACGCCTCTGAAGGAATCGTGGTAAAGGTGATAATGAGAGCGGAATATGAGGACTTTTCCGGTGAGATCGTTTTTTATGTGAGGGTCTGTCCCGAAGAGCCCGGAGAAAAAGAGTTTTCCGATATCCTAAGGGAAGGCGTGGAGGGAGCCTCAAGGGAGAACAGGGAGGAGGATTATCTTGAGCTTCCCGCAAGCCTTGAGTCGGCGGATATAAGATATGAGGAGACGGCCGGTTATGAAAGCCTTGTCATTTTTATTCTTGGTATCACAGCGTCCTTCCTGTTCTATTTCAAAAAGGATGAGGAGCTTTCAAACGAGCGTAAAAGGCGGGACCGGCAGCTCCTCTCCGATTATCCGATGTTGGTAAATAAATTCGCGCTGTTTTACAGTGTAGGGATGACGACCAGGGGGATTTTTTTAAAGTTGTGTAAAGATTACGAAAAGAAAAAAGAGAATAAAAAACAGAAAAAGGAGCATTATTTATATGAGGAAATGCTCAGGACGAGGAGAAAAATGGAGGAGGGCATAGGCGAGACCGCAGCCTATGAGGAGTTTGCGGCAAGGCTTGCGCTGCCTAAATACAGGCAGCTTGTAAATCTTATGGAACAGGCAGTTTTAAAGGGAAAGAGCGACATTACGCTGCAGCTTTCCGAGGAGCTCTCAAAGTCTTTTTCAGAAAGAAAGAACCGTGCAAAGGAGCTTTCGGAGGAAGCGGGCACAAAGCTTCTGATACCTATGTTCCTGATGCTGTTCGTTGTGATAGTTATCATAATGGTGCCGGCCTTCATGTCATTTAAGGTTTAAAATAATAATGTTGGGTATATGTTGGATTCGTCACTTTTTACAGGAAAGGAGAGGGAAAATGACAGAGCTTATAAACGGGATCAGAAATTTTATGAAGGAGGAGGATGCCATCGGTACGGTGGAAATGATACTTATACTGGTGGTGCTTATCGGGCTGGTAGTGATATTCAAGGATCAGCTTACATCACTTTTAAACGATATATTTGAACGTATATCTACCGAAAGCATGACGATCTGAGGCATAGGCATGGTAAAGAGGATAGTCGCCCGGGCAGCTGCCTTTGCGGTCATGCACCTGCATCCCGGGTGTTTCATCCGAAACATGGCTGTGAGGAGCGGGGCTGTAAAGACCCGGGAGAAGACTGCGGAGATCACGGTTTTCCTTACGCTTCTTCTGTCCGTGCTGCTGTCCTTTATCCTGGCGCTCGTTTCAAGCGTCAGAAATGAGGCGGAAAAGCTTGAGGCAGAGCTTATCATGGATGAAGCCCTTAATTCCTGCTTTTCGGAATACAGTCAGGAGCTGCTTAAGAGATTTGACCTGCTGTATATCGATACGGGATACAGGAAAGGCCCCGCGGACATTTCTGCTCTTTCTGAGCATTTAAGAGCCTATATAGCTGAAAACTGTAAAGGAAGAGGTAAAGCTAAGCTGCCCGGTATATCCTTTGTTGATGCCGAATTAAAGCAATATCGTCTGGGGAGCGATTTTGAGGGAGGTGGAATAATGAATCAGGCAGTGCTGTATATTAAGAATAAAGGGGGCACATATTATCTTGACCGGATAGCTGAGGCAGGAAGCGGCAATGAGCCCGGCAATGATGAAGGAGAAGATTTTTTGAGAGAATGGGACGACTGTCTGGCAAAGGTCTGTATGAACGGTGTTCCCGATAATCCCGCACAGCGGATAAGGGATATAAGCTATGACAGCAGCCATCTGCTTTTACAGGGGACCTCGGGTATTCTGTATAAGCTGGGCTACAGCGATGTCCCCTCTAAGCGAAGCTTAAATAAAGGGACCTACCCGGCGGAGAAGTTCAGTGCTTCAACAGATTCTGCAATATTTGTGGAATATCTCCTGCAGAAGCTTGGCTGTTATACGGAGGCTGTCGGAGAACAGGAGCTGTCCTGTGAGCTTGAATATCTTCTGTTCGGGGAGGGATCGGACCGGGAAAATCTTAAAAAGACCGCTGACCGCCTGATGTCACACAGGGAGCAGCTCAATATGAGGCTGATACTGAACAGCCCCGACATGCTGTACGAGGCGGAAAGGCTTGCAAAGGAGAGCGGCGCGGGGGAGGAGGCGACAGCAGCTTTAAGCGAGGCCATAGTTTATGCCTGGGCTTATGCGGAGGCGCTTATAGAGGTGAACAGACTTCTTTGCGGCGGAAGGTGTGAGATCAGTGCTTCAAGGAGCAGCTTCATCCTCCCCATCGAGGATCTTGCAAGCTTTGAGGATTATCTGGGAAGCGACGGAGGTACAGGCTTCAGCTATAAGGAATATCTCGGTATCATGCTTAACAGCAATCCGCTTTCGGATAACAAGAGAAGATTTATGGACATAGTGGAAATGGATATGAGAAGGACTGAGAACGGAAGCTTCGAAATAGACGGTCTGGTCGATTATATAGAGGCTGAAGGGCGCTTTATTACCGGGAACGGAAATGAGAAGAGCATTAAGAGAGCCTATGCTTACTGATATGGAGTTGATGAAAGCAGGTGCCTTATACGAAAATGACACATCAGATAGGACATGCAGGCGGGTCATTAAAAGCAAAACGGATTTCGGACTATGGTATCCTGTTATTCATAAAGCAAGAGGGAGTATTACCATAGAAGCCGCTATGGTATTACCCCTCTTTTTATTCGGCTGCTTTTTCATCATGGAGCTCTTTAATCTATTCAGCTTTTATATGGGAGTTGAAAGAGCCATCGATATAGAAGCGAAGAAGCTTTCCAAAAAAGCCTTTGAAGGCCTGGAATACACAGAGGAAACTGTCTCCTATGAGGTGAAGGAGATACTTAAGGAGAATTTTACCTCATTTCCCGTTGAGGACGGGGAGGCCGGGCTGAGCTTTGCGGGCTCGGAGCTTTCGGACAGAGAGATCTTAAGGCTGCGGGTGGATTACACCTTTAAGCCGGTATTTGATTTTTTCAATGCCGCCGGCATCAGCATATCACAGGAGTGTGTCATGCATACCTGGATTGGCTATGAGAATGGCCTGTCGGGAGAAGCCGGTGATGATTCCGGTGAGGTCTATGTGGCACAGAACGGAGAGGTTTTTCATATGAGCATCATGTGTTCACATATCCGCCTCTCCATTACAGAGACTGATCCGGGGACCGTTGAGAGCCTGAGAAACTCCTCAGGAGGAAGGTACAGAGCCTGTGAGCAGTGCCATCCGGATGACAGTGATACCGTGCTCTATATTGCGGCCAACGGGGACAGATATCATAACAGCTTAGGCTGCAGCGGCCTGAAGAGAACGATACAGTGCATGACCCTGAGGGAGGCTCTGTCTAAGGGACTCAGGCCATGCTCAAGATGCTCGGGAGGGTCATTATGACAGGCTTACTGAACGGTAAAATGCTTGAGGAGCTGACAGCCCTTTTCCTGCTGTCCGTATGCAGCCTGACCGATATGAGAAGGAGAACGGTAGTACTTACACCGATAGCGGCGGCAGCAGGCCTTGAGCTGCTTATACGGAGCCTTTCGGGAGGCTTTGTGCCGTCAGAGCTGTTTTATGAGCTGCTCTTCGGGGGAATGTTCTTTCTGATCAGTTTTTTTTCCGGGGGACTCGGAGAGGGAGACGCTTATCTCATAACGGCCCTTGCCGTCATAATCGGATATGAAAGATGCATGAAGACGGTAATGTATGCTCTTTTTACAGCGGCTTTTTCCGGTATCATCGGGATCGTTTCGGAGGGTATAGGCCTTCGGAGGGAAATACCGTTTGTGCCGTTTCTATTAGGAGGCTTTATCATTATGCTGTGTATCGGATGAAAATGTTGTGTAATATACGATAATGTTGTGTATAAAACCGTGTATTCAGAAAATACAGCGATAAAACCGGGTATCAAAAGGAATTAAACATAAGGACCGTTGACAGATCAGATGAAAACAAAATCCCTTCTGCTGATGATAAAAATAAAGTTGGGTACCGTATTCCTGCGCTTTGCTTCTCCCCAAAAAGCAAGTGTGACCATTGAAGCAGCCCTTATAATGCCTCTTCTTCTGGCCTCTCTTTTTTTCGTTATACAGCTGTCATTGTTTGCGCATGACAGGTGTATGCTGCTGAAGGCAGGACTGGATGCCGCTTTAAGGGCAGAAACAGGGTACATTGGCGAGGATGCTCCGGCAGACCTTCGTGAAGAGGCATATGCCGTGGCCGATAACGTGTCCGGGGAGATCGTAAGAAAAAAAATGACGATACCCTGGGATATCGAAAAGGATATAAGCATGAATGAGAATGAGATAAGGATAGAGCTTAAGGGGAGGACAGCCTTTATGGGAGGAATGGCAGGCTTTTATCCAGGTGCTTCGCAGTTTACGGGAAGCGCCCGGGTGAGTGCGGGCGGGGATACGGAAAGACCCTCGGAGTTTATAAGGGAGATGAGAAAAAGGAGTGCGGGTCATTGCTACTGAGTGAGATAAAGGAGGGCAGCGGAGGAAGCTTCATGTATCTGAGCACTGATATAAAGGCGGAGGCTTCCTTTGAGCTTAAGATGCTTGAGGAGAATGATATTGAGGGACTTATCAGCTTTTCCGTCAGGAACCAAAACGGAGCGGAATACTTTATTTATGATATTTCGGGAATGCTCAGCCTGAAGAAGCTGTATGAGGAGAGGGAGCTTGGGTGCGGCGAGCTTACGGCGATCCTGAGGGCCGTATCGGAAATATATGAGAGCATAGCCGCGTATCTTATCGATGAGACCTGTCTGTTACTGGATCCGGAGTATATCTTTATGGATCTGTACAGCAAAAGGGTGCGCTTTGTCTGCTTCCCTCCGCAGAGAGTGGATATTGCGTGTTCAATGGGAAGCCTTGCTGATTTTCTGATACGAAGGACAGATCACGGGGACGCGGAGGCGGTAAGGATCGCCTATGAGTATTACAGGAGGGTCTTCTCGGGGAATTATTTCGTCGGTGATCTTGTTTCAGAGCCTGAGATAAGCGCGCCCTTCACAGAGACCGCGGGAATAAGTGAAAAGAGCAGGGAAGCCGGCGCTGACTCAGATATCAAAGCGGTAAGACCTGCCGGGCCTGTCAAAGCCGTTAAAGCTGTTAAAGCTGTCGAGCCTGAGAACATAAATCCAAAAAGAAGGAGCCGCGCAGTATATCTGGGCTGCTTTACCGGTCTGTCCCTGCTTACGGCTCTGGTATTTATAATAGCGGTCTATGACCCATATGGGCTCAGCAGCTATCTTTACGAAAGAGAGGTGATCGCGTCCGTTGCGGGAACAGGCGCCATGCTTGCCTTTATTGCTGCTTTGAACGCTAATAAGAGCTATAAGGAAAAAGCGGAGAGGAAGGAAGGGACTACGGACTCTTAAAGAACGGAGTTAAGCTTAAGCTCGGGGATGTAAAACTTTTATTCTGTACCGGGCTGGGATGAGAGATTAAAAATAAGGACCGCCATAAAAAACCGTTTCGGTGCTTGGCCGAAAATCGCTGAAAAGCGGGTATCACATAATGAGGCTGCTTTATCCAAGGGATTTATAAAAGTCTATGGCACCCTGGATCTCGCCGGCATTAGGATGGCCTTTGGAAATACCGCCAATGAGCTTGAAGGGACCGAAGGTATCGAAACCAAGACATCCGTATTCTCCGAGATACTCGCAGCTTCTCTCCCTGACAAGGGCCTTGATCTCCTTTGTGTATTTCTCATTCATCGTACCGCAGGTATAGATCGAAAAAACTTTTCTGTGCTCAGGAAGATGCGCATTGAGATACTGCATGAGCGGCTTAGCGAACTTTGAATAGTAGATACCTGAGGCGATCCCTATTCTGTCAAAATCACTAAGATATAAGGGGCTTATTTCCATAACGTTTATTAGCTCGACCTCCGGCTCACGTTTTTTTATTGCATCCACTAAAAGCTGGGTATTTCTGTGATGCTTTGAATAAAAAACGATGACTGTTTTCACGCTGGAATAACCTCCGGTTATTGTTGCTATCTGTTATCGACCCTTTCCGGGTAAAGGTCATGACCCTCAAGCCTGTCGAGGGCCGTCTGTTCCCACCTTGTTTGCGGTTTGCCGTAATTACAGTAAGGATCAATGGAGATACCGCCTCTTGGAAGAAACCTCCCCCAGACCTCGATATATCTGGGCTCCAAAAGCTTAATAAGATCCTTCATGATAATATTTATGACATCCTCATGAAAATCCCCGTGATTTCTGAAGGAAAAAAGATAAAGCTTAAGTGATTTGCTTTCTACCAGATATTCATCGGGAACATAGGATATGGTAACCGTTCCGAAGTCAGGCTGCCCGGTTATCGGACACAGGCTGGTGAATTCGGGGCAGTTGAGCTTTACAAAATAATCGTTATCCGGATGCTTGTTCTTAAATCTTTCAAGTATCCCGGGTGAGTAATCCGTTTTGATAATGGTTTCTTTATTTCCCAGCAGTGTAAGCTCTTCTCTTTCTCTCATAAAGACCTCCTGTACCAGGAAAAGTAATTATTTTGCCGCTCCGATAAAGCGATATTTAACGCCGTAATCATAGGTATCGATATCCTCCCGTGCTTTTACGGCCCTGACTACCGCATAGGTCAGAGGCGTAAAGACTATCTCATAGCATACCTTAAAGAGATACTGGAATAATATCATTCTGAGGACAGACGCGTTATCCATGGTTCCCCAAAAGGAAATGGTAATGAAGATGACCGAATCAAAACCCTCACCGACTACGGTAGAAAGAATGGTTCTTACCCAGAGCTTTTCCCCCCTGGTAGCCACCTTCAATCTTGAAAGAATCACTGAATTGGAAAACTCTCCGAACAGATAACCCGCAAACGAGGCAGCGGCTACACGGGGAGTAGTTCCCATGACTATGGCATAGGCCTCCTGATTATCCCAGAAACCGGGGTGAGGAAGCAAAACGGTGATCATATAGATCGCCACCGCAAAGAAGCTCATGAAAAAACCGAGCCAGATGACGAACCTTGCACGGTTGAAGCCGTAAACTTCGGTTATCACGTCTCCCATGATATAGGTTACGGGAAAAAGGATCACCGCGGCAGGAAGGGTAATGCTGTCGGTGACTGCCCACATCTTTCCCGCGGTGATGTTTGAAAGAAGGAGACAGGTCACGTAGAGACCCGTAATGATGACGAATAATTTTGAAATATAGTTTTTTTCCATTAGCTCACTTTAAATACTGCCCTGCGGGCATCCTTGTTACTGTCTGTTTTTTCGATACACGCGCCCAGGCTCCTGAGCTTGATATGAAAATCCTCATATCCGCGTTCTATGTATATGATATCATCCACCACGGACTCACCCTCCGCGGCCAGCGCGGCTAAAACAAGCGCCGCTCCGGCTCTCAGATCCGGTGCCTGGATGAGAGCACCCGTAAGGCGATTCACGCCCTCGATTATGGCGGAATTACCCTCGACCTTTATCAGAGCGCCCATTTTAATAAGCTCATCCACATATCTGAAGCGGTTCTCAAATATGCTCTCGGTTACGACACTCGTTCCTTCGCTGGTAGCAAGCGCGGCCACGATCTGAGGCTGCATATCGGTAGGAAAGCCCGGATAGGGAAGAGTTTTAACATGCGTCTTCATAAGCCTTTTTGCGGCTACTATCCTCAGCTGGTCATCAAATTCCTCAATTTCACAGCCCATTTCGATCAGCTTTGCGCTAATGGACTCAAGATGCTTGGGGATGACATTTTTTATCATTATATCGCCCCTGGTAATGGCCGCCGCAAACATGAAGGTTCCGGCCTCTATCTGATCGGGAATGATGGAGTATGTGGTTCCGTGAAGCTTTTCAACGCCCTTTATCCTGATGATATCAGTACCGGCGCCCTTTATACTGGCACCCATACTGTTAAGAAAGTTTGCTACATCTACTACGTGAGGTTCCTTGGCAGCGTTCTCTATTATGGTTTTGCCTTCCGCCAGTGATGCGGCAAGCATAATATTGATCGTAGCCCCTACCGTTACAACATCTAAGTAGATATGGCTTCCGACAAGCCTGTCGGCCTCTGTTGAAATAAGACCGTGGGATATCCTGACACTGGCCCCAAGCGCCTTAAAGCCTTTCATATGCTGGTCTATAGGCCTTGAACCTATATTACAGCCCCCCGGGAGCGCAACTGAGGCTTTTCTGTATTTACCGAGCAGAGCCCCCAGTATGTAATAGGATGCCCTGATCTTTTTTATGTAAGCAGATTCCACGATCAGGGAATTTACCGCTCCGGCACTTATCTTAACCGTATGTCGGCTCAGACGATCAACAACAACGCCAATACTCTCCATTGCCTGCAGAAGAACATTGGTATCGCTGACGTCCGGAAGATTCTCAATAATGACCGGCTCATCAGTCATCAGAGAAGCAGCAAGTATCCCAAGTGCAGCATTTTTAGCGCCGCATATCTCAACTTCCCCCACAAGCGGGCTGCCCCCGCTGATAATATATTGCTCCACCTTGTGATCACCCTTGTTTACTGGCATTCGAGGGTCAAAAAAATAAAAGCCGCCCCCTGAATCGTATTAGTATAGCATACCCCTGATACAACGCCCATACATGGTGAATTATATTACAAGGGACTTTATTTGTAAATGTATAAAATATACATATTATTACCGCTTTCAGCGCATGAATTTGCTCTTTTGACTCAGTCACCCATAGCCTCAGAGATTATCACGGGCAGTATTTTAAAATGGATTAAAGCCTTTATCAATGATAAAATGACACCGTCCTTTTTAACTAAGGAATGACAGATTTATTTTCTTCCGGTGAAGAAGAGAAAGGAGGTGCCAATGATCAAATATAAGGTAAGCGGAACCCAGAGAAAGGAGCTCGTAAAGAGGTTAGAGAGCCTTACGGGGGAGAAGGCGCGTTACCTGGGCATGCCGTCCATAGCCTTTAAGGTAGGCTCATATACAGTGAGGAAGGATGGTACGGTCGAAGGGGAGCTTCCCGAGGATATCATTAAGGGTCTGGCAAGATCGGGGTTTAAGGCCGAGTATATCATGAAGGAGCCTGAAGAACCGAAAAAGCCTGAAGGACTGATCTTTATCATAAAGGAGCCGTCCGGAAAGGCTTGCGAGAATTTTTCCCATATGATAGAAAGCAAGGGAAGCCTCATAAAAGCTGCCTTCGGACTTAAAGCCCTGCCCATTGACTGTCAGGATGATATGCTGGTGATACGCTGGTTTGAAGACGTTAAGCTGCCGCCCGAGGAATTGGAAACCGTAACGGCCTTTGTAACGGGAATGATCAGCAGGTCGGAAAAGGCGGTTTTCGTAAAACGGGATCCGGTAGATATGGAAAATCCCAGATATAACCTGAGGGCATTTATGTATTCCCTGGGCTTTACAGGTGAAAAATACAAGCGCATGAGGAGGGCTATGCTTATGAAGGTAGAGGGACAGGCAAGCAGAAAGCATAAACAGACAGAAGCCACAAGGCCGGTCTGAAGAGAACGGCAGAGAGCAGCTTAAGAAGCAGCAGGGCATTCCGAAAGGGGTGTCTTTTTGTTTTGGAGGACAAAAATGCAGAAAATGATAACGATCATACCATCAAAAACAGAGACGGCAAAGTATGAAGGGAAAAAGAGAAAAAAACGTGTAGCAGCATATCTTCGCGTATCCTCAAGCAGTACGGAGCAGGAGGACAGTCTTGACAACATGTATAAGCATTTCAGCAACTTACTCAGGGATAACCCTGAATGGATCAACGCGGGGATATATATCGACGATGGTATCTCAGGCCTTTCAACCAACAAACGTGACGGGTTTAAGGCGATGATGGCAGCTGCAAAGGCACATAAGATCGATATGATCCTTGTAAAATCCATCAGCAGGTTTGCAAGAAATACGGTAACGACCTTAGAGTCCATAAGATTACTCAACAGCTACGGAACAACTGTTCTGTTTCAGAAGGAAAACCTTATAAGCACGGATCCACAGACGGAATTCATCCTGTCGATCATGGCTTCTATGGCCCAGCAGGAAAGTCTGAGCATAAGTCAGAATACTACCCTGGGCTTTCAGTATAAAATGGCAAGGGGAGAGCATACTCTGGCCTATGGTTCCTTTCTTGGCTATGACAGGGGGCCGAACGGAAGGCTTATGGTCAATCCCGAACAGGCGGAGACAGTAAGAAGGATCTTCGAGCTCTTTCTCTCAGGGCTCACCCTGACCGAGGTGACAAAAAAACTGGAGGAGGAGGGCAGGAAAACAGGCACCGGTAACCCCGGATGGAGCAAGACAGGGATCAGAAGGATACTTTTAAATGAAAAGTATTGCGGCGATGCCCTGCTCCAGAAGACCTATACCAGGGATGTCATAAATAAAAAAAGGAGCAAAAACGAAGGGCAGAGGAAGAGTTATTACATTGAAGGGGATCATGAACCTATCATAGACAGGCAGACCTGGTATCTTGCCCGGGGTGAATTAAAGCGCAGGTGCAATCAGTATTTCGGGGAAAGTGAACCGGGGACGACCGTAAGAGCAAAAAAGAATGACTTTACGAGCAAGGTGGTCTGTCCGAAATGCGGAGCTTACCTTACGAGAATAAACACGAGAAAGACCTATAGCTGGAGATGCGGGAACAGGGTGTTTCACAAATGTGATTTTGAGATAATAAAGGAAGAGGAGCTGATGGATACGGTCTTAAAAGCGGCACAGGAGTTATGGGATAAAAAGCCTGAAATAAAAATGAAGGAGGTTCCGATCTTAAGCCAGGACGATCCCGATGAAAGGATGATAGAGGCCGCGGCGGTGAATAATGAGAATGCCTTTGCAAAAAGGACGATGAAGCTGATAAACGGGAGCCGCCCGCAGCAGTATTATCCCGATCTTGTAAGATATCACATAGATCGTGTGGATATTTCCGATAACGAATACATTATCCGCTTTTACGGGGGTCAGGGGATAAGGGTAGCCAGACAGACAAAGAAAGGACGGAGAAAGAACATCAGGCTGCAAACGTGACCGGGAAGAACCTGCCGTCAGACATATTTCACGGTTTATTGCCATATGATAAGGCTGTGCGTATAATAATTGTGAATGGCAAAAGGAGTGAATGACAAAAGGAGAAGGGAGAAATAAAATGGAAAACAGGAATATGCTCAATGATGATCAGCTGAATAAGGTAAGCGGCGGCGCCGGAACAGACGTTCCCCCGCAGTGTTTTTTTGTCGGAGACAGCGTATTGCTCAGGATATACCCTGAATATGGAGTCGGGACGGTGAGAGAAGCACGGATGGAATCAGGCGCATGGAAGTATGTAGTGCAGTTTGACGCGGGTATGATGACTGCTGACGAGTTCGAATTTATCCCGGCATGAATCTGATATCTGCCTTCATCGCGGTTTCCGAAAGGCAGGCATAAGCTTTGGATGAAGCCGGACAGAGCCGCATAGTACCCTTGGCGGGGTGACCCGTCAGGGGTATTTTTATGTCCGGAAAAATGGCATAAAATGATGTAAGGCTGCCCGGCTGCCGCAGGAAATCACTGTAGCTTTACAGGAGCTTAAAAGGTTGCATGAAACAGGTTAAAGAGGAATTTTATGAGTGCCCGAAAGCCTGTATTTTCAGGCCGGGAGTACTCGGAAAGGAGAGCTATGGGAAGGATGGTAACAATTATACAGCCCACGAAGAAGGCTGAAATAAAAGAGGACAGGAGAATAAGGGTAGCGGCCTATGCCAGAGTGTCAAAGGATTCGGAGAGTCAGGAGGATTCCTACATATCACAGAAGAAGCACGCGGAAGAGGTCATAAACAGGAATCCTGACTGGACGCTTACAAGGATCTACGCAGATCAGGCATCCGGGCTTAACACAAAGAAGCGTACAGAATTCAATAAAATGATTGAAGCGGCCAAGTGTCATGAGATGGACCTGATCCTGGTAAAGAGCATATCGAGATTCGGAAGGAGCGTAGTAGATACGCTGACGAGCCTCAGAACCCTGGAAAAGTGCGGGACACGGGTATATTTTGACCGTGAGAACATGTACTCCGATGATCTGAACTGCAATCTGGTCTTATCCATCATGGCAAGCATGGCGGAATCAGAGAGCTTATCCATAAGTGCCAATGTACGGACAGGTCAGAAATACAAAGCAGAGGATGGACGGTGGAGCGTGGCTTACGGAACTTTCCTGGGCTATGACAAGGCGGAAGAGGACACCGTCGTGATAAATGAAGAGCAGGCAAAGACCGTAAGATTTATTTTTTCAGAATTTCTGTCAGGCACCTCTCTTCAGGATCTGTGCAGAAGGCTTGAAAAGGAAGGCCACAGGACAGGAACTGGCAGCACGCATTGGACCAAGACAGGGGTCAGAAGGATCCTTTCAAACATTAAATACTCCGGGGATGTGATCCAGGGCCTGACCTACACAGCGGATGTAATGGAAAAGAACAGAAAGCGCAATAACGGCGACGTTCCCCTGTATTATATTAAGGACGGGATCCCGGCGATAATCGACCGGCAGACTTATCTTTTAGCTAAGGGAGAGCTCCTGAGAAGGGAAGCGGAATTCGTCGGGAAAACCGTCGAAGGTCCGGCAGTATATAACCGGAATAATGATTTTACTCACATTTTAGCCTGTCCTGAGTGCGGAGCCTTTTTCAACAGGATAAAAGCCCGCGGGAAGTATGTCTGGAAGTGCTATAACAGGCGGAATGCGGATTGCAAAGCTGAGATCATAAGGGAAAAGGAGCTGCAGGCTGCGGTGCTTTCAGCTGCACAGGAGCTTTATGATCTGCAGCCGGAAATAACAGAGAGGCCGGTTCCGGTACTGAGTAATGAGAACCCGGATGAAGAGCTTATCCTTGCTGCCGGAATAAACGCCTATAACAGCTTTGCGGACAGATTGAAGCATTTCCTCGCCGGAGAGAGGCCTGAGCATTACGATCCTGAGATATCCAGACGTCTTATCCGGCATATCACTTTTACTGAAGACGAATGGGTGTTTTTATTCTATGGTGATCAGACCGTAAGGGTCCCGCGCAAGGCAAAGGAATAATATTGACATACCTTTAAAAGATGTTTTCCATAAAAGCCTTTTCTCACATCCCCCTGTTTTCTAACGCCCGAATTACCCGGGATGATGAACTCGCGGATTGTATGCATAAGGGGAATGCAGCTAAGGTTGGCGATACTATTACTGCGACTGTCACTCCTGACAAAGCTACTAACGTGGTTTACGCATGGGCGGCTGACGGAACAGTGATTGCAGGCCAGACAACTGATAAGCTTGTTGTTACTGCTGATATGATTGGTAAGAAGATCAGCGTTACCGTTACAGGTGATGAAAAGTCTACTGCTACGGCTGAGACAAGTGCTGTTACAGCAGCTGATACCGAAGATCTGGCTATCGTATCTGCAAAGCAGACCAATGCAAAACATGTAGACGTAACCTTCAATAAAGCTCCTGGAAATGTTACGATATCTGTGACCAGAAGTGGTTCAGCTATTTCTCAGGAAATCATTGCTAAATCTGATTCCGTAGCTACGCTTGAGTTTGGTTCCAACCTTATCGCAGGAACTTATGTAGTGACAGCTACTGGTGAAGATGGCAAGAAATGCGAGGGCGAATTTACTGCCGAAGCAGCTGAGCTTACAACAGTTGAGTTTGTGAATAACAGCCTGATCGTTTCCGGAAATACAACTGAGAAAATGAAAAAGGCTTATGCTGCAATTAATTCTGTTGACCAGTGGGGTAACCATATGAACCTTACCGGAGCAACATTTACCGTATCAAAAGAGTCTAAGCATTCTTTCAATGCTGATACTGGAATACTTACGATCGAAGCTCCTGTAAAGGATGGTACCGGCACAACAAATTATAATACATACAATGTTGGTGAAACGGTTGTCGTGACTGTCCAGTATGGTAATCCTGCGAAGGTTGTATCTGGTGTTCTTACCGTTGCTCTCGCTGATACTGTTGAGACATTAACATTCGGAGAACTCGCTACTGACTCAGATGTTTATAAGGATGGTTTGTCTACACAGAAAGCTCTCCTTTCTGGGAGTTATTACTTCCCCGTTACTGAAGCTGTATCTTCAAATGGTATCAAACTTGATGCTGATATGCTTAACGATATGCTTCAGAGAACAGGAAATGAAGGTGGGACTCTCTTCATAAGCCCTAACGTTGATTCAGCAGCCGGCGCTATGGTTTATGCTTCGAAGTTCTCTACCAAGAAGATTAACAATGTAAACACTCCTGTTCTTGAGATCGCAGCAGGTGAGGGCATTAAGAAACTGAACGTAAGGATGGATTATCAGATTTCTGTAGTTTCTCAGTCAGGTGCCAGTCAGCAGCTTAGTGTTCCTATAGAGCTGAATCCTGTTGTTGATACCGTGACAATTACCTATGGAGAATTCTATGCTGGCAAAAAGAGTGAAGTCACGATTACAGCTGTTGATCAGTATGGTGATGCATATGATATTTATGATAAGATCAGTCAGGATGGCACAAATAACAACACTCTGAAGATTCATGATACTTACGAAGCATCAGCTTATACTCAGATTACCTTTACACCTTCTACAAGTGCAAACGTGCTGTCGTTCACGCAAGATAATGCGACTAAGAAGGTACATGTATACATAACTCCTACGGCAAAGGGATTCCTGAATATCATTGGAACGACTGCTGGATTTAAGAGTGTTTCATATCCAAACATAACTATCAATGATCGAAGGGATACGACAGGGATTCAGGGACTAGATGCTTCTATATCGCTTAGTATGTCAAGTACCGCGGATACACAGACCGTAAGTACCAGCAAAATAATATTTACTGGAAGCGATTCTGAGAAGGTAGGTTCAGCAGATTCTAATTATCCTATCTATGTCGGACCCGCTACAACGGCTGCTGGTATAACTGAAATAAGCAAATCAGCAGCATGGAATGTTGCTGGAGTTGGTGTTCCCGCTAATGCGACACAGCCGACTCAGGGGACTGATAGGTATTACTGGACATGGTATAATACAAATGCTAACGCGAATATTGCAGTAGGCACTTCCGGGACTGGAGCTGGGGATGGCTTTACAGTTGGCCCTACAGCATCGCCCAAAACAGGTGATTCTGCGACCGTTAGGATACTTCTCTATAGGGCTGTTTTAGAGTCTGATGGATCATACTCTATCAGCAAAGTTACTTATAAGGATTACGATTTCAAGATCATCGCTGAAGAAGATCTTACATATCAGTTGGCTGTAGAGAAAAACGCAACTACAAAGCAAGAGAATAATCTCTTCACAGGGAAGATAGATTCTGATATCCTTGGGATTACTTTAACTACGACGGAAGGGGCTAAGGTTGATCAGGCTCTTCTTGAAAACGCGGCGATATCATGGACAAACAATAACAAAGATGGCGTGACATTCTATTATGACACAACAAATCATGGAATAAGGTGTGCGAATAAGGGCGGCGCAAATACCGTAAGTACAGCGACCATAACTGCGACCTTCTCTTCAGCAGGGAAGACAGTTACTGTTTCTAAGGACTTCGGTTATACGAAGGATACTCCCGTTTGCCAGAGTATAGGACTTTTCTATGACCTTGCTGGTAAAGCTGCATATGACGGTCAGGCAGTTTACATGGACGCGAATGCTCTTGTTCCTTTTACGGCGAACGGTACGGTGATCTATATCTTGGCTCCTGATCAATATGGAAATGACATAGTGACAGATTGGGTTGATGATACCGTTGATCCGATAAGCGTTAAGGTCCTCAACAAGAGTGGTACGAATTCTACTAATGTAGGTGGTGCTAACTATATCGGCAATGCAGTGAAGGTATACGGAACGGGTGCTGTGACTGCGAATGAGACTAAGTTTGATGTAGTACTTAGCGCGAATGGTAAGTCTCTTACCATGAATGTTACAGCTGCTGGAAGCAATACTCTTCCGACTGCAGCGGTTGCTGCTGATCCTATAACTACTGTTGTGAGTAACGGAGATTGGACACAGCAGTATAAAGGTGGGGCGGGAACAGCAGAAGTCCTTTCTTGCTACACAAAGAGTGGGGCAAAGATAGCTGAAGCTGATACCACAATAACAATAAAGGATAAAGATGGAAATACGGTCTCAGATAGCACCGCGAGCGCGGAGAAGTTTTTTGAAGTAGCTGAAGGTACAGACACTATAACCCCTAAATTCAATGCGGTTACGAATAAGAACATTGTTGGTGATTATAGTGTTGAAGTAAAGGTTGGATCTGTGACGGTTAAAAAGACTTTCAAGATAACTGCAAAGACGCTTGCAGCTACAGATCTTGGCGTCTGGAGTGATGATGTTTTGGGTACACCTTTTGCGGATGGTGATGCTGAGAGTGGAAAAGAACTTTACTTAGGTTGGAATACGAATCTTGCTACTTCCGGAACATCCACATTGGTCGCTTCCTGGGTTGGCTCAAAGGTGACTAATACTGATTTGGCCGGTCTTGCTGGTACCGCAGATAATAATAAAATAACCTTACCAACCGGTACCTTTACTGCAAACGATGTTTTTGAATATGAAGTTGTTTCTACCGGCAACATTGTTGGAACTGCGTTTATTCACATTACGGATGCAGGCACCGATACGGCAACTGTTTCCTTACCTGTTACGCTTGAAAGCGCGTTTAGCGGGCAGACGTGGACAGAGACAAGTACAGCTGTTGCGACTTTGGAGGTGACCGTTAATAATAAGGGAACAAAAGCAACTGCCGCTCGGTACTTAGTTGAAGGGTTAGACTACACTATATCTTATGCCATCAATGCCGAAACTACTGACGCTACGAGTACGGGGTACGTGCTCAACGGAGGAACTGGGGCGATAAGTGCAGGTACTCCTAATGCAACTGCAGGTCAAAAGATAAATGTGAATATAACTTATACCGGGGTATCGGGGACTGCTTGTTCAGGAACGGAAACAGATAATATGCCGGAAATTACATTGTCATAATATATCAGAAAAGTTTTCGTTTACAACTTGGGGTACGAAGGTATGGAACTCTTGACGGTTTCGATCCCGTCAAAACGCAGTCAGAGTATCGAAGGATAATCCATAAGATAATACCTTCCGGGGACTACAGAATCTCCCGGAGACTCAAGTCGAGATGATATGACGACGGCAATAAGGTTCCATGAAATAATTTCATAGTTCTCCGGGGACATAGTTCTCCGGGGAACGCTTTCAAAAGGTAATCTCGGCTCATCATAACGGTGGGCCGGGATATTTTTATATTCTCAAATCCTGCCATCTATGGTAATATAAAGCCAAGAAAGGCAGGTGATCCTTATGACCACAGCAGCAGCGCAGAGAATAATGGAAAATATACAGCTCTTACCTGATGATCAAGAGCCCATAATAATGAATTTCATCACTACTCTTAGAGCTGAAGATTCTGTTGAAGCCAGAAAGGCTCGTGCAGATGCTTTTCTTGATTCCTTTATGGATGTGGAGATAGATGAGCAGGCGGTAAACGATTTCCGGGAAAGGAGCTTGATTTGAAGCTTCTGATAGATACTAATATCCTAATCGACATTCGTAGGAGTAAAAACGATAAAGAAGCTCAGAAACGATATAAAGAATTATTATATTCCCATGAGATTTACATCCCGGGAGTGGTAATAGCAGAGCTCTTACACGGAGCTGTTTCCGAAGAGAATAAGCGAAGCCTTCACAGGTCATTATCTATATATACTGAGTTGAATCTTGGAAACGGAGATTGGAAGGTACTCGGTGACCAACTTTGCGAGTACAGAATCAATGGTCTCACGATCCCACTTGCTGATGCAATCATCGCGTCAATCAGTATGAAATATGGTTATACTATCTGGACGGAAGACGGACATTTCAAGCTGCTGAAGAAGATATTTCCGAATTTGCTGGTTTGTAATACTGCGGAATTGGTTTCGGAACAGCATCCTGATAAAAAATAGACCCCGCGTCACAAGGTCTCACATTTCCGTATCTCATCCAGCACGCGCTCTTTCTGTGATTCATTTATCTTAGCCGCGGACAACGCTTCTTCAGCCCCACTTATCGCAGGCGCATAAGAAAACTCTTTACCACAGATGTTACAAATGTACTCAATCTCATCAATCTCCGGTATAGCCGCAATTTTTGATTCGATAAAATGTATCTGGTCTGCGTCGTCTATGAAATCTACGGTGTAGATGCCGTTGGTGAATTGGGGTCTTGCATTTGGATTAAGAGTTTGGTGCCTTGCAAATATTTATCTTTGAGTCTTTCTATTTCTGTACGGATCATATTCATTATATCGGAAAGGCGTTTCTGGCTTAAACTCTTATCTGTTTAAACCCAGTAGCATCATTCAGCATAGCCTAACTCCTTCAACACAGATTTTAATAGAGACATCGGAGTTGAGCTGTCTATAAGGATCTGCATTCTGTTGTATAGAAGAGAAAGCTCCGGATGAAATATGCCTGTATTTCCAGGTACGATATGGAGCTCCTTCTTATTGTCCGAAACCTGTATCTCCACAAACCGGTTTCCTTCAGAACAGGCTTCTGCCGACAGATCATTCACCTTATTTTCCCAATAGTTGAAAGTGGAGACAGCGATATCGTTTTT
>DFEA01000117.1 GCA_002368575.1 Lachnospiraceae bacterium UBA3814 | reverse complement strand
GTATATCACGATATTTACGCCGTGGTCGGAAAGGTCCTCCTCGGTTACGCTGTTAAAGGCCGTGGGTACCACCACCAATGGGGTGTCGCCGTCCTTATCCCTGAAGCGGTCGCAGAATTCAAATATCTCCGCCGGGTCCTTTTTGCGGCTGTGGATCATTATTCCGTCTGCTCCCGCCCTCCGGAAGGCAAAGGCTCTTTTAAGGGCATCCTCCATCCCCTTTTCAAGGATCAGGGATTCTATCCTCGCGATTATCATGAAATCATCCGTAAGCTGTGATTTTTTTCCCGCCTCGATCTTCTCGCAAAAATTCTCTATTGAATCCTGAGTCTGCGCCACCTCGATCCCGAAGAGGGAATTCTTTTTAAGCCCGGTCTTGTCCTCTATGATGACAGCTGAGACTCCCATCCTTTCAAGGGTGCGCACATTGTATACAAAATGCCCGGTCTGCCCGCCCGTATCCCCGTCAAGGATGATGGGCTTTGTAGTTACTTCAAGGATATCGTTGATGGTACGGAGCCTCGAGGTCATGTCCACGAGCTCAATATCGGGCTTGCCCCTGTCTGTGCTGTCGCAGAGAGAGGAGACCCACATGCCGTCAAACTGGTCCAGCCGTCCGTCACGTTCTACCACGGTCTTTTCCGTGATGAGCCCGGTGAGCCCGCTGTGCGCCTCCATGATCTTTACTATGGGGCAGATATCTATGAGCTGTCTGAGGCGTTTTCTCCTGTACTCCGGCATTGCCAGCTTTTCCTTGAGCTGACGGTCGACCTTTAAGACCCTTTCATTGAAGGTATACGCCGGCTCCACAAGCTCTCCGCCGTATTTTTTAAGGGCGTTAAGGCAGTTGTCCCTGAGGGCCTTTTCGGGCCCATCCCTCCAGTTGTCTCCGTGGACGATTATATCGGGCCGGACTTTTTCCACTATCCTGTCATATGTCATATCGTCCTGGATGACCACCTCATCTACCCCGTCAAGGGACCTGTAGAGGGCGATACGTTCATCGAGGGATATGGTGGGGAAGCGGTTGTAGCGGATGAGCGCCGGGTCGGAAAGGGCTCCGACGGTAACGCTTCCCAGCTTTTTTGCTTCATTTAATATATTCAGATGTCCTTCGTGGATGACATCCGTCATAAAACAGGTATATACTTTTTTCAACTTCCCATACCTCATTATATCATCACGCAGGGCCCGGAAGCTTTATGCCGTTTGCCTTAAGGGCTTCCTTAAAGACCGCCCAGAAATCCGTGATATCCTGTTCATCGATGGCGCCAAGGGCACAGAGCCTGAAACCGCCCCTTCCGTCGATCTTTCCGGGGTAGATGGTGAAGCCCCTTTCGTAGCAGTAGTCGTGGACCTTTTCAAAATCCCAGCCCGGGACGTCGGGGTAATCTATGGCCGCGACAAGCCCTGCCTGTACACTGCGGGGCAGTGCCTCCTTAAGTCCCAGCTCGTCTATCCCCCTGCGGATCGCCGCCATTACTCTCTGATGGCGCGCCCATTTTGCCTCTTCCCCCTCCTCAAAATATTCCCTGAGCGCCTGTCTTGCGGCGTATATGGTCTGTACGGGAGGAGTGAAGTGCATTTCCCCTGTCTTTTCAAAGAATTCATACTGCATATAGAGGTTACAGTAATATGAGCGCTTTGGGAAATTGCGGGAGCGTTCTATGATATCCCGTCTTCCTATTATGTATGAAAGCCCCGTCATCCCCATTATGCCCTTTTGGGCCGACGCCATGCAGAAATCAATGTTATCCTCGGATACGTTTATGGGTATCATGGCATAGGCGCTCGTGGTATCGGATATAAGGAAGGCGCCGTACCTGTGCGCCAGGGCGCCGATCTCCCTTACTGGGTTAAGGAGCCCTGTCCCTGTCTCATGATAGGTGACATAAACATAGCCGATATCCGGGTTCTGCCTTAAGGCGTCCTCTATCACCTGAAGGTCGGGGGTGTCGTTGAGGGGCTGCTTTACCTCAATAAGAGGCATGCCGTAGTATCTGCATACGTCGCAGGCTCTCTGGGAGTAGGCTCCGTTATTTATTACAAGGGCCTTTTTTCCCTCATCAAGAAGGGAATTTAATGCCACATCGATACAGATGGTCCCGGAGCCGCAGAAGAGGACTGAGGTGTATTCCTCAGGGTCACCGTGAACGATCCTAACAAGATCCTCCCTCATAGGAGCCATGATCCCCGCAAATTCCTTTTCCCGGGGGCAGATATCCGGCACTACCTGGGCAAGCTTTACCGTATCCGTAGTCGTTGAAGGCCCCGGATTCAGAAGTACGTTCCTTTTTACATTCATATGCATCTCCTTCATATTACAGGAAACGAATTAAGTGCTTGCACTTTAATTCGTTTCCTGCGCCTGCCTTTAATCACTGAAGCTTACGGTCCAGTTTTCAGGCACTCTTACGTCGTCGTGGAACCGGTACAGACGCTTTTTGAGCTCTCCGTACTCCCTGTCGTCGGAGACCTTTATGGTCCCGTCCCCTTCGGGCCGAAAGAGCTGCGCCTTTTGTCCGCTGTAAGGATTGACGGGCTCGGCTATGATGCCCTCCATGGCGATGGCACAGGTGTCCGCGTTGGACATGAGCTTTTCAGACACCTCAAAGGTCTCCGAACCGAAATCCTTTACCATGAACAGGGGATTAAACTGCTCAAAGCTGGTGCCTCCCTCATAGATCATCTGCGGGAAGGCAAACACATAGAAGCCGTGGTCCGCTGTGAGTATGATACGGGTATTGTCGTAGACTCCCTGCTCCCTGAGCTTATCCATCCATTTTCCGACCTCTCTGAGGGCGGCAACGTTGGCGCAGTAGCTTTTGAACCTGTCCTTATCCTCCATACCGGAAAGCGGCATCGCATCCCCGGCTTTAAGGGAGGAGCTCCACTTGTTTATGTACTCGGAGTTATCCACCGCGTCCTCAAAGGTAAAGTCCGGAAGCTGCAGCTCGGCATAGCTGTGGGCGGCAAGGTTTGTATACACAAACAGATTATCCCCTTTATCCTCGGATATCTCCGCCATTTCCGAAACAAGCTCCATTGCCCTTACCTCGTCCGAGAGGGTCTGATCCTGCCTTACATGATCCTGGCTTAAGTAATTCCCGCCATCGTAGACTATGCTCCTTAAAGCATTGGGGACCAGAAGATATATACTGTGTCTGATATAATTATGAACAGCCCAGCGGTGCAGGTATTCATAGTCCTCAAGCGCCTGCTCGGGCGATTTGAACACACCTCCTGTATCACAGGCCTGAGTATTGTCAATATCCGCAAAAAAGCCCTGCAGGTCGGTGCCGGAAAGGTCTATATAATCCGGCGGATCGAAAACGCTGCATTCAAAGCCCGCCCTTGAAAAGTTATAGGGCAGGAATCGGACAGAGGCATCGAGCTTTTCCTGAAGGCTGTCCATATCCTCCTCAAGTACAAAGGGGTCAAAATCATAGCCGCCGTAAAGGGCAGGCCCGCCGGTAAGGGTGCAGGCTCCGTAGGAATAAGTGTTGGGGTAGTAGGTAAAGCCCTCAAAGGCCTTCCTTATGTCAGGAAATTCTTCCATTATATAAGGCACATATCCGCTCAGGCCCCTGTCAAGCATGATCACTATGACGTTTCTTCCGTTTTTGCTCAGGGTATAGGAGGGGTAAGCCTCCGTATAGGCCGCGTCGTCTCTGACATAGGCGTTTGAGCTTATGGTCTTCTCCGCCTTTACAAGGTTGAATATGGAAATGAAGATCATTCCCACCAGAAGTATCCCCACGGCCCTGTGCACGAAAACAGGAAATCTGTACAGCAGAAATACCGTGACGGCCGCGGCCGCAATAAGGACCGCAAGGTTTATGAGGCAGACCTGCACGCTGCTCTGAGGCTCAAAATCATAGACCATGATGTTTGACATATTGCCAAGCCGCCTTGAAAAAAGGAACATCTGGACCATCCCGCACACAAGCATTACGGTCATAGCCACAGGAAACAGAGGCTTTTTCCTTTCGTCCGAAAGAAGATAGAAGATACCGAACCATAATACAAATATGCCCGCCGCTATGGCAAAGGACTCAAACACGAAAAGAAGGGGATCCACAAAATGGCCCCGTACGGAAAATTCCAGCGGCGAATCGGAAAGCGCGGCGCCTGGTATCCACATCCCGCACAGGAAGGAGAGGGAAAGCGCTGCGGTAAAGAACAGGGCATTGTTCAGGCTCTTAAGGCTATGCTCCTTTCTTTCCTCCCTTACCGGTGAAGGGGCAGGAAGCCTGATAAGCTTCATGATCACGTTCTTAAAGAGCGAGAACAGGTTGTTAAGCGTCCAGTAAAACACCAGCCCCGCCGGGGAGTTATATAAAAGGACAAGAAATATCAGTGCCGTTATATACAGCTGCAGCTTTTCCTTGATCCCAAAGGCCGGTGGAATGTTTGGGTCAGCCTGCTTACCGGACCTGCCCGAACTGAAGATCGTGCCTGAGCGCACGCTTTGCGGGCTCACCGGCGTACTTGTATATACCGCCGATGAGATAAGATTTATGACCGTCATCAGTATGGGGAGGATATTGATGCTCACAGGCTTCCCCATAAGGTTAAGAGTAAAGAGGGCGTCCGGGCTTCCGAGATCCCTTATGACAAAGAAGGAGGTTCCCTTTAACAGCTCAAGAGAGGACAGGTAACGGTATGCCGCGATGAAGAAGGGTATCTGAAGCAGCAGCGGGAGTGATCCTCTGAGAGCCATCACCGGCTCGTAAGCATTCTGCCGGTAATACTCCGAGAGCATCATGAAACGCTCGTCCTTTTTAAAGGTCCTTTTGATATGATCGACCCATTTTTTCATTTCCTGCTGTTTTTTCCTGTCCGCCTCCTGAAGAGCGTCCGCTCTTTTATAAAGCGGCAGTACCAGAAGCTGCACGAACAGGCTTACAAATATTATGGAAATGCCGGGATTGTTAAATACCTTCATTGCAAGGGAAAACACCGTTTCAATGAAGATCTCGATCGGATATATGAAAAAAAGATATAAAAAAGAAGAGAGCATGGGGCTTCTCCCTGTTTAGCATGTATTGTTGCGGGAAAACTGTCTGTACGTTTCCTGTACCACATTTTATATCAGATGGGAAGATACTGCAACCAGAAAACCTTTCAACAACTCGCTTCACAGTTATCGAGTGAATATAGTACGCGAGCTCAAACAGGGTTGAAAGGTTTTCTATAAAAACCGCTTTTCGTTAAGTGAGCTGCGCAAAATATAATAGAGAAAAAGATGAAAGGCACGGGTGGGGCTTATGAATGTATATGATTTTACGGTAAAGGATAATAAGGGCAATGAGGTTTCGCTTTCCGATTATAAGGGGAAGGTCCTGCTGATAGTGAATACGGCGACGAAATGCGGGCTGACGCCGCAGTATGAGGGGCTTGAGGCCCTGTAATACACCCTTAGGCTATGAGAACCTTGAGGCTAAGAGGGTAATGGACCTTGATAATCCCCCGGAGACGATCTGGCCTGACAAGGACTGTTTTGTGATCGATGAGGCTACCGGGAAGTACATCTGCTCCGTTTGCGGATACGTATATGACCCTGCGGAGCATGACGGTGTTGGGTTTGAGGATCTTCCCGAGGACTGGGTATGCCCGAGATGCAAACAGCCTAAGGATAAGTTCGGGAAGGCCTGACAGCCGCGAAAACGGGATAACATTGCCGCCGTATTATGGGCAGGGATTTGAGACGCTGTAAAAAGGGCAGGAGATTTTCTCCTGCTTTTTTTTATCGCAGGGCCGACGATAGGAAAATGTCAGCTGAAGCTGACCGCGGAAAATTTTTTTTCTAAGATTGATAAACGGGTTTTGAACAAATATAATTGTACTGGGAAAGGGGAAGAAATCTGAGCAGGTTCAGATGATCAGGGAGCATAAAGAATGATAGATAAGATGAAGGCTGTGGAAGCCTTTAACAGCTATGTGGCAGCCTATGATCCTTCGGATATCATGATAAGCAGTAAGATAGAGCATACCATGAAGGTCGCGGAAAATGCGGAAAGGATAGCAAGGAGCGAAGGCCTTTTGGGGGATGATGCGGAATTTGCCTCGGGTCCCCTTTGGGTAAAGATGATGGAAAAAGCCTACGCGGTATTCTGCAGTCAGGTCTATGCCGATAAGACCGACATGGCAGCGGGGACAGCCCTTAAAGCGAACGCAAAACGCACAGTGGATTATTCAACGATCGAGGGCGGCTTTACAAAGGACTTTTTACGGTAGCTTACGGGAAGCAATACGGACACAAGGGGGGACAAGACCAAAATCGATGATACTAACTCAATGACTAAGATCATGGACGACGTATGCAAAAACTTTTACGCGGGAGATGACAGGGAGCTTCAGGAGAAAGTAAAGGAGCAGGCAGAGCTTAAGCTGCATGACCCCAATTACGCGGTCAGTGAGCGGTATAAGGCTCTTGCGCAGGATATAGCAAGGATCACTGCCGAATTAACCGGAAAAATGAATACCCGGGTGAAATGGATGAGCGATAATAATAAGATATTTTATGTGCGGAAAAGTACAGCTGACAAATATGAGCAGCTTAACAGGAAAAATAACCGTGATCATAAAAAATTCATTGCAGCTCTTACTGAGGAGTTTGCAAATGTATTTCAAAAGCTGACCGCTGATGACGACAAGATCGCGGAGCATAAAAACCCGAAGAAGGGTGATCCTAAATATACAAGGCGGGCAACCATTGATGATTTCAGACTGCGCATTGCACAGTACCGGTTAAAGCTCAGGACCGACGACAACGGCAATGACCCCGCGGGCGGAGTTCTTCACCTGGTATGATAAGCATTATTCTCAGGAATACGGAGAGCTTGACCCCGGGACTGTTATTTCAGAGTACAGCTTTCTTTTGTATGAAAAAACGGGAGGAGTGAATGCCTTTGTGCTCGTTACCAGACTTGAGAACAAAATGCCCAGGCTTTTTGCCCTTCATCTGTCAAATGACGACCTGAAGAGAGGGCTTGCGGCATTTACGATCTGTATCGACACATTGGTTTCCGGTGATGAAGAATATGACACGCCGCTGTACTTTCATATCTTTAATGAGAGCCAGATGAAGCTGCCCGCAAGCCTCCTTGGGGACAGCCTTTTAAAGCTGCCTCCCGTGCATATCCATGTGGCTTATTTTGAACTTCCGCTCATCCGTGAGCTTGCGGTATCGGAAAATGATATCCTCAGGCCAAGGCTTAACGGATTGGAACAGATACTGGGCGCTTCTTCACTTGAGGTCATGTACCGCGATGCGGAAGGGGCAGAATATATTTCGGTCACGGACGGGTCAGCCCCTGTTTCGGTAAATCTCTTTTATACGGCGGAGAGGAGTACAGAGGAGCAGTGCTTTATCCTGCATGCCAATATCACGGTCCCGGCAGAGTCCGCGGATGAGGACAGGATAAGGGAGACAGAAGAGTGGAGCGATGGGCCGGGGCTTCTTTCCGCTTATTATGACGAAGAAAGGGGAGCGATTGTATACAACGCGGCCCTGGCGGAGTGCGGCGGTATTTATGATGGGAATATCTATGAGGCATGGCTTTCCGAAATAATAATGGAGTTCGATCAGAGCCCGCTTGAGATCAGGATGCTTATACCGGATGCCGAACCGGAGGCTGCTTTGGAGGACACACCTTCGGAAGAGGCAGCTGCTGCAGCTGATCATTTGGAGGAAGAGGATGCTGAAGTGCCGGTTGAGATTAAAAAGCTTGCCCTGGTAAAGCTCTGGCTTGAGGAGGAAGGCTATGCTCCGGAGTATTATGCCGCTGAGGGAGCAGGCCCCTTACTGATAATGGATGCCGGCGGACATGAGGTCATTGTCGATATCGTAGAGATAGCGTCAGCCGCGGCCTTTGTCCGTGCGGTAAAGGTGGAGAGGATCACTCAGGACAGACCGGGGTCTGCCCGCAGGCTTATCCGGAAATGGAGCGAAGCAGGGCATATGTGCGATCTGCGTTTAAATGATGAGGAAGAAAGCCTTGAGCTGTCGGCGTATCTTCCCTTTGATGAGGACAGGGAAGGGTCGGTACTTGCGTTTTTCATGAGCCGTATGGAGGAGGAGTGCCATGAGCTTGCCGGGCAGACCCGGGCGATCCTGTGAGCAATGAGCTTCCTGAGTAAGGATAAAGACAATGGAAAGAAATGACCGGCTTATAAGAAAAAAGATGTACAGGTATATGCTGACGGGGGTAATGACGACCGTTGCCCTGCAGCTTGGGAACGTCGTAGACGCGATGATCGTCGGCAATCTTCTGGGGAGCATTGGAAACGGGGCGATAAACGCTTCCACGCCCTATCTTTATGTACTGCAGGCCGCGGCTATCCTGGCCGGCTCGGGGGGCGCCGTGAGCATAGCGGTACTCCTCGGAAAGCGGCAGATCGATTCCGCCGGAAGGGTAATGGGGCTGTGTATGGCCGTAAGCGTGGCCTATCCTCTGATATTCACCTGTCTTTTTCCTGTCCTTGTGCCTCGTTATGTGCACCTTACGGGGGCCGCGCCGGAGCTGGCGCAAATGATAAGGAGCATAACCACGGTATATTCCGTCGGGATGCCGGTAATATCCTTTGTGCTTGTGATGGCCTATCTTATAAATGTCGATAATAATCCGGCCATGGCGGCCAGGCTTCATATTACCTCTAACGTCGTAAATCTGGTTCTTGACTATATTCTTGTAAGGTACACGCCCCTTGGCATAACAGGGGCCGCGATCTCTACCGTCATCGGATATCTGGTGTCGGGGCTCATCTTTATCCCACGGTATTTTAAAAGCAGCGGCAGAATGGTCACTCCGGTGTTCAGGGGACTGTTTGATAACAAAGAGCTTGCCGTTATGACGGTAAAGAACGGCTTCCCGAACCTCGCCTACCTCATACTGACGGTAATAAGCATCGCGGTCCTCAATTCAAACGTCTTAAGAACTCTCGGGGACGCTTATTTTTCCGCCTATTCAGTCACGGGCAATACCCAGCTCATAGTTCAGATGTTCTTAAACGGTGTTTCCTCTGTTATAGCCTCGGTAGCAGGGGTGCTCTACGGGGAAAAGGATTACTTTGGAATGCGGAAGGTATTTTCAAGGGTGCTTAAGACCGCTGTGCTCATCAGTGTACTTATCATGGCCGTATTTCTTGCAATTCCTCAGGGCGTGGCGGCGCTTTACGGCTTTGACAACGAGGCCGTAAGAGCAGAGTTATTGAGCGCGCTTCGCCTGTTTTCCTTAAGCTTTGTCTTCTTTTCCCTGAATGCTCTGACCCAGAACTACTACAGGACCATTGGCCGGACCTTCCTTTCTACCATAAGCAGCGTCCTGCAGCTTCTGGTGGTTAAGGTCCCGCTGATGCTTGCATTTATGGCTGTCCTTGGTTTTAAGGGACTGTTTGCGGCCATAATAATAAGTGAGCTGTCGTCCTTTGTTATCGTAAATATCATAAGGCTTATAATGCAGAAAGCGGGAAGGGTCCCGCAAAAGGGCTTTATGGCGATACCGGAGCGAAACAGCGGAGAGATATGCGATATTTCCATAACAGGAAGCGATAAGGAGGCCGTCAGGGTTTCTGAAAGGATCATGGAGTACTGTCTTAAGGACGGAGTATCTGCAAGCAAAGCCCAGACTATGGGGATCGCTGCCGAGGAGCTTATCGACAATACAGCAAGATACGGTTATAAGAGATCGGAGGAAAAGGATATAGACATCTGTCTGTCAAAAGCGGACGGCAGGTATTATCTGAGGCTGCGTGACGACGGGATACCCTTTGACCCTGTTTCCTATGAACCGGCGGAGGGCGCGGAGCATGAGCTTGGAGGACTGGAGCTTTTAAAGAGGATGGCCGTTAAGATGAATTACGTTCGCACGCTTAACCTTAACAATACGGTCATAGAGATAGATATATAACAGTGCGGGAATCAGATACAGCGGATAAGGAGGGATAAAAGATGCAGGAATATATAAGGCTCCTGGCGGAGGCAGGAGAAAGCTTTAAGGATAACCCGGCTCTCATAGATCAAGGGGGAGAAAGGGTTACGGATTACAGGACCTTTTCGGAATTTATGAAAAAAGCCGCTTCGTGGATATACACAAAGGGGCTTTCAGAGAGATGCTTTATCCCGGTGAGGCTTAAAGCCTCCATGGAGTATGCTGCCTGCGTATGCGGGATCTGGCTTTCGGGGCATATAGCCGTGCCGATGGGGACTTCCTTCCCCCAGGAGAGGGTAAAATATATCTGTTTAAACTGTGAGGCTCCCTTTATTATAGACGAGGCCGCGGTTGATGAGATAAGGGAGCAGGAGCCTCTTGATATTTCCGTATTTCCGGAATCGAAGGATTCCGATACCGCGCTTTTATTATATACCTCAGGCTCTACGGGAATGCCCAAGGGCATACTTCATACCTTTGAAGGGCTCCTTGCAAACCAGCGGATGGGGAACAGGCCGGTATACCAGACGGGACAGGCCTGGGCAATGGGCGCTCCCTTTTATTTCGTCGCGTCGATAGCGGTATACAAGGTGCTTACCATGGGAGGCGCCGTGCATCTTCTGGATGAGGAGACGATGCGTGATGTCGGAAAACTCGAGGACTATTATGCCGCTCATCATATCACGGTGGGCTTCATCAGCCCGTCAGTGCTTTCAAATTTTCACAGCCGTGACGAGGCCTTAAAGCTTGTCATGACAGGAAGCGAGAGGCTTACGGGACAGTGCAGCAGGGAGGGCTATAAGCTTTTCAACAATTACGGGATGAGCGAGACCATGGGCACGGTCTGCTCCTTCCTTGTGGATAAGCCATATGATACCACTCCCGTGGGGATACCGCCCGAAACCTCTGTCTGGGCTCTACTTGATGAGGATATGAACCCGGTAAAGGACGGGGAAGAGGGGGAATACTGTACAAAGGGCCCATATACCATTGGATATTTCAAGGATCCTGAGGCTACCGAAAAGCTCTTCAGAGGCGGGTGGCTTCATACCGGGGATATCCTTAAGAAGCTTCCCGACGGTAATCTTGTCTATATAAACCGGAAGGACTGGATGGTCAAGATAAACGGACAGCGGGTGGAGCCCGGGGAGATTGAAAACGTCTTAAGAGCGATCCCCGGAATTTCCGGGGCTGTGGTCAAGGCGATAAAGGGAGCGGGAGAGCAGATAGCTTTATGCGCCTATTACACGGGAGAGAGCTTTGACGACGAAGAGCTTAAGACGAAGCTTTCTGAAAAGCTTGCGCCCTATATGGTGCCGGGATTTTTTACTCATCTTGATAAATTCCCCATAAATCAGAACGGAAAGGTAGACAGAAAGAATCTTCCGGAGCCTGATATCATGAGCAGAAGGGCCGAGTACGTGTCGCCGGAAAACGACACGGAGTCCATGCTCTGCCGTGCCTTTGAGGATGCCCTGGGTGTTCCCCAGGTCGGAAGGAACGATGATTTCTTCGCGCTGGGCGGCGACAGTATAAGGGTCATGAAGCTTATTTCGGGATGCCCTGAGCTTGATCTTACAAGCAAGCAGGTCTATTCCTTAAAGACCCCGGCAGCGATAGCCGCGGAATACATAAAGAACGGTGCCGCGGCAGTAAGGGAAAAGAAGGAGGAATATCCTCTCTCAGCGTCACAGCTTGGGATATATATCGAATCCATGAACCGGGACGGGGAGGCGGTATATAATAATCCGATCCTTTTAAGGCTTTCTGACTCGATCGACATGGAAAGGCTTGCCAGGGCCTGCGAGGCGGTGGTCTCCGCTCATCCTTTCATAAAGCTTTCTCTTAAGACGGACGAAAACGGAGATCCGATCCAGGTAAGAAGGGACGATGAGCCCTACAGCCAGGAGATAGAAAGGCTTTCGGAGGAGGAGTTTAAGGCTCTCCTTCCGACCCTTCAGAAACCCTTCCGCCTCCTTAAGGACAGGCTTTTCAGGATCCGCCTCTTTGAGGTCTCGGAAAAAAGATATCTCTTTACAGACTTCCATCATATGATCTTTGACGGCGCCTCCATGCTTGTCATGATAAAGGACCTTGAAAGGGCCTATCTGGGGGGAGAGCTCGAAAAAGAGACCTACAGCGGCTTCGAGGTCGCACAGGATGAGCAGGAGAAAAGGAAGGAGAGCTATGAGGAGGCCAGGAAATGGTACCTTGATACCTTCGGAGGGATAGAGGCGGACAGCCTCCCGATTCCCGATAGAAACGGGGAGGAGATGTCCTTCGGGGTCCGGACCATGGATCTTGCGCTGGAGGCATCGGAGGTCGAGGCGCTATGCCGTAAGTGCGGGGTCACGGAGAACATTTACGCGACCGCAGCCTTCGGACTCCTTTTGGGGCATTACGCAGGGATGAATGAAGCCCTGTTTACAACGATATATAATGGACGGGATTCCCTGCGTACAAGGCGTACCATCGGGATGCTCGTAAAGACGCTGCCGGTGTACAGTCGCTTTGAGAAGGAGCAGGAGGTAAGGGACTATCTTCAGAGGGCCAGGGAGCAGATGCTTTCCTGTATGAACAATGACATCTATCCCTTTTCGGAGCTTTCGGCGGAAACGGGGATGAAGAGCGACCTCCTCTTTGTATACCAGGGAGATATGCTCAATGTGGGCGGCTTTGCGGGGGAGCCGGTGGAGAGGATACCCTTAATGGATAACGCCACCGGAGAGCAGCTTGCGATACAGATGTACAGAAAGGAGGGTACCTATAATGTCCGGGCCGAATACAGGAGCGATATGTATTCGGAGGAATTTATCAGTATCCTCTTAAGAAGCTTCGAAACGGTTTTGCAGAAGCTTCTTACCGCGGAGACTTTGGGAGAGGTCCCGATCACAAGCTACATGGAGCTTGAAAGGCTTAAGGAGCTTAACAGGACGGAGAGTGACTACGACAGGACAAGGTCTGTGGTCGATCTCTTTAGGGAGGCTGCCGGAAGGTATCCTGATAATATTGCCGTTATCTGTGAGGATGAGAAATGCACCTACAGAGAGGCTGACCGTATTTCCGACAATATAGCTGCCTATATAGAGAAGCAGGGGCTTAAGAGGGGAGACGTCGTATCGATCCTTATCCCAAGAGGGATATATCAGGCGGTGGCCTCCCTGGGAGCGCTTAAGGCCGGCTGTGCTTATCAGCCGCTTGACGCGACCTATCCCCCTGAACGGCTGAATTTTATGTTAGAGGATGCCTCGGCGGGATTACTTATCACTACTGAAGAGCTTGGAAGCCTGGTAAACGGGTATGAGGGAAAGAGGCTGACCCTTAAGGAGGCGGCAGAGCTTCCCGATGGAAAGCCCGAAAATAAGCCGGAGCCGGGGGATACCTTTATCCTTCTTTACACCTCGGGAAGCACCGGAGTCCCGAAGGGGGTAAGGCTTACCCATGGAAATCTTGTCTGCTTTATAGAATGGTATACTCGTTTTTATGAGCTTTCGGAAAAGGACAGGGTGGGGCAGTATGCCTCCTATGGCTTTGATGCCTGTATGATGGATATGTATCCCGCTCTTTCTTCAGGGGCCGCGATCGTTATCGTTCCTGAGGAAATGAGGCTTGATCTCAACGCCATGAACAGGTATTTCATAAGCCATGAGGTAAGCCTTTCCTTCATGACTACACAGGTAGGGCGGCAGTTTGCCTCTGAAATGGAAAATCCCTTCCTCCGCGCGATCTCAGTGGGGGGAGAAAAGCTGGCTTCAATGGAGCCGCCGAAGGGAGTCAATTTTTATAACCTGTACGGACCTACGGAGGGTACCATCCTTGTCACGGTATATCAGGTGACACGAAGGGAGGAAAATATACCCATAGGGCATCCCGCAGCGGATGTAAAGTGCTATGTAGTGGATACCTTCGGGCATCTTCTTCCGCCGGGAGCCCTCGGTGAGCTTATCATCGCGGGGCCTCACGTTGCGGCGGGGTATCTTAACAGACCGGAAAAGACGGCTGAGGTATTTATTAAGAATCCCTTTGATAAAGGGGAATATGAGAATGCCTACAGGACCGGCGATATAGTACGTTACAGGACCGACGGTGAGATAGAATTTATCGGAAGAAGGGACGGACAGGTAAAGATCCACGGCTTCCGTGTTGAATTAAGCGAGGTAGAGGCTGTTATCCGGGATTATCCGGGAGTAAGGGACGCAGCTGTAGTCGCGAAGGATCTGGGAGCGGACGGAAAGGCCGTAGCAGCGTACTACGTGTCGGACAAGGCCGTTTCACCAAAGGACATCGCAGAGTTTATCAGGGAAAGAAAGCCGCCCTATATGGTGCCGGCCTCCATCATGCAGCTTGACGTCATTCCCTTAAACCAGAACGGAAAGGTAAACAGGAGGGCACTTCCCGAGCCCGTTATTGAGACCGGCGAGGAGGAGAGCGGGCATGTGGACAACGTCCTTGAGAAGGAGCTTAAGAGGATCATAGGCGAGGCCCTTAACATGGAAGAACCCCCGCTCAATACTCCCCTTGAGTATCTGGGCTTTACGAGCCTTTCGATGATAAGGCTCTCTACTAGGCTGTTCAAGGGCTTCGGGGTGAATATTCCCGTAAAGGAAATGAAGGATAAGACCATCACCGATATAGAAAACCTTATCCTTTCGGAGTGGATGAGTGGGACAGGCACAGGAGCCGGGCAGAAGGAGGAGCCTGTTATAAAGAACTCGCCCCTGAGCGCCGCACAGACCGGGGTCTATGTGGACTGCATGAGAAATCCCCAGCTTTCCACCTACAATATCCCTTCGGTGCTCACCTTTAACGCCTCCACGGAGCCCGAGGAGCTTATCAAAGCAGTGGGGAGCATATTAAAGGCGCATCCGTCCGTTTTTGTGCATTTTGATATCATCGACAATCAGGTCATGGCCATAAAGGATGAGGTAAGTATTCCCGAAATACCGGTACTTACGCTGAGCGAGGAGGAAAGTAGGGTATTCAGGGACAGCTTTGTACAGCCGTTTCATCTTAACAGGGGGCCGCTCTTTAAGTTTGCGGTGGTAAAAACCTCTGAGTCGGTGAAGTTCTTTACGGATTTCCATCATCTTATCTTTGACGGCTTTTCCATGAGCGTGTTTTTGAAGGAGCTGGGAGAAGCTCTTAAAAACGGGGGAGAGCTTACAGGAGAGGGAGCCTCCTACTTTACCTATGTCAGGAAGCAGAAGGAAATGCTTTCCTCTGAGGCGGGAGCTTCCTACGAGAAATATTTTGAAGACCTTCTTTGTGATTACGAAGCCTCCACGGAGCTTCCAAGAGATATAAGCTCAGGGAGCGATGCCGGAAACAAACGCTTTTTATATGCCGACATTGACGATTCCCTGACAAAAGCAGCCTGTAAGCTTCCGGGGATAGATGAGCCTGGGCTTTTCCTTGCGGCTCTCGATTATACCCTGGCAAGGCTTACCGGTTCGGAGAATGTTTATATCACGACTATTTCAAGCGGCAGATCCGATGTCCGTTTTTCGGATACCTTCGGGATGTTTGTAAATACCCTTCCTCTTGCCGCAAAGCTTTCCTCCGGGAGCGTAGCCGACTTTATCAGGGAGGTCTCCGGGGGACTTTCACAGGCCATAGCCCATGAAAACTATCCGTTTGCGGATGTGGCCGCCAAATGGGGCTTTAATGTGAACGTGATGTATGAATATCAGAGGGGAGTGGTAGAAAAGCCCGATATCCCGGGGCTTGCTTCGATAGAGGGGATTGAAGCGGGTAAGAGCAAGTTCGGTATTACCGTAAGGATAATCGACAGGGAAGGAAGACCCTCTATAGAGGTGGAATATAATGACGCCCTGTATTCGGAAAAGGCTATAGAGGAATTCTTAAGGTCCTACTCTATTGTTATCGGGAAAT
>DFEA01000109.1:24374-27061 GCA_002368575.1 Lachnospiraceae bacterium UBA3814 | reverse complement strand
TGATGGTATTGATGGCGGAAATGCCGTCCGCACCGCCGCGCATTGCGGCCTCAGCCGCCGGACTCATATGGCCTACATTCGGTGTCAGCTTTGCAAGTACGGGTATACCGCAGCCCCGTTTAGCCGCCGCGGTAAAGCATTCCACATACTCAGGCACCTCTCCGATGGCCGCGCCGAGACTGTCCTCGACCATATTGGGACATGAGAAATTAAGCTCCACCGCATCGGCCCCGTTCTCCTCGCATATCCCCGCAAGCTCCTCCCACTCCTCTTCGTTCTGTCCCATAATGGAAGCAAGTATCAGCCTGTCAGGATAATCACGCTTCAGTCTGCGGAAGATCTCCATGTTCTCCTTAACGCTGTGATCGGAAAGCTGTTCAATATTCTTAAAGCCGATTATAGACCCGGTATCCCCCGAAACAGCGGAAAACCGGGGGCTGGCCTCATGTATGTCCAGTGTGGAAACGGTCTTGAATGCCGCGCCGGCCCAGCCTCTTTCAAAGGCACGGGCACACATGTCATAGGTGCTGGCAACCACAGAGGAGGAAAGCAGGAACGGATTCTTAAGCGGTATTCCGCAGAAGTCCGTGGCAAGCCTACCCTCATCAGAGGGAGCAGCCATATCAAGCCCGGGCTTTACCTCGTTGTAAAGGCCCATGATCAGCTCACGCACGGCTACCTCGCCGGGACGTACACAGGCCTTCTCGCAGGGTGCCTCGCATCCCTCACAGGGGTTTTCTTCCGGCAGGGCCGATGCCGCGGCTTCTGAAGCTTCAAACCATATGCTGCGCAGCAGATCAGCAGGGTGCAGGCTTTTTGCGGAAGGGCAGGCCTTCTCACAGGCAGCGTTGGTGCAGAGAACGCATCTGAGCATATCTGTTCTGGTAAGTTTTTCATTAAATCCCATTGCTATTCCTCTCCTTTCTCATACGTTTACCCCGGTCAGCACCCTCATCCCTTTCTATGAGCTCATCAAAACCCTTCATGAGCACCTGCGCCTTCGACATGGAGAACTTCTCCGCATAGGCCTCAAGCCGCTTCTTCTGTTCGCTTGAGAACCTTACTGTCAGCTTATAGTTATGCGGGTCTTCAAGTTTAGGTCTTCCGGTCCTTGCCATGGTCTGTAGAAACCTCCGTCTTTTCTTTCATCATACTTTAGAGCAGGCGAAAAGTCAAGCGGATTCCGCCGGCCACAGGGCAATCGTTTAATACCACAGGGCTGTGTGGAATATATGCTGATCATAAGAAAGCCCGTCTCCGGGCTCAGGAAAAATTGAAAAAAATGCGCCACGAGTGATCTCATTAGTATATACTATATTAAGAATATTCAGAAACAAAAAGAGAAAGAAAGGAAGAAGCGATATGGAAACTAAAATCAAATGCAGCAACGGTACCTTTGTCGGCAAGGAGACCGACGGGCTGATCATCTGGAAGGGTATCCCCTACGCAACTCAGCCTGTGGGAAAGCTTCGTTGGAAGAAGGCACTTCCCGCCGCGGACGATAACGGTGTGTACGACGCGACAAAGCCCGGCCACGTTCCGATCGGGCCCGTAAACGACTCGATGGGAACGGCGGAGTTCGGCGAGGACTGCCTCGTGCTGAACATATATTGCAATACCGGCTGCACTGACACAAAGAAGCCGGTCATGGTGTGGATCCACGGCGGCGGGTTCTGCGCCGAATCCCAGGCATCGCCCCTCTACGACCTTACGGGCATCGCCAGGCAGTGCCCCGATATCCTGTTTGTGTCCATCGACTACCGGCTCGGCTTCCTGGGATTCATGAACTTCGAGCGGGTTCCGGGCGGAGAGAACTTCAAGGAGGCAGGCAACTTAGGCCTTCTCGACCAGCTTGAGGCCCTCAGGTGGGTGCAGAAAAACATCGCAGGGTTCGGCGGCGATCCTGACAACGTGACGATCTTCGGCGAGTCAGCAGGCTCGGCAAGCGTCACCTTCCTCCCGCTCATCGACGGAAGCGAGGGGCTCTTTAAGAGGATCATAGCCCAGAGCGCAAACATCGCCTACTGCGACACGATGGAGCACGGTATCCACGTAACGCAGAACTTCCTGTCCGTGACGGGCTGCCAGAACATGGACGAGCTGATGGCGCTCACCACCGAGGAGCTTGTAGACGCTTATATGAAAGCAGCTCTCATTGACAAGAACTGCCTTCTTGGAACTGCCAACTTCCCTCTCCTCGACGGCGTCACGCTGCCGGAGGATCGAATGGACATGTACGATATGTGGGGAGACGAAAAGAGAGCCGGGATCGATATGATGATCGGCTCAAACCTGGACGAGATCAGGTACTTTGTTCCATCTGAGGGCGGAGAAGAAGGCTTCCTCGACACGCTGAGGTGGATCGCGAAGAGGGACCGTGCACTGCTCAATGAGCAGGAGAAAGCTATGTACGACGAGTTCATGAAAACCCTTGCAAACGAAAGCGAGGGCAGCAGGCTTGAGCAATACTGCAACGACTTAAACTTCCGCGCCGGCAACACCGATATGGCCATCAGGCACTCTACGGCCGGCGGCAACACCTATATGTACTTCGTCAATAAGCCGGTGATAACCCCCGAGCTTGGCGCGATACACGCGGTCGAGATCACCTACCTGTTCGACACCTCCATAGAGGACCCGATGGGGAGCGGAAAGATCGTTGGGACCGACGAGTGCGAGTTCCGCCA
>DFEA01000109.1:2912-24226 GCA_002368575.1 Lachnospiraceae bacterium UBA3814 | reverse complement strand
CGCCAGACGATGGTCTTCGACGATACCATCGGAATGCAGAAGGATCTGTTCGGAAAGCGTGAGGATCTGATGATGTCATGGGCAGAGCGCCTTGGAAACGGATCGTCCAAGAGGGTCTGCTGACGCTGTGTACAGCCCTTCGGCAGGAAACTGCCGGGGGGCTGACTCGTCTCTTTAACTTTTAACCGGGGTATTGCTTTTCCGTCTGTTTTTATCCGTTGCTTCCGCGATCATAAGCCCTGCGCCAAGCACCGTGGCGATCAATGCGCGGAAGGTGAAAAAGCTGTGAAGATAGCTGTGATTGCGAAGGACCAGGAATCTGACAAAGGGGATCAGGGACAGCGTAAGGAGTGTGAGCATATATCTCCTGTCGGCGCCCGGACTCCAGTATACGAACGTTCTGTAAGAAGCTGCCACTATAATGACCAGGACTCCGAACACTCCCGCTCCGCCGTATTCAAGCGGGAACAGGCACCTTACGTTTCGTATCACCGTCCCGAACAGGTACTCAGCCATCGACAGGCCTATGTCTCCGTTTACGCGCTCGCCCACATGCTCAGTAATGAGCGGAAGGACGTTCTGCTTAAGGACAACGGCTGCAATGGCCCATTTGCTCATCCAGGTAAGTACATAACCAAGGCCCCATGAAACAGAAAGCCTTACAGCTCTTCTTATATCAACGGGACGCTTATTGACAGCAATAAACAGCATCAGCGGCATTAACAGCGTCAGTGTTTCCGTGGTAAGGAAATCAAGATATACCGTCAGCATCCCGCTCAGCATAAATAACCGGGGCAGGCTGCCTGTGTCCTTCACCATAAGCACTATAATGCTGAAGGCAAGAGCGATCAGGACCGTCCAGGTATATTCAAGACAGAAGGGTACTATCCATACGCCTCCGATGATCAGCGCAATGAAAAGGGATATCGCTGCCGACTTAATATTTCTTTTCCAAAGCAGTATGAGCAGGATAAGGATCAGGGCCGTCATAAGGAGCCCGTTTACAGCATACATCCCGAGGATATTTCCGAAGGCATGAAACAGTCTTACGAGAGCCGCGCTTCCGTGCCAGTAGCGAAGATACTGCTGCTCAGGGGCTTTTTCCGATCCTACCGTCTCACGCAGGTTCTCATTCTCATTCTGAGCAGGAACATGGTAATATGAGCATAACATTGCCTGCTTAAGGGAACCGTCAAAGTTCAGGGCAATGTTAAGCAGGATGCTGTCCGCGTAACGATCCACACGGCTTCCTTCAACTCCGTCGGTGAGGGTAAAAAACACGGGCCTTGAACACAGAAGGTCAGCGGAGCTTTCCATATGTGGCCTCACGACCTCCCCCGGAACATACCCCGATATTATTAAAAGAAGCACGAACAGGAACTGTGTGATGATAAATGTCGCAATAGTCTTTTTCATAATTTAACAATACCCCCTGACAAGTGATCTTATCAAGGGGTAATTTTCTGGTTTGTGTATACATAAGAGCCTTCGCGGCAGTTCTTACTGAGGTGAGCTGTGCCTTCCTCAGGTCATATTCAGTCCCATTTCTTCAAAGGTCATCGTTCCGGTGTATTTGCTGTTGTTGAAGCTTACGGCCCCGTCCTTTGTGACTATCGGATTTTTGCTCTTTTTCCTGTTCTTGTTTTTCTGTATCGTGAGAGGATCTCCGAACACAGTAGTGATCTCCATGCTCTTTACCGCACCCTTCTTGTTGAGCGTGGCACTTACAAAGTTTCCCGTCCACACATAGCATGGAGCTATGGTAAATTTCAATCCCCCGCCGAGCTTTTTCGGAGTGTAGGTCTTTGTCTTCTTTTTGCTCAGCTTTACCTTGATCTGCTTTATAAGCTTCTCCCCGGGCTTCTTCGATTTTTTGATCACTGCCCGGGTCACCTTAAGCCTGTTTCCGGTATTTGTATCCTCCACATAGATAAGGCCCTTATTTACAAGTACCTTATTCCACTTCTGCCCTACTATGGGACCGCCTGAGGGATAATGAAGGATCAGCCCCTTCCCGAGATCGAAGGTCACCTCTTCCCCGAGAGCGTTGGGATCTGTGATCTCTACGTCAATGGTCTTCTCAAGAGTACGCTCATAAAGGCCCTTGTAGATGATCCTTGCCTTGAAGGTACCGGTCCGGGTAAAGGCCTTCGGATCGTCCACAGCGATCTCCAGCTTATCTGTCGGTATCGCGTTGCCCTTTGACCATACCTTCCTTTCCTTTTCCGTGTCTCCCTTCTCGGGCTCCTTTCCGTCCTCGTAATATGTGATATTGCTGCTCAGTCGTATACTGGTGGTGAGCTTTTGCAGAGTGTTGTCCGGCGGGTTCAAGATGTATTTATCCTCCGCCTCGATCTCAAAGGTGGGATTATCCTCCCATTGAGCTATAAACACGTAATCCTTGTTAAGGTCAAATACCTCTCCGGCTTTATAAACCTTTCCGCTGCCCTCGTAGGGCTCCTCCGCAGATTCCGACAGCTCCCAGCCGGCAAACATCTGACCGGGCTCCGGGCTGAATAAGTCCTTTGGAAGTGAAAAGCTTGATTCTGTTGACTCGATCACACGCTTTGTCGCCCGGGTGTTATTGGCTATGTAGGTTATCGTATGCGGGGTCGGTTCGGGTTCGGGGTCGATCACCGGCACTGTAGTAGGTGCAGGGATCGGTGTCCATTTTGCAGTAACTCTAATATCTGCATTATCTGCAGGTGTAATTCCAGTTCTTACACTGGAATCGTTTGTGTTTATCCAACCTGCAAAATTAAAGCGAGCTTTTTGGGGCGCAGGTAGTGTTAAAGTAATTCCCTCACTATATTCAGATATTTCTAATCCGGGATAAAACGAGCCACCATCTAAATCATATGAAATAGAATGTGTTATAGGATCGCCATCGCTCGAAAAATATTCAGCATTTGCTTTTAGTAATAAGTTTTGTAGCTGTCCTGAAGCATATACACCATCCCACGAAACGCTCCAATTTCCATCCCAACTACTATAATTTGTGAAATTATTTGTCCCAAGAAAATTCAGACTGGTCCCCGTCGTTGAAACTTGTATATTATTTATTTTTACTAATTCTTTACCGTTAACATCTAGATATTTAATATAGACTGGACATGAAGCATCCGTAACATTATATTTCAATGTTACCGTATCATTTACCGAGAGTTTTGTAGGTGAATAACTACCTTTATTAAGTATAGTACTTTCATTGGGAAAATTCACTTTAGTTGAACTACCATCATAATTAGCTATAAAATTATAATTCTCCGCCCACACCTCCACCGTCGGCAACACCCCAATAAGCATAGCCAATACAAGCGCAAAAAACCTTTTCTGTCTTCTCCTTATCCTCTCCTTCATGATCTCCCACCCTCTGTGATGATGTCATTATTTATGTAAAACTTTTCTGATAGTCATTGTATCACTTTACTGTTTCATTCGCAACAGGCTATCAATATTTTCCCGAAACCTTATTTCAGTCCACCTCCGGGACATTCTTAACCACCCCGCCGGCAGAACCCCCACGGACAACACTCCGTTTATAAATTGAAAAGGCATTCGGGATTACTCCTGAATGCCTTCTCATTTCGATAACAATCTTTACCTGATCAGTAGCTTTACTTTCGCCTGCTTCTGGAAAAATGCCGCTCCATAGCAAAGTATCTGCTCATAACCATAAAACCCCTCTGCATATTTTCCTGTAATGATCTGATCTATCGCCTCATCACAAGCTTTATCCAGATCAGCTTCCTTATCAGCCTTCTTTGCCTCTATGATAATGGCTCTCCGGTTATCCTCATCCTTTAACAGGATGTCCGGTCTGCCGAGACCTTTTTCTTTGTTGGATTCCACCTCATATCCTATTCCGACAAATGCTCCGGCAAGAAAAGCGTGGTAGTAGTCCTCATGGTAGTCATTGTAGCTTATTGTTTTCCACAGAAGTTCTGAAACGATCCGTCCCGCCTCCTCTGCTTCCTTATTCCAAAACGCATCCATCATGCTTTTCTGCAAATTGGTATCTATCGTTTCTTTAAACAGCTTAACAACCGTATCCTCAAAAATAGATGCTATCTCTCTGTTCGGAATCCTGAGACTAACCGTTTCTCCTTCTTCCTCGGCATTTGCCTTAGTGATATACCCTGTCATAAGCAGGACACTCCACAGATTGTCCTCCGATAAATGCAGCGTATCATAGGTTAACTCATCCGTGATCGTTTGAATAATCGTTCCACTGTTCATCAGTATTTCAAATTTTCCCTTAACCTTAAAGTCTGTCCTCTTTACGAATGTAAGCAGGATGCCGTTATGGCTTGTATTTTTCCAGTAATTCTTAGGCTTCGCATTTTTGCGTTTCTTAAGGGCAGACAAATAATTGATCACATCCCATGGGCAATATACATAGCTATTGCCAAAGATATAGCCGTCATACCATTCCTTGAGGATCTCCGCCTTGTCTGTCCGATCTGCTGCCTCAAGGATCGCATCCACTTCATCACCGGAAAAGCCGAAGTAATCCGAAAAATCCTCGTCCAGCACTGAGTATGAGGCAAAATTATTGGCGCCTGTAAAGATACTCTCCTTTGCAATGCGAAGGCATCCCGTGATCACGGCAAATTGAAGAAAATCATTATCTTTAAGGGCAGTACTCATGATTCCCTTGATGACATCAAGCATCCTGGAATAGTACCCATTTCCTGATGCATCCTTTTCACTCGCCTTTGCAAGAGGGACATCGTACTCGTCAAGCAAAAGAATGACTTTTTTGCCGTAAACAGCGTTCATCATGCGCATAATCATCTTTAATGAATTCTGAATATCCGCATCTGTCCCAGTCTGAGCCTGTAATCTGTTGAATACTTCAACATCAAACGAATTTACATTTTTCCCTGAACTAATATCAGAAATCCCTTTGCACACATCCGCTATAACAGTCTTAAGCTTCGCATATGCTACATCAAACTCATCAGCCTCTGCATCCTTAAACGAAACAGACAAAACCGGGTACTGATTCATCCACTCCTTGCAGAAATCGCTATGTTCAGTAATGGCAAGCCCTTCAAATATGCTCTCGCTGTCTTTGCGTATGCTGAAGAAATTCTCCATCATACTCATCATGAGTGTTTTCCCAAACCTGCGCGGTCTGGTAAACAGCGTTACCTGATTATCAGTATCATTAACCAGCTCATAAATCAGTTCCGTTTTATCAACATAGTAATTACCTGATTCTCTGAGTGCTGCAAAGTCAGATTTTCCTACACCCACCTTAAAATCCATACAAAACCTCCTTACGAAGGATACATCTGTTTCTCGTTTTAACTGATATGCATTAGCTTCCGGCGTGAGCTCCACAGGATCGGCAAATAATGCAGTTCCGATTTTTGTATAATCATCCAAATAAAATACTACCATGAAACATTCAAAAATTCCAACAAAATTCGTTGACATAACGTAGCAGTCAATACCTTTTTCGCATCAAAAAAGCACCTCGGATTTTTCCAAGATGCTTCTTCTTCAGCATTATTCCTTTTGTATCACTCGCCTTTGCAAGAGAGACATCGTCCGGTGCCTCTTCAATTCCTCATAAAAGCTTTCTTACCTTAACACATCCCTCCAGGTCGCGGGCTTAAACTCATCCTTAAGAGGAAGAAGGCGCTTGTCAACATCCACTCCGAGTACGGAATTGAAATTATTGGTCGCCTGCATCTGCGCGCCAAAGCCTACTATGATGATGATCTGCTCATCCGTATAGAATCTGCGCAGCCCGTCAAGCAGCTCATCCGAGACCCTGGTAGGATCCTTTACTATCTGCTGCCCTAATTGCTGAAGAAGCTTTTCATTCTCCGAAGCCTCAAAGCTGTTTGGATCTATTCCAAGCTCCTTCAGGTCGCTGATAAAGAACAGTGAGCACAGCTGGCATCCGTTGGTAGTTGATACGGCATGGGCATAGATCGTAGCCGCTCTCTGGCCCACTGTCTCCACCAGACTTCCCCAGGAATCATACCAGCCCATAAAGGCCTTGTACGTTCCGTAATCCTGCAGCATAACAAGCTTCATATTGGTCACCTTTCCCGCTGCCTCAAGCTCCTCATACGCCTTTCTTGCCTCGCCCTTAAGCTCCTCCGGCTGTTTCAAGCTTACTCTTGCCATTTCATTTTCCTCTCTTTCATTAAGTATTTTTCCACCTGCGCGACCGCTCAGGCGCAGAATATTGCGCCCTTACTGCAGGGCAAGCCTTAATATCTCGATTATCGCCTTATCATCAAGCGGCAGATAATGCCCTACGGGTCCGTTCCTTACAGCCCTCTTTGCCATCACTTCAAAGTCCCTGTCATCGATCCCAAGCTCCGAAAGCCTGAGCTTAAGCCCCAGCTTCTTATAAAAGAGCTCAAGCCTTTCGGCGAGAATGTATGCTCTTTGAGTCTCGTTATAGTCATAGGTGTCCGCACCATATATCCTGTTTGCCAGAAGTGCCGGCCTCCAGGGCTTTTTTTCCGCCATATATTTAACCCAGGCGGCAGTGACTATCGCCATACCCTCTCCGTGAGTGATATTGTACTGCGCCGAAAGCTCATGCTCGATCCTGTGGGATCCCCAGTCTGCCCGTCTCCCCGCGTCAAGGAAATTATTATGAGCGACACTTGCAAGCCACTGCACCTCTCCTCTTGCGTTTATGTCCCCGGGATCCTGAAGCAGTCTGTCAGCATTCACAAACAATGCTTTTATCGCACCCTCGATCAGATAATCGGTAGTATCCGAATGCCTTTCATCCGAGAAGTATCTTTCCAGTAAATGGGAGAGAACATCCGCTATTCCCACAACGGTCTGATACTTAGGCAGGCCCGTCGTAAACCTCGGATTCATGATCGCAAATTTCGGGATGATCCTGTCATCCTCAAAGCCCAGCTTCCACTCACCGCTTGAAAGAATTGCCGCGTTTGACGTTTCGGATCCGCTGGAGGCGGTAGTCGCTATGACTCCCACCGGAAGCACGGCCCCGGGCGACACACCCTTTTCAAAAAAATCCCATACATCACCCGCGTAAGGGATTCCAAGGGCAACGGCCTTTGCCGTGTCTATGGAGCTCCCTCCGCCAACCGCCAGGACAAAATCCACACCGTCCTTTTTCCCCCGGTCCACTAGCTGCCTTACCAGGTCAATACCGGGATTCGGAACCACATTTCCGTTTTCTGAAAGGCTGATCCCAAGCTCCTTTACGGTATCCTCTATCACCTGATATATCCCCAGAGTCTTTATGAAATCCCCGCTGTATACCAGAAGCATCGACCTCACACCGTATTCCTTAAGAAGGTCCGGCAGCTTCTTTTCGCTGTCCTCTCCAAAGATGATCCTTGCCGGATTGTAATATTCAAAACCTGTCATGTCCTTTACCTCATATTTCCCCGCGGTCAGCGGCTGAGGCCGTATTGACCGCGGGCTTTTCAGCTTTCCAGCCTGTCAGTTAAGCGGCACCACCGCTCCGTCATAGGTGCTGTTTATGTAATCGCTTATCTCCTTGCCCTGAAGCACCTCCACAAGAGCAAGAAGAGCAGGATCATCAGCCTTATCGGGAGAGGTTGCGATGATGTTTCCGTAGGTTTCGGCCGCAAGACCGTCGTTTGCCTCCACCGCAAGAGCCTCACTAACATGCAGCCCTCCCTCTATCGCGTAATTACCGTTAATGACCGCAACATCCACATCGGGAAGCGCTGCCACAAGCTGCTCGGGGGCAAGCTCCTTAAACTGGATATTCCTGGGATTTTCAACTATATCCTCTATCGTCGCGTTGATGCCCGCGTCCTCCTTAAGTGTGAGGAGTCCCTCCTGTGCAAGCAGCAGAAGAGCTCTTGCCTCATTGGTCACGTTATTCGGAACCGCAACGACAGCGCCATCTGGTAATTCAGAAAGTTCCGCGGTCCTCCCCGCATATATCCCGAAGGGCTCATAATGTATAGCTCCGATGGATACCAGATCCGATCCGTTCTCAAGATTGAACTGCTCAAGATAGGGCACATGCTGGAAATAGTTTGCGTCAAGACTTCCTTCTATAACACCTGTATTCGGCGTGATGGAGTCCTCAAGCCTGACGATCTCCAGTGTGATCCCCCTGTCCGCAAGGATAGGCTTTGCCTGCTCAAGGATCTCGGCGTGTGGAGTAATATTTGCCCCTACCTTTATTACAATGCTCTCTCCCGGGGCCTCACTGCCCGCACTGTCGCCTGCTGCCTCCTCAGCTGCTTCAGATGGGGCCTGCGCCGCGGGCGCCTGTGCGCCTCCCGTATTTGCGACAGTGGTGCAGCCCGCAAGCGAAAAAACAAGTGTTAATCCCGATACTGCGGCCAAAACTCTTCTTAAAAATAAATTCTTCATAATCTCTCTCCTCTCTCTGATCCTTTTGTCCTTATTTCCTTGTTTTTTTGGATATCAGGCTTCCGGCCTCCTGTATAAGCATCACCATGATCACCAGTATAGTGACCGTCGTCCACAGGACGTCCTTCTGATATCTGTAATATCCGTACTGAAGCGCTATCGCCCCCAGTCCGCCTCCGCCTATGACACCTGCCATTGCGGAATATCCCAGCACGGTGGCTATGTTTATCGCTCCTCCGAGAAGGAGCGAGGGCGCAGCCTCCGGAAGTATGAAATGAATGATTATATAAAGCGGCGACGCTCCCATCGATGCCGCGGCCTCTATTATCCCCGGGGATACTTCGTTTAAGGAGGATTCCACCATTCTTGCCACTATGGGTATGGCGCCTATGGTAAGAGGCACTATGGATGCCGTGGTCCCGATGGAGGAGCCTGTAAGGAATCTCGTAAACGGGATAAGCAGCACCAGAAGTATTAAAAACGGCAGGGACCGGCAGATGTTCACCAGAAGGCCCGTGATAAAATTAACAGGCCTGTTCTCAAGTATCCCTCCTTCTGACGTGGCATACAGGAGTACTCCCAGCGGAAGCCCGAACAAATAGGCAAAAACGGAAGCAAAAAAGGTCATTTCCACGGTTTCCAGTATTCCCTTTTGTATCGTTTCTACTATGTAGCCGCTCATTCCCTTTCAACCTCCTGTACATTCAATCCGCTGTCCCTGAAGAACTCTATCACCGTATTCTGATCCTCCGGGGCCTTCGGCAGCTCCATCACCATCTGTCCGTAACCTATCCCTCCGACGCTTTTCGTATTGGCACTCAGTATGTTGACCTTCTTTCCCGTCTTTTCCACTAACTCCGCTATAAACGGCCTGCTGGCTGCCTGCCCGTCAAAGGCGACCCTGATCAGCCTGCTGTCCTTCCCCGAGGGATCAAAAGGATTACTTGGAAACACCAGCTTTCTGGCCGCGGCTGAGCGCGGCGCCCTGAATATCTCCTTTACCTCGCCAACCTCCGCGAGCCTTCCCTCATCTATGATGGCCACCCTGTCACAGATCCTCTCCACTACGGACATCTCATGAGTTATTATCACTATGGTCAGCTTTCTCGTCACATTGATCTCCTTCAGCAGATCAAGTATCTCTCCTGTCATCTTGGGATCAAGGGCGCTGGTCGCCTCGTCACACAAAAGCACCCTGGGGTCCGCGGCAAGAGCCCTTGCTATGGCCACTCTCTGCCTCTGCCCGCCCGACAGTCTTGAGGGATACTCATTTTTCTTCTCCTCAAGCCCTACCACCTTAAGCATCTCAAGCGCCTTTTCCCGCCCTTCCCCTTTCCTTACGCCGGCTATCCTTAAGGGCTGCATTACGTTGTTGAGGACATTTCTCTGATTCAGGAGATTAAAGCTCTGAAAGATCATAGCTATCTGCTGTCTCACCCTTCTTATCTCCGGATCCTTAAGCCCCTTTAATTCCTGCCCGTAAAAGCTGACGCTTCCTGACGATACCTCCTCCAGACGGTTCAGGGTCCTTACCAGCGTGGATTTTCCGGCACCGCTCATGCCTATGATCCCGAATATCTCACCCTCCTCTATCTCCAGGTTTATATCCTTAAGGGCGGTAAATGTGCTTCCGCTGTTGTTATAGGTTTTTGTTACATTCTCAAGCTTGAAAACCGGCTGCATCATATTTCTCCGTTCTGAATATCACCTTCAGGCTGCCTGTCCGCTCACCCGTACAGGCCCTTACTCAGGTATCTGTCGCCGCGGTCCGGAAGGATCACCACTATATTTCCGTGATCTGTCTCGTCCGCAAGCCTCATGGCCGCCGATAGTGCGGCGCCTGAGGAGGAGCCCGCAAGGATCCCTTCCCTTAAGGCCAGAAGCCTCGATGCATTGAAGGCCTCGGTATCCGTCACCTTTATGACCCTGTCAACAAGAGTGATATCCATGGTATCCGCGATAAAATCGTTTCCGATCCCTTCGATATCATAATCCGCATGCTCTCCTCCGCCGATCACGGAGCCGTAAGGGTCCGCAAGCACTCCCTTTATATTCTCATTCTGCTCCTTCAGATACCTGACTGTCCCGGAGAAGGTGCCGCCGCTCCCCGCTCCCGCCACGAGCTGATCGATCTGTCCGTCTAACTGCCTGTATATCTCAGGGCCCGTAGTCTCATAATGAGCCAGGGGATTGGAAGGATTATGAAACTGCCCCATGGAGACCGCTCCCGGAATGTCCCTCAATATCTCCTGGGCCCTTCTCTCCGCCCCGAGCATGCCCTCTTCCCTTGAGGTATGGACGATCTCAGCGCCTAATGCCTTCATTATCTTCTGTTTTTCAATGGAAAATTTTTCAGGCACCGTAAAGATGACTCTGTAGCCCCGGTTCAATGCCGCTATCGCAATTCCTATGCCGGTGTTTCCGGCGGTCGCCTCCACTATCGTACCGCCCGGCTTTAAAATCCCCCTTTTTTCCGCGTCATCAAGCATATACATTCCAACGCGGTCCTTTACGCTCCCGGCCGGGTTCATAAGCTCAAGCTTTGCGTACAGATTTACTCCCTCTTTTATCCCCAGATTGTTAAGCTTTAAAACAGGAGTATTCCCTATCATCTCGTGGACACTCATGTATACATCCATTCACATCACCCCTTTGCCGAGGCTTCTATCGCCTGTCTGATATCCTCAATAAGGTCACCCGCGTCTTCAATACCCACCGATAAGCGGATAAGCTCATCCGTTATCCCGACCCTCCTTCTGATATCCTCGGGTATCGCCGCGTGAGTCATGGTGGCCGGATGACAGACAAGGGATTCCACTCCTCCGAGGCTTTCGGCAAGGGTCACCAGCTTAAGCTCCTTAAAGAACCTGCGGTAATCATATTTATCATCAAGCTCGAAGGAGATCATCGCGCCCGCACCGTCGGCCTGCTTTTTCTGAAGCTCATATCCGGGATCAGACTCAAGCCCGGGATAGTAAACCTTTTTTACATATCCGCTCTGTTCAAGCCATCCGGCGATCTGTCCCGCATTCCACACATGCCTGTCCATCCTCACGCCCAGAGTCTTGATCCCTCTTATCACAAGGAAGCTGTCAAAGGGCGAAAGCACGCCTCCTATCGCGTTCTGCAGATAATACAGCCGTTCTGCCAGTTCCCTGTCCTTCACCACGGCAAGCCCTGAGATCGTGTCACTGTGTCCTCCGAGATACTTGGTGGCACTGTGGAGTACTATATCCGCCCCGAGGGCAAGCGGTCTCTGAAGGTACGGAGTCAGAAAGGTATTGTCGACTATCAGAAGCTTTCCGTGTCTGTGTGCCGCTTCCGCGGCCGCCGCTATATCCGTTACGGTAAGCAAAGGATTTGCCGGGCTTTCGATATAAACAGCCTTTACACTGTCGTCCAGGGCCTTTTCGATGAGGGAAGCATCCGACGTATCCACTATCTCATAGGTGATGCCGAGGTTATTGAAAACATTATTTAAGAGCCTGAAGGTCCCCCCGTATATATTGTCGGAGATCACCAGCCTGTCCCCGGCCTTAAACAGAGAAAGCACAGTATTTATGGCAGCAAGGCCCGAAGCAAACGCAAATCCGTATTCACCCTGCTCAAGCTCCGCTATAAGCTTCTCAAGGGCAGCCCTGGTGGGATTTCCGGTCCTTGAATACTCCCAGCCTCTTGTCTCTCCCAGGCCATTCTGCCTGTAGGTCGAGGTCTGATAAATAGGTACGGTTACCGCACCCGTTGTTTCATCGCCGTCTGTTCCGCCGTGTATCAGTAACGAATCGATCCTTAAGCTCATACCTATCCTCCTAAATTGCCTCAAAGCCCTTTTCAAGATCGTCAATTATGTCGTCGATATGCTCCGTTCCTATGGAGAGACGGATGGTGCCGGGATTTATGCCCTGGTCCTTAAGCTCCTCTTCGGAAAGCTGGGAATGCGTCGTTGACGCGGGATGTATCACGAGGCTCTTCACATCGGCCACATTTGCAAGGAGGGAGAATATCTTAAGATTATCGATGAACCTCCAGGCCTCTTCCTGTCCGCCCTTGATATCAAAGGTGAATATCGACCCGCCGCCTTCGGGAAAATACCGCTTATACAGCTCATGATCGGGATGATCAGGCAGGGACGGATGATTTACCTTTTCGACCTTCGGATGCTTTGAAAGATAATCCACCACCCTCCTCGTATTTTCGGCGTGTCTTTCAAGACGAAGCGACAGTGTCTCAATACCCTGCAGCAGAAGAAAAGCATTGAAGGGTGAGATGCACGCGCCCGTATCTCTTAGAAGGATGGCTCTTATATAGGTGACAAAGGCTGCCGGCCCTACGGCGTCATAAAAGGATATGCCATGATAGCTGGGGTTAGGATCGGCAATTCCGGGATACCTTCCGCCTGCCTTCCAGTCAAATTTCCCCGACTCTACGATGATTCCGCCAAGGGTCGTGCCGTGCCCGCCGAGGAATTTCGTTGCGGAATGGACCACGATGTCGGCGCCGTGTTCAAAGGGCCTTATAAGATAAGGGGTTCCGAAGGTATTGTCTACCACAACAGGGATCCCGTATTTATGGGCTATCTCCGCGATAGCGTCGATATCGGGGATATCACTGTTGGGATTACCAAGCGTCTCAAGATAGACAGCCTTTGTGTTGTCCCTTATGGCACCCTCCACCTCTTTGAGGTCATGGGCGTTTACAAAGGTAGTCTCGATCCCGTACTGGGGAAGTGTGTGCGCAAGGAGATTGTAGCTTCCGCCGTATATGGTCTTCTGTGATACGATATGGCCTCCGTTTGCCGCAAGCGCCTCTATCGTATATGAGATCGCGGCCGCGCCGGATGCTACGGCCAGTGCCGCGCTTCCGCCCTCCAGTGCCGCTATCCTCTTTTCAAGGACGTCCTGGGTGGAATTGGTCAGCCTTCCGTAAATATTTCCCGCGTCCGCAAGGCCGAACCTGTCTGCCGCGTGTTTACTGTTGTGGAATACATAAGATGTTGTCTGATAGATGGGAACTGCTCTTGAATCCGTAGCAGGGTCTGCCTGCTCCTGTCCGACGTGCAGCTGTAATGTTTCAAATCTGTAATCACTCATGATCCTGTCTCCTTTCGTTTCGTATGTGCTTATAATAAAAGCAAATCCCGAATTTGAAAATTAGACAGAATTTATCGTTAGCGATAATCTTTGCTTATCGCAAAATTCTCAGAGCTCCTTATATTTTTTCAGCTCCTCCACATAGGCATTTCCGTATATTGAAAGCCTGCTGTTCTTTCTGGTGATGTAGCCGATGATGAGCGGATCCTCCTCCTTAAGCTTTATTGATACCAGTCCCTGTAAGATAGCCTTGTCATCCGCAAGCATCCCCGAGCCCACAGAGTACCCGTGCAGCTCCGCTATGATCTCCATTGTAGTCGCCCTGTCGTCTGACTTTATCATTTTCTGAAAATCATAGTCCGCCATGGCCTCCTCGGTCAGGTAGAAATTGCTGTCATCCGTCTGGTCAAAGGAAACACAGGGGTAATCCTTTAATTCCTCAAGGGAGATGCTCTTTCTGTGGGCAAACCTGTGATCCTTCCAGACATACGCGTAAGTCTCTCTCCGCATAAGAGGCGTGAATTCAAGCCGGTACTCCTTGAACAGCTTCCTCAAAAGCCCCTCATTGGCCCTGGAAAAGGATATTATGCCCACCTCGCTCCTCATATCCCTGACATCCTTAAGCACCTCCCCGGTCTTTGTTTCATGCACCGAGAAGATGTATCTTTCCGGGTCGGCGGCCCTGATAACATCGGTAAAGGCCTTTATCGCGAAATTATAATGCTGGGTGGATACGGAAAACTTCTCCTTGCCGCCGTCCTTTGAGAGATAACGGTCCTCAAGTATTTCGTACTGTCCCACCGCCCGTTTTGCGTAGCTTAAAAACTCCCTGCCCTCATCGGTGAGAGTGATCCCCTTATTCGTCCTCTCAAAGATCAGTATCCCAAGCTCCTCTTCCAGATCCTGCACGCTTAAAGAAAGTGCCGGCTGTGAAACGTAGAGCTTCGTGGCAGCCTCCCTCATGGAGGCTGACGCCGCGATCTCAAGCACATATTTAAGCTGCATTACATTCATGATCGTGAAAGCTCCATCTCCACCGCCTGTCTTACTATCTCTGTACCGGCATCCGGCTCAAAGCGATCGACCACCTGGCCGATACGGTTGACCAGAAATTTGGTGAAATTCCATTTGATATTGCTGTTGCTGCGATAATCCGGATCCTCTTTGCCTGCCAGCCTGTCCAAATGCACGCTTTCCGGAGTATTCATGAGAAAGCCTCTGAAGCCCTGCCTTTTCTTCAGATATTCAAACAGCTCAAGCGCCCCCTCGCCGTTAACGTTTACCTTCGCAAACTGCGGAAAGGAGATATCATACCGCGCTGTGCAGAAGGCATGGATGGCCTCATTCGTTCCGGGAGCCTGATGACCGAACTGATCACAGGGAAAATCAAGGATCTCAAAGCCCTCGTCCCTAAGCTCTCTGTACATTTTCTCCAGAGCCTCATACTGAGGTGTAAAGCCGCAGCCCGTGGCGGTATTGACGATCAGCAGGACCTTCCCTCTGTAATCACGCATTGAAGCTATTGTGCCGTCCCGTTTCGGAATATCGTACCGGTATATCGGGCCGTTCACAAGATAATCCTCCGTCTCCTGGATTATGTTGTTCATGTTTTCCACATCATTATACACCTGCCCCGTTTCAAGGGAATGATTGGCACCCTCTATGAGCCTGTAACGCATTTTTTTCGATTCACAAAGCCGCCTTATCGTATCCGCGTCGACCCATGGGTCCCTGTTCCCGAAAAACACCAGTCCGCTTCCCTCCTCAGCCAGGGAAAAGGTCTGGGGAAAGGGTGTGAAATACACCTGCTTTGCGGGGATCTTATGCCTTGTCGCGTAAACGCTTGCCGCGATGGTCCCGATACTTTTGGATGCAAATATTATATCCTCAAAGGCCGAGAGATCAGTATTCCCAAGCTGCTCCTCCGCCTGACTGACCGCCATGTTGAATGCCGCAAGCATCTTTTCCTTGTCCTTAAGACAGCTCTTGTCAATGCCGCTGTATTCGATACAGACCACCTCATATCCATGCTCTCTGGCTATCTTTCCGGAGTAATACAGCAAGGGCTTGTCGGCATTATATCCGACGCCCGGGAAAATGACCGCTATCTTTCCTTTTCGCATGCTCTTCCTTCCTTCCGACTACCTTCCTGTGTCCTCATTCCATTTAAGAAGCTCCTCTATCTCAATGGGCCGCGAATAATAATATCCCTGAAGGCTGTGTATCCCGTATTGTCTCAGGATATCTCTCATGCCCGCCGTCTCTATCCCCTCCACACAGACCCTTGCGCCGTAATTGGAGGCAAGACTTGCCAGATAGGAAATAAGCTTTCTGTCCTTCTTTTCCATTTCGATGGTCTTAACGAATGACCGGTCGATCTTTATGGTGTCTATCGGCAGCTCCTTAATAAGCCCTACCGATGAAAATCCCGTTCCAAAATCATCCAGGGCGACCCTGATGCCGACGGCCCTGAGCTTGACCACTATATTCTTCAGAAGATCAAGGTCAAGCAGCCTGCACCGCTCTGTGATCTCCAGACACAGATGCTCCGGCGGAAAATTATTTTTCTTAAGGATCCCTATGACCATATCGGTGAAATCCGCCTTTTCCAGCTGTGTATAGGAGAGATTCACATTTATCACAAAATCGGAATGCTTTTTAAGCATCTTCTTCGCGCTGACCAGAGCCGTCTCAAGTATCCACTCACCAAGAGACGGGAAGAGAGGATCCTTTTCCAGAAGCGGAATGAACAGATCCGGAGGAACCACCCCGTATTCTTCGCTTTTCCACCGAAGCAGTGCTTCCGCTCCGATAAGCTTTTCCGTATTGACATCCACCACCGGCTGGTAAAGCAGAAAGAACCCCTTGTAATCATGGGGGATGCAGGCGCGGATCGCGTGTATTTTTTCCAGCCTCTGCCTGTTTTCACCCGTCAGCTCATCCTGAAACTCAACCAGATCCCCCAGGCGTTTGATCTTGGATTCATCATAGGCAAAATTCAGGCAGGCATATATGGTCTGATCGTCTATATTGAAATGCGAAAGGGAGAGCAGTCCCGCGTTGAGCTCATAGGTAACCTGTATCTGCCCTATGCTCACACCTTCTCTGTAATGAGTCCTCAGCGCCTCATAGCTTTCCCTTATCTCAGGGGCGTTCTGGCTTTCCGTGACCATGGCGAACTTTGCCCCGTCCAGTCTGTAGGTACCTCCCCGGTTTCCCACATGCTCAAGCAGATATCTTCCAAACTCCTGCAGGACCATATTTCCGAAATGATAGCCGTATACCTCGTTGATCTCCGTAAATCTGCTGATACCGATCATACAGATCCTCACAGCCGTCCCTCTTCTGATATAGCTCTGCAGATCCTCAAAAAACCCGTATTGATTCCTCAGCCCGGTCAGAGTGTCTACGTGACTCTGATTGCTGTGATTCCTTATTGCTCCTCCGAAATATTCCGGATTTCCATCGATATCCCTGAAGACCACCCCTCTGCAGGTGCAGACATCGTATTCACCGTCTGCTCTTCTGGCACGGTACTGCATATCGTGTCCCTTGAGCCTTCCCTCAAAGATACCCTCTATCCCGTCATGGAAGACCTTCCTGTCCTGGGGATGTATATGCTCCTCCCATATACTACCCGCCCCGAACATATATTCTGACGGAAGGCCAAAAACATCCACTAAGATCCCCGACCATCTTGAATAATCATATCTCATATCACAGAGATAAACATAGGTGTCCTCCGCAATGATGGATAGAGCGTCGAAAATGGAATCAAGACGTTTTTTTCTATCCTCCGGTATTCTTGCATCAGTACAGTCTGTCTCCGCCATAGATCCGATCCTCCTCCCTGATAGTGCTGAAGGCTTTGATTTCCAGTCCTTTATATATTGCCCGCAAAAATCTTCATGGCTTTCTTTACATCCTCCCTCATGGCATCCCTTGCCGTCATGGAGATTGAGGAAAAGAAAACAGGCTCCCCGGGCTTGAGCTCCTTTAAATAAGCCTCCGCCGCCAGGCCTCCCGCCTTATCCATATAGGTGAAATAATTGATCTTTCTGACACCCGCTTCAATGGATTCCCTGAAGCCCTCCGGTGAGACCCCTGAGCCTCCGTGCATAACAACGGGGATCCCGTTCGTCTCCTGCCTCACCCTTCTTACCACATCAAAATCCAGCCTCGGTTTCGTCAGGTAAATGCCATGGGTGGTTCCAAAGGAGCAGGCCAGCGCATCGATCCCGGTCTCGGCGACAAAGCGGGCGGCAAGCACCGGGTCCGTATATATCTTGGTCTCATCCTCCTCTCCGGTCCTTTCGCCTGTCCCGGATTCCCTTCGTCCCATTGATCCAAGCTCCGCCTCTACCGAAGCGCCTGTTTTTTTTGCCATGCTGACAGCCTTTTTCGTATTTTCGGCGTTTTCCTCATAGGGAAGCGTGGAGCCGTCATACATGATCCCCGTAAAGCCTATTGACAGAGCCTCCTCCAGGTAGGAAAGCGTCTCACCGTGGTCAAGATGCACACACACAGGCACCGCTGCCTTTTTGGCCGCCTCCACCATGACAGGCCCTATGAGCGACAGCGGTATCCAGGGCTCATGACACTCTGCAAACTGCAGGATCACAGGCAGCTTAAGCTCCTCGGCCGCTGAGATGATGGCCTCAAGCGACTCCAGGTTCGGACAGTTAAAAGCGCCTGTCGCAATCTTTTTTTCCTCAGCTGTCTTCAGTATCTCCTTTAAGGTGACTAACACTTATATCCTCTCCCTTCCTTTCAAAAGCCTCTTATATAGGAAACGAATTTATTTAATGCGTTTCCTATAATAGCACAACTGACGGAGCCTCCCCGCAGGCAGGCTCCGTCACCGTATTCTCCCGTGTTATCCACGCAGGACGTGTTATCTTGTAACGATATCTACGGGAACGTTCATGATCTTTGCAACCTTCAAAATAACATTGATATGATTCCCGATGGCTGCTCCGAAATGGTGCGTGGGACCGCACTCACTCCAGCGGTTCACAAATTCCCTGGCGCCGCAGCTGAATCTTGTCCTCATATTTGTGTCGCCGTTTGACAGGATCTTTCCTTCTTCGTTCACACCCTCCGCGGCAACAAACTTGAAGTTGCCGTTCATGTCCTGAGTGATGGCCAGGTAGGTTATCGGTCCCACGGGAGGATAGAACTGAGTCAGATATCCGCCGCCGGTTTTTCCATGGAATACGTCCACGATCTTCATCGTCGGCTTCTTCGCCTTTGATATATCATAATCGCCTGAGCCGCTGTGTCCTATTATGCAGATGTCGTCATTAAAATCTATAGTATACATCTCAGCCAGCTGACCCGTCCCGGATATTGTTTTCAGGATACTCATGGCCATAGCGACCTTGATATCTCCCTCGACCGCGCAGGCCGTTCCCTGCTTGATCAGCATTGAGAACGCCGGTATCAGAAGGCTGTCCACTATCCCGGCCTGTCCCTTTGCGTACCCGTCGTAATGAGACGCCACAAGCCCCAGCTTCTCCTTTACGGCCCATTCCTCGAAGGCCACTACATATTTTGCCATCTCCCACACCTTTTCAACGGTGCCGCCGCCTTCGATATCAAAGGTGTCAAGGATGTCCTCAGCCTTAGCACGGATAGCAGCCTCGTCATTAACGTCGTCTGCGATCGCCCATATCTTCTCCCAGTCGAACTGCTTCGTATACAGCTGCATACGATGATACAGATTGGATTCGTCTATATAGAGATCCATCATTCCCGGATAAGGTCTTCCGATCTGTGCAATATTCGTATCACGGAAGCGTCTGCGTACCTGTGCGGCCCTGCACCACTCATCTATCTCCCTTTCAACTCCCGGATCGCCGCCCTCGTATACCCCGGTTATCACAGCATGCCGTTTTCCGAAGCGTTCCAGATCCGCAACCATCTCTCCTACCGCGCCGCAGGCATATGCCTCGCCAAGCCATTCGGCTGTTCCGGCGTTATCATAATCCAGTGCCTTTAATTTCTGGATATTTACAAGAACGACGGGCACATCCAGGTCCTTTACCGCAGGAAGCATATTATACGAAGTCGCATAGGTCAGAAGCTGCATGAACACCAGATCCACATCCGCCGAACGGAACTTTTCCCCTGCCTCCTGAGACTGCTCCTTTGTCGTCACAAGTCCGCCGTCGATCACCTCGACACTGTCCGGAAACATTTTCTTAAAATTCGCATACTGCTCATTAAACTCCGGCACGAGTGACGGAAACTGCGGCAGATACGCGCCCAATGCGATCGAAAAAACACCTATCCTTGCTTTGGTCTCAACTAACATAACACTTCCTCCTCAATCGTTTGTGCAATTCAGAAAAGCCTGTAAACCATATAGCCGTCAATGGTTTACGAAGAAGCTTAAAGCGCTTCCCTAAAGCTAATAATAACCCATCTGCGGGAAAAAGAAAAGGAATAAGCATCCGCTTTTCATAAATTGTTGGAAATCATTGAATATTCTGCTATACTCGTGAACATAATTAACTGCCGCTTCATATGTCTGTATAGCTGCGTTCACTCGTTATACGCTTCAGTAATCGGCAGTTATTCAGGTTATCAGGTATATATTATAAAAAATCACTACATTCAGCTTCAGAAATGTCATTAACTTAAGCTGCTATATGTTGTGAACGACTCCGCGAAGGTTGCCGATTCTGTGTCGTAATCTACGTTGTGAGCTTAAGTTAATGACATTATGACATTGCCAAAATAAAAGGAAGTACACAAAAATGGATATAAAGAAAACAGTCATAGTCGGAGCGGGGGCAGTGGGCTGCTATATCCTCTGGGGATTATCGCAAAAGGAAGGTATAGAGGTATCCGTGGCCGCGTCAGGAGAACGCGGAAAAAGGCTTGAGGATGACGGTCTGTACATTAACGACAGGCTGTACAGGCCGATAGTAAAAACTCCGGCAGAAGCGCACGGAGCGGATCTTGTTATCGTGGCCGTGAAAAATAATTCCCTGCCCTCAGCGGTTTCGGCTATCAAAGAGATCGCGGATGAACATACGATAGTGATGAGTCTCATGAACGGAGTTGACAGCGAAGAGGTGATAGCCTCCGAGATCGGTGATAAACAGGTTATTCCTTCGCTGATAAAGGTCGCATCGGAAAGAAGGGACAACAAAGTATACTTTGATCCGGAATCCACGATAGGGATCATATTCGGAGAACGTGACGGGAGCAGCACTGAAAGGACCCGCGCAATCGCCGGACTGTTTGAGGGCACGGGACTTCATTACAGAGAGACGGATGTAATACTGCCCGAAATATGGAGCAAGTTCAGGCTGAACGTGGGCAACAACCTTCCCCAGGCCATGCTCGGGGTCGGTGTAGGGGCATACAGTGACAGTGAACACGCGGCTGCCCTCAGAGACGGCCTTGTTAAAGAGCTTGAGGCGATAGCGGAGGCAAAGGGGATCGATCTGTCTGTGGCAGACGCCTCCTCGGCCAGAGGCTCTAAGGTGTTAAAGCGGGCAAGGTATTCCACCCTTCAGGACCTGGATGCCGGGCGTCATACAGAGGTTGATATGTTCTCAGGCGCTATCATGCGCATGGGAAAGGAGCTTGGGATCCCTACCCCCTATAACGAATTTACGTTTCATATGCTAAAGGCTCTGGAGGAAAAGAACGACGGGCTCTTTGATTACGGCTGAGTACGGCCCGGCTTTTCCGAAACCGTATCGGATTTATTAACAATGCAGCGTAAAAGAGCGGGACAGGCCCGCTCTTTTACGTTTTTCAGATTTATTGCGTTTTCTGTAAGTATCAGTTCACCTTCCTGCCGCAGAAGTACACCTCCTTCGGCATGTTTTTGCTGAAGCC
>DFEA01000109.1:0-2831 GCA_002368575.1 Lachnospiraceae bacterium UBA3814 | reverse complement strand
TCGTTGTCAAACACCAGGAAGTCAGCGTCCTTGCCGACCGCGACAGAGCCCTTGCGGTCCTCGATCCCAAGCTGCTTCGCTCCGTTTATCGTATATCCCAAAAGCATTTCTTCAATGCTCATCTTCTGGTCTTCGGAAGGAAATTCCTCAACGGTCCTGGAAACTTCGGGAGCCACGGTATTTTCAGTGATCCACCTGGTCATCCCGACCTCCATTCCCAGATACGGGTTCCAGGAGGAAAAGCCGGCGTAAGCGATATTATCGCTTGACCAGGCCACGTTCGCGCCGGTGTCCCATAACGTCTTGCACCGGTACATTTTGTTCGCCCTCTTCTTTCCAAGTATACCGCACCACAGCTCATAGGGATTTCCACCCGTACATCCGGCGTGCCACCACGCTGTGTAATTGGCATTAACGCCAAGCTTTGCAAAGCGGTCCAGATCCGCGTCATCCTGAATCTCCAGATGAGCACAGGTCACTCTGATGCGGAAGTCATCCCCAAGCTCCTTCTTTACCAGCTCCACGCCGTCGAGCACCGCATGTGATGCCTGCTCGCCAACGGTATGAGCATGAAAATCCAGTCCCTCCTCATTCAAAATCTTCAGAACCTCTGCCACCTGTTCCGCGTTTAAGGTGGTAGCGCCCCGCTTTCCGGTATCCTCATAGGGCGTGATCTGTGCCGCGGTCTCTATCCGCAGGGTACCGTCCATAAATACCTTAAACGTATGTATCTTCAGGTGCTCCGTGTCAAACTTTTGATTGAAACGCTTCACCTGCTCCACGACCTCCTTTATTTTCTTCGGATGTGTGAGCGCATAGCTTCCGTCAATATACACGGGAAGCTCTCCCTTTTTATCGAGCTCGCGTAAATGCTCGTAAACCCTTTCGTGAAGCTCCTCGCCCTCAGGCCAGCCCGCGTCAAAGACAGCGCATACGCCAGCCTTTACGGAAAAATCTATCCAGCTCTTAAGCGCTGTGTCGATCTGCTCATCTGTAAGAGCTGATAACCCGTCGAAAAGAAGGTGCCACCCCGCTGACTCAAATACATTTCCTGTCACATGCCCGTCCTTACGAACATAGTAGCTGAGCTCCGGTACGGGGTCCGGCGTGTCGTCAGTGATCCCGTGCTTCTCAAGGATCCTGGAATTGACCCATACACTGTGTCCCTCACCCTCCAGGATAAGCAGCTCCTTATCCGGGCAAATGGAATCCAGATCCTCCTTTGTAATATCATCTCCCTTCAGGTTTTTACGCTCCAGGATAAACCTGTAATTTCCCCGGGAGGGATTGCTTTTTATACTCTGCGCCATAAAGTCCAGCGCTTCCTTTTTGTCGGTACATACCACATATTCACCCATATCCATATATTCAAAGCCTACGCCTGTAGTCACATGAACATGGCTGTCAATGATACCGGGCATGACAAACCTGCCGCCGAGGTCTTTGACCTCACCTTCATAGTCCCGAAGCCCCGCTTCGTCCCCCACATAGACAAACCTGCCGTCCTTTACCGCTATTGCGGCGGCCTGCCGGTTTTCCGGATCAGCTGTAAATATCTTCGCATTCTTAATGATAAGATCAGCCTTCATGTTTTTCCTCCTTTTCGGCAGATCGCTCCCTCTCCCGGTCAGCGATCCATTTTTTTATTTTTTATATCTTAAAGACCACAATGATCTTTTTTGCCTGCGTGTTATAACGCACAGGAGCCTGCGGCATTTCCTGACACAATAAGACGGATGCCTGCTTACGGCGCCCATATGCCGCCTGACAGACATCCGTTAATGATCCGCTCAATAATCGTAATTGTGTTTTTTAGGATCCCAGTCGGTGTTATCGCGCTGCATTTCCCTATTATACTGGTAATCCTCAAAGCCCGAGCTGTAATTATCATAAGTAAGGGTCTTCTGGTACTGCTCATACAAAGCCGCTTTTTCGCCTGCCGTCTGCAGCTTTGACGCATAATCGGCCCTTAACACCGCAAGCTGTACATTCAAAGCATCGATTATCGTCTGCAGGGAAGGAGATACCGCAAGCTGTGCGGTATAACCGGCTATCGCCCTTTCCACATCCTCTATCTGCTTAGCTGCGGAAGCTGCGATATTTGCGGCCCCTTCCATGTCCATTTTCGCGGCGGCAAGTGTGTTAAGATCAGCAAGCGCCGTCCTGTTGGCAGCAAACCGGTCCTCGAAGGCAGCCCTCTGTGTAATATTCTTAAGAAAGGCCTTTGCATTATTTAACTGATCAAGGCTCCATCTGCTCTGGTTTACCGCGGTAGAGTATCTTAACGCCACAGCCTCATATTCAAGCTGGGAATGTGCCGGATCATTCTTTACCGCATTAAATGCCGCAAGAGCCTCCGCCTCCGCAAGCTTTGCCATTTCATAATTTGCGCTTGCAGCCGCGATATTGCCGTTTGCGTCATCTATGATGTCATATGTGCACGGAAGAGCCGCCCGGGTCTCGGAAACGGAGACCAACGACAGCAGACCGGCAACAGCGATCCCATAAATTCCCTTAGCGATTCTTTTCATAGGCCATTTACCTCATTTCATATTTGATGCTTATAATTATCATTCCCCGTCAGATGAACTGACCGGGCAATTCGTCGGATAATTATAGCAAAAAAATGGCCGTCAATCAATATCGGAATCAGTCCGGCAGGGCAATCGCTTAATACCCTCATAACCCCGGCGGGATATGCAGATCATAAAAAGCCCGGATCTGAGCTTTTGCGCAACTCACTTAACGAAAAGTTATTTTTATAGAAAAGCTTTCAACCCTGTTTGAGCTCGTGTACTAAATTCCTTCGATAACTGTGAAGCGAGTTGTTG
>DFEA01000017.1:12055-12710 GCA_002368575.1 Lachnospiraceae bacterium UBA3814 | reverse complement strand
ACGCAGAGGCGGAGGCTTATATAGAATACGATTTTATTGCTGATTCGGGGGATACGATATTTATGTATTTTGACGCTCCTGATTTTCAGGATGCGAGGATCATAGTCAACGGGCTTGAAAAGCAGCCGTACTTTACCCAATATGGATGGAATATCAGGGGACTCGGGATATATAAAGAGGGGGAACCGGTTGCTTTAAGGATATATCCCGAGGGGAACGAGCTCACCATAGACGGCTATGAATTCTATTATGAGGACAGGGAAGCTGTAAAGGACTGGTATGGCAGCGTCACCGGGGGAGAATTAAGGCTTGAAAGCAGCTCTAAGCTTTCAGGCTCGATAAGCTCTGACACATCCGACGGTCTGCTTGTTTTTTCGCTCCCCTTTGATGAAAACTGGAGGATCCTTGTTGACGGCGAGAGGGCGGAGGCAGTGAAGGCACTGGACGGCCTTCTTTCGGTAAGGATCGGTGAGGGCGAGCATACTTTCAGGCTTAAATATGTTCCGAAGGGAGTGAGGCTTGGCATTCCCGTGATGCTTATCAGTATCTGTACTCTCCTTCTTATTATTTTCAAAAGTCGAAAGAACTCTTCCATTTAATACGGTTTTGATATATTATGTTGTCAGGGTCAAAAGTGCCATGTGACTTTTGACCC
>DFEA01000017.1:0-12003 GCA_002368575.1 Lachnospiraceae bacterium UBA3814 | reverse complement strand
GTGCCATGTGACTTTTGACCCTGACATCATATTATGATATATATGTCAAAAGCACCTTTGATGCTTATATCATATTATGTTCCGTGAAGAGAACAAGGTGGATGGAAAATGAGCGAAACAGCTTCCAGGGCGGGTTTTGACAATAACAAATATATTAAGACACAGTCTGAGCATATAAAGGAGAGGATCGGGCAGTTTGGAAATAAGCTCTATCTGGAATTCGGAGGCAAGCTGTTTGACGATTACCATGCTTCCAGGGTCCTGCCGGGCTTTGAGCCTGATTCAAAGCTCCGTATGCTGATGCAGATATCCGAACAGGCTGAGATCGTTATTGTCATAAATGCCGACGATATTGAAAAAAACAAGGTAAGGGGCGATCTCGGGATCACCTATGACGAGGACGTTAAACGCCTTATGCGGGAGTTTGAGAGCAGGGGATTATATGTAGGAAGCGTAGTTCTCACTCACTATTCGGGCCAGGGTGCCGCTGATGAATTCCGGAAGAAAATGAAAAAACGCGGCGTCAGGGTCTACAGGCATTATCTTATAGACGGCTATCCCTCCAATATACCGCTTATAGTAAGCGACGAGGGCTTTGGGAAGAATGAATATATAGAGACCTCAAGGCCTCTTGTGGTCGTGACGGCTCCGGGCCCGGGAAGCGGAAAGATGGCGACCTGTCTTTCACAGCTCTATCATGAAAACAAGAGAGGCGTCAAGGCAGGATACGCTAAATTCGAGACCTTTCCTATCTGGAACATACCCCTGAAGCATCCGATAAATCTTGCTTATGAAGCGGCTACGGCGGATCTTAATGACGTGAATATGATCGATCCCTTCCATCTGGAGGCTTACGGGGAAACCACGGTAAATTATAACAGGGATATTGAGATATTTCCCGTTTTGAACGCTATCTTTGAGGGGATCTACGGGGAATGCCCATATAAATCGCCTACCGATATGGGAGTCAATATGGTAGGCAACTGTATAATCGATGACGAGATATGCTGTGAAGCGTCGAGGCAGGAGATCATACGGCGGTATTATACGACCAAAAATGCGCTTATCAAGGAAAAGGCGGACGAAAACGAGGTATATAAGCTGGAGCTTTTAATGAAGCAGGCAAAGATCACCACCGCTGACAGGAGGGTCACGACTGCCGCCAATGAAAGGGCTAAACGCCTTGGCGTTCCGGCGGCCGCTATAGAGCTCCCTGACGGTGAGATCATAACCTCAAAAACAACGAAGCTTTTAGGTGCCTCGGCTGCCCTGCTGCTGAATGCCCTGAAGGCGCTTGCCGGGGTCGAGCACAAGCTTCACGTTATCTCTCCGGAGGCTATCGAGCCTATCCAGAAGCTTAAGGTGGAATATCTTGGAAGCATGAATCCGAGGCTTCATACCGATGAGGTACTTATCGCGCTTGCCATCTCCGCAAAGACGGATTCAAAGGCGGAGAAGGCCCTTGACATGATCCCCATGCTCAAGGGCTGCCAGGTCCATACCTCGGTGATGCTGTCAGATGTGGATATCAGGACCTTTAAGAGGCTGGGAGTGGATCTGACAAGTGAACCGGTCATTTCCCCCAGAGAAAGTAAAAGAGAGTTAAAGCCATGAAGAAACCTACACTTGTTATACTGGCTGCCGGAATGGGCTCACGCTACGGCGGCCTGAAGCAGATAGACCCTGTTGACGAGCAGGGGGATAAGATAATCGATTTCTCGATCTACGATGCCATACAGGCGGGTTTTGGAAGGGTCGTTTTCATAATCAAAAGGGAAAACCTTGACGATTTTAAGTCTGCCGTGGGAGATGCCCTTGCCGGACATATAAGCGTGGAGTATGTATTTCAGGATATCACCATGCTCCCCGAGGGCTTCAGCGTGCCTGAGGGAAGGGAAAAGCCGTGGGGAACGGCCCATGCGGTGCTCTGCTGCAGGGAGGTGATCGATACACCCTTTGCCGTGATCAATTCAGACGATTTCTACGGGCGTGAGGCGTTTAAGAAGATATATGACTTTTTGACCGGTCCTTCTGTTGCGGAAGAGGTTTTGGGGAGAATGGCAAAGGCCGGCAGCGGATCGGAAAAATACAGCTATGCCATGGTGGGCTATGCGTTAAAGAATACCCTTACGGAAAACGGATCGGTTTCAAGGGGTATCTGTACCTTAAACGGAAACGGTGAGCTTGTTGATATAGAGGAAAGGACCAGGATCATAAAAAGCGGAGACGATGCGGCTTATACCGAAAACGGAAAGGATTATATCCCGATCTCGGGTGAAAGCATTGTATCCATGAATTTATGGGGATATTCGCAGAGCTTTTTGTATGAAGCGGAAAAACAGTTTAAGGACTTTCTGCTGAACGAGGTGCCGAAGGATCCCCTCAGGGCGGAGTTTTATCTGCCCAGCGTTATAGACAGGCTGCTTAAGGAGAACAGAGCTGCGGTAAAGGTGCTGACCTCCTCCGATAAGTGGTTTGGTGTTACCTATAAGGAGGATAAGGCTTTTGTGACCGAGTCGGTAAAAAAGCTCAGGGAGGCCGGAGTATATCCTGAAAGGCTCTGGGATCAGGGTTGAAGCAGGCAGATCATGAACGACAGGACCTTCGTATTCAGGACAATTATATATACAGGTGTTATTTTATTATTTCTTGCAGGCCTGGTAATTGTGATCGACCCTTTTGTACGTTATCATAAACCATGGTTCGGGCTGGCCGCGGTAGAAACCGAGGAGCGGTCCGCGGTGATCGGCCTTGCCAGAAATATGGATTATGATACCGCTCTGGTAGGCTCGTCCATGTCCGAGAATTTTGTGGACAGCTGGTTTGAGGACGGTGTTTTCGGGAAGCAGTGCCTAAAAGCCCCCCTGCAGGGAGCCTATATGCAGGATTATCTCCCTCTTCTTGATGAGCTGACAGACAGGAAGGAGCTTAGAAACCTTGTTTTCAGCCTTGATAATTATCTGATAGACAAGGAGGGCTCTGAGGATTCCATAAGCATTCCGGAGTATTTCATAAAGAAGCCTTCGATCACGGATATTTATTATCTTCTGAATAAATCGACGCTCCTCGTCTATATCCCGATGTATCTTATAAGGAACGGTCTGGAGGGCAGGTCGGATGATAACGCCTATGTCTGGGCGGATCGCTATGCCTATTCCAAGTATATAGCCAGAGCCGATTATATCGCGACCAGAAAGCTTGTGCCCGAAGCGGAGAAGGTGTATGACAGGCTGTTTGAAAAGACCGATATGCTCATTTCGGATATCGTGCCGTATATTGAAAAGCGCCCTGACGTCACGTTTTATCTTTATGCCCCTCCGTACAGCATCCTTTTCTGGGATGTATGTGTGCGGGACGGTTCGCTGACCGCGGAGATATGCGCGCTTTCAAGACTGTATGAGAAGCTGCTGTCGTATGATAATGTGAGGCTGTTCTATTTTCAGAATAATTACGAGCTTATCACGAACCTTGACCATTACAGGGATTATTCCCATTATGACCAGGGGGTCAATCGTTTTATGTATGAAGCCATGAGAGACGGAGAATGGGAGCTTACAAAGGAGACCTATTACGATACGCTTCTTGAGATGTTTTATTTTGCACGGGACTATAACTACGAGCAGTGCTTCCATTAGAGCCCGAAAGAGTCCTCACCTACGTCACGGTCAGAAGTTTGTATAAATAAAGGTCGATATATTTGAAAGCGATATGACCGACCACACGAAAAGGAACACCGTGACTGCAAGCAGTTTTTTTGACGGTTTAAAATTCCTGACCATTTCTGCAGGGTTTTTGAACACGACTGAGATGATGGCTGCCAATACCACGATAAGGATCACCACAATGTACCCTGAAAGCTTTGTAAGATCGGGGTGGTTAAGCGAAAGAAGCCATTGAAGCAGCTTTGCCTCGGCAGGCATTACGGATACCGTAAAATTTGTTGTCATGTCCAGGGTATTGAGCCTGAAGGAGAACAGAGTCCTGAACATTTCTGAAGCCTCCCTGACGGTAGAGGCGCGGAAGAACACCCAGGTAAGATTTATATAGATAAATGTGAAAATAAAGCGTATTGCTCCCGGGAGCTTTTCCGTATATTTTCCGAAGGCCTTACTCAGGCACATTCCTATCCCATGAATGGTTCCCCATAATATGAAGGTATAATTGGCGCCATGCCAGAACCCGCTAATGAGAAATATCAGGAATATGTTGATATAGGTGCGTATTTTGCCCTTCCTGTTTCCTCCGAGGGGGAAATAAACATACTGCCTGAAAAAACGGGTCAGCGTAATATGCCACTTTTTCCAGAATTCATTGATCGATCGTGACCGATAGGGTGAATCGAAGTTTACCGGCAGCTCAAAATTCAGCATGAGACAGATACCGGAGGCCATGTCGCAATATCCGGAGAAATCAAAATAGATCTGCATCGTATAGCTTACTATAACGAGAAGACAGACAGGACTGTCAAGCTGAGGAATATGCTGGTACCCCCAGTCTGAGATGACCGACAGATTATCCGCCAACAGCACCTTTTTTGAAAGGCCCGCCACAAACATGAACAGTCCCCTTGACATATTTTCGTAGCTTGCCTTTTTTCTGAGATTATCGTTAAACTGAGGGATCATTTCCCGGGCAAAGGCAATGGGGCCGACGGAGATCTTGGGGAAGAAGGCGGTAAAAAGCGAATAGTCCAGAAAGCTGCAGCCTGACTGGGGATTTCTGAAGCTGTCAACAAGAAAGGAGATCTGGCTGAAGGTAAAATAGCTGACGCCAAGCGGAACGATCACTGCTTCAAGGCTAAAGGAGGTCTTAAACAGATCGTTCAATATATCCGAGAAAAATCCCGTATATTTAAAATAGAGAAGACTGCCGATATTTAATACCAGTCCAAGGACGAGAAAGGCTTTCTTTACAAAAGGGGATAAAGCCTTTTTTCCGGGTGCCTCAAAAAATGCGAGGGCTGCTATAATGTAGTTTATGACAATGCTTAAGAGGAGCACGATCACTCCCGCCGGATCGTCATAGCAGTAGAACCAGAGAGACATGGCAAGCAGAAAGACCTTTGCGGCGGTATGTCTGTTCCGGCTGTTCAGCAAATGATATACTACGACCGTGATCGGGAAAAAGAGAAGTACAAAAAAATAAGAATTAAAAAGCATTACAACCTCTGAAACCACCCGTAAAGCACGTAAGAAAAGGCCTCTGACTGAATGCCTGCGGGAACCCTTGTTTACTTATTATCTGTTAAAGTATAAACCAGGTGTGCTTTGTGTGTCAAAAGATTTCAGGCAGTCCCGGATATTATTTACGGAAAACACAAAGGCGCCGGCAGCATACGTCTGAGGGTGAACTGCCGCAAAGGCCGCCGCGGAGCCGACTGCGCGGGATTGCGGGATTATTGACTTTGAATGTTTACATCTTTATAATAGTGAAGTACTTTGTGATTAATATTCTGAATTATGTATAGCGGAGAAAATTATGGCTGATAATAATAACTCTAATAAAAACGACCAAAACGGCGGCGGACCGAAGATGCCCAAAAACAGGCAGACTATCATGATCCTGCTGATAGCGGCTCTGGTCACGCTGCTGCTGCTTTCGTATTTTCGCGGTATCGTGAACAGCGCTTCCAGTCAGAAGGTCAGCTACGATGAGTTTATCGAAATGGTTATGGACGGAGAGGTCGAAAGTGTTACTATTTCGAATGATATCATCACTATCACCCCCAAGCTCCAGAACAATCCTTATGTAAAGCAGACCTATTATACCGTCAGGGTAGAGGATCTGACCCTTGCAAACAGGCTCTTAGAGGCCGGTATCAGGTTTGAGCAGGAGGAGACCAGCTCAACGGATACGATAGTTTACATGATCGTTTCATATATTCTGCCCATAGTCTTAGTGTGGGTACTGCTCAGCTTTCTCATGAACCGTATGAGCAAGGGCGGCGGGATCATGGGTGTGGGAAGATCCAATGCCAAGATATATGTACAAAAGGAAACGGGAGTTACCTTTAAGGACGTCGCAGGACAGGAGGAAGCGAAGGAATCACTGCAGGAGGTGGTGGATTTCCTTCATAATCCCGGAAAGTACATAGAGATAGGGGCAAAGCTCCCTAAGGGAGCTCTGCTCGTGGGGCCTCCCGGAACAGGAAAGACGCTGCTTGCAAGGGCCGTCGCGGGAGAAGCGCATGTCCCCTTTTTTTCCCTTGCGGGCTCTGACTTTGTGGAAATGTATGTTGGGGTAGGAGCTTCAAGGGTAAGGGATCTGTTTAAGGATGCCACCAAGAATGCTCCCTGCATAATCTTTATAGACGAGGTCGATGCGATAGGTAAGAGCAGGGACTCCAGGTACGGGGGGAACGATGAGAGAGAGCAGACTCTGAACCAGCTGCTTTCCGAGATGGATGGTTTTGATACCTCAAAGGGGATATTTATACTGGCGGCTACCAACAGACCGGAGATCCTTGATAAGGCCCTGCTCAGGCCGGGGCGCTTTGACAGGCGTATCATTGTGGACAAGCCTGATCTTAAGGGAAGGATCGATACTCTTAAGGTGCATTCGAAGGATGTTCATCTTGACGATACGGTCGACCTTGAGGAGATTGGTCTGGCAACTGCGGGCGCGGTAGGCTCGGATCTTGCGAATATGGTGAATGAGGCCGCCATAAATGCCGTAAAGCACAGGAGAGCATCGGTAAATCAGAAGGACCTTCTTGAAGCCATAGAGGTCGTTATGATGGGCAAGGAGAAGAAGGACCATATCATGAGCAAGGAGGAGAGAAGGATCGTATCCTATCATGAGACCGGCCATGCTCTTGCCTCGGCTCTTCAGAAGAACACGGATCCCATACAGAAGATCACGATAGTTCCCAGGACCATGGGCGCGCTCGGCTATGCCTGGTACGTGCCTGATGAGGAAAAGCATCTCAGGTCCCGGAAGGAGCTTGAGGAAAGGATAATCACGGCCCTTGCCGGCAGGGCGGCCGAGGAGATATTCTTTGATTCCATCACGACAGGCGCCTCCAATGATATAGAGCAGGCTACGAATATTGCCAGGAATATGGTCACTCAGTACGGTATGTCGGAAAAATTCGGGCTTATCCAGCTTGAAGCCGTAGAAGACCAGTATCTTACCGGAAGAAAGGTATTAAACTGTTCGGACGAGACCGCGGCAAGGGTAGATGAGGAGGTCATGAAGATCCTGGCCTGGTCATATGAGGAAGCAAAAAGGCTGCTCAGGGAGAATATGGAGCTTATGGAGGAGCTTGCCGGTTTCCTGCTTGAAAAGGAAAGCATAACAGGTAAGGAGTTCATGAAGATCTTCCACGAATACAGGGGAGATTCCGATGCGGAGAACAATTCATCGGCTGATACCGCTGAGGACGATAAAACAGAGGCTTCGGAGGCCGTTTTGGTGCAGGATGCCGGGGAAGCGGTATCAGAGGTTGAAGCGGAGCTTCCTGCTGAAGGCCCGAATTTCACGCTGGTGCAGCCTGAAGAGGTATCCGGGAATGAAGCCGAAAAGCCGGATCATGAAGCATAATGGAATTCGATTTTGAGGAGGAGCTGAAAAAGCTGCCCAATAAGCCGGGCGTGTATATAATGCACGATAAGGATGACAATATCATCTATGTCGGTAAAGCGGTGATCCTTAAGAACCGTGTGCGCTCCTATTTCAGGGAAAGCACCAATAAAACCTTAAAGATACGCCAGATGGTGGAAAATATCGCGTGGTTTGAGTATGTCATCACCGGTTCCGAGCTGGAGGCGCTGGTACTTGAGAACAATCTGATAAAGGAGCATAATCCCAAGTACAATACTCTTCTGAAGGATGATAAAACCTATCCTTATATTAAAGTAACGACCAACGAGGATTACCCGCGTATATTTTCAACCAGGCAGGTCAAAAAAGATAATGCCCGTTACTACGGCCCCTTTACTTCTGCGGGAGCGGTAAATGAGACCATCGAGCTTCTGAGAAAGCTTTACAATATCAGAAGCTGCAATAAAAGGATCAATGAATTTTCGGATATCACCGGAACCTGCCTCTATTATCATATGGGGCGGTGCAAGGCTCCATGTATGGGAAGGGTCTCAAAGGAGGCCTACAGGGCTGAGATGCAGGGGGCTCTGGATTTTCTGGGAGGGAATTACAGGCCTCTTTTAAAGGAGCTGAATGAGAAGATGCTCGCCGCGTCAGAGCGGATGGACTACGAGAAGGCGATAGAATACCGGGATCTTCTTGAGAGCGTCAGGCAGGTGGCCCAGAAGCAGCGTATCACCGACAGCCATTCAGATGACAGAGATGTGGTCGCAATGGCACGGGATAAGGAATCGGTGATCATTCAGGTATTTTATATAAGGGGCGGCAAGATCATCGGCAGGGAGCACCATTACATGAAGAATGCCGAAAACTCCGAGGATGCGGAGATAATAAGGGATTTCATCGTTCAGTTCTATGCGGGAACGCCCTATATTCCGAAAGAGATCCTTATACCTGAGGATATAGAGGACCGGGAGCTTTTAGAGGAATGGCTTTCAAAAAAAAGAGGGAACAGGCTGAGTCTCGTGGTCCCTCAAAAGGGCAGGAAGGAAAAGCTCATCGAGCTTGCCGGGAAGAATGCCCAGATAGTGCTGAGGCAGGATATTGAGAAGGTAAAGAGGGAGGAGGCCCGGACAGTCGGCGCGGTACACGAGATAGAAGAGCTCCTGTCTCTTGAAGGCATAGAGAGGATGGAGGCTTACGATATATCGAACATAAGCGGCTATGATTCCGTAGGCTCCATGATCGTTTACGAAAACGGAAGGCCCAAACGCAATGATTACCGGAAGTTCAGGATAAGGACCGTGCAGGGACCGGATGATTATGCTTCTATGAACGAGGTACTGACAAGAAGGTTTGAGCATGGCCTGAAGGAGCTTGACGAGTTTGGGACGCCGGAGCATATTGCTGAGGGAAACAAAAGAGCAGGAGGGTTCACGCGTTTCCCGGATCTGATAATGATGGACGGCGGCAGGGGACAGGTGAATATAGCTAAGGATGTTCTCTTAAAGCTTAAGCTGGATATACCCGTCTGCGGAATGGTAAAGGACGACAATCACCGGACGAGAGGGCTTTATTTCAATGATGTGGAGATCCCCATAGACAGGAATTCGGAGGGCTTCAGGCTCATTACCAGGATACAGGATGAGGCCCACCGCTTTGCCATAGAGTTTCACCGCAGCCTTCGAAGCAAAGGGCAGGTCCATTCCATCCTTGATGATATCGAGGGGATTGGAAAGACGAGAAGGAAGGCGCTGATGCACCATTTTGAGTCTATAGAGGATATAAAAAACGCCGATGTTGATAAGCTGATGGAGGTACCATCTATGAATTCGGCATCTGCAAAAGCGGTATACAGTTTTTTTCATAAAGAGTAAAGGGGGGAAGTAATGAACATTGAGACTACAGTATCAGTCAGCGAGCTGATCGAAAAATTCAAGCTTAAAAATCTTACGCCTGATATCAATGTGAAGAAGGTAAAGATCAGGCTGCCGGATATCAACAGACCTGCTATACAGCTGGCGGGATATCTGGACAATTACCCCGCAGACCGTGTGCAGATCATAGGATATGTGGAGTTTTCCTATATTCATTCCATAGAACCGGAGGAAAGACGCGCCAGGTACGAGCATGTAATAACCGAGAACACTCCTGCTTTTATTTTTGCAAGGAACCTTATGCCCGGAGAAATCTTTCTGGGGACCGCCAACGAAAAGGGAGTACCGGTCCTGATGACGGATATGGAGACCTCGGCTCTGATGGCTGAGGTCATAAAATGGCTGAATGTCAAGCTTGCTCCCTGTATCTCCGTTCATGGCGTACTGGTCGATGTTTACGGCGAGGGCGTGCTCATAACGGGTGAGAGCGGTATAGGTAAGTCGGAGGCGGCCCTGGAGCTTATCAAAAGAGGGCACCGGCTTGTAACGGACGACGTGGTCGAGATAAGGAAGGTCAGCAATGACACGCTGATAGGCTCCGCACCGGATGTGACCAAGCATCTGATCGAGCTGAGAGGTATCGGTATCATAGATGTTAAGACTCTGTTTGGTGTGTCCTGTGTAAAGGATACCCAGAACATTGACCTTGTAATAAGACTGGAGGATTGGGACAAGGATAAGGATTACGACAGGATCGGCCTTGAGGAGGAGTATACCGAATACCTCGGAAATAAGGTGGTGTGCCATAACATACCCATAAGACCGGGCCGTAATCTTGCGATCATTTGTGAATCGGCAGCAGTTAATTACAGGCAGAAGAAGATGGGCTATAACGCGGCGGAGGAGCTGTATAAGCGTGTTCAGGAGTCCATGAGAAGGCATACGGAGGAAGCAGAGGAGGACTGATGGAAAAATATTGTTTTGGAGTAGATGTTGGAGGAACGACTGTCAAGATAGGGTTTTTCACGCAGACCGGTGAGCTCCTTAATAAATGGGAGATCCCTACAAGGACTGAAAACGGTGGTGAGGGCATTATCCCGGATATTGCAAAATCCATAAAATTCAAGATGACCGAAAAGGGACTCTGCTCAGAGGATATCATGGGTATCGGCATAGGTACTCCGGGTCCGGTGGATAAGGACGGTGTGGTGCATAAGGCGGTCAACCTGGGCTGGGGAGTGTTTAACCTTGAGGATGAGCTTGAGAAGCACACGGGAATACTCTGTAAAGCCGGTAACGATGCTACGGTAGCTGCGCTTGGAGAAGCATGGATGGGCGGAGCGAAGGGATACAGCGATATCGTGCTCGTGACTCTGGGAACCGGCGTAGGCGGCGGAATAATCACGAACGGAAGGATATTCTACGGAAGCGGCGGCGCAGGCGGCGAGATCGGTCATATGCATATAAACAATGAGGAAACGGAAAAATGCGGCTGCGGAAATACCGGCTGCTTTGAGCAGTACGGCTCTGCCACAGGGCTGGTAAGGCTTGCCGTAAAAAAGCTCGCGGAGTCTGATAAAAAAAGCTGCCTGAGGGCGCAGGAGATCAGTGCCAAAGCTGTTTTTGATGCAGTTAAGGAGGAGGATGAGCTTGCCTGTGAGATAGCGGATGAATATGGAAGGAATCTGGCTCAGGGACTGGCCATAATCGCAGCAGTCATAGATCCGCAGGTCTTTGTCATAGGCGGAGGCGTTTCAAAGGCAGGAGAGGTCCTTATCGAGTATATCGAAAAATATTATAAGGAGTACGCTTTTCACGCTAACCATGCTGTTTCCATAAAGCTTGCAACGCTTGGAAACGATGCCGGTATTTACGGAGCGGTAAAGCTTATTTTAGATGAGAACCGGGCTTAAGGAGGAGATATGCAGGCTGGCCGGCGATGAAAATGTCCGGGAGAATGAAAGCCTTGCGGGATATACGACCTTCAGAACAGGAGGAAGGGCGGAGCTTCTGGTAAGTCCGTGGGATATGAGTATACTCCCGGCACTTACCGCACTTCTGAGGAGGGAGAAGGTACCGTTCATTATACTTGGCAAAGGAAGTAATGTTCTTGTAGGGGACAGGGGCTTTAAGGGAGCGGTGATACGGATATGTGAAAACCACGGAAGGACAGTACCGGGGGATGAGGATACTGTCATAAGGGCTCAGAGCGGCGCGGGACTTATGGCGGTAAGCAGGATCGCAATGGAATCGGGACTTTCGGGAATGGAATTTGCTTCAGGTATACCCGGAACGGTCGGCGGTGCCATGGTAATGAATGCCGGGGCATATGGCGGGGAGATGAAGCAGATCGTCGAAGCGGTCACTGTTTTCGATATAGAAGCCGGAGCGGTCAGGAGCCTAAGCTGTGAGGAAATGGCTTTTGGCTACAGAGACAGTGTGGTGAGGCATAAGCCCTATATCGTGCTTGAAGCAGCTTTTAAGCTTGAGCATGGTGACAGAGCTTGCATAAGTGAAAAAATGGAGGAGCTGCGAAAAAAGCGCTTTGAAAAGCAGCCGCTTGAATATCCGAGTGCCGGAAGTA
>DFEA01000083.1 GCA_002368575.1 Lachnospiraceae bacterium UBA3814 | reverse complement strand
ATGCTGATCATAAGAAAGCCCGTCTTATCGCGGCTGCAACCCACTAAACTCAAAGCTCAGATCCGGACTTTTTATGAGCTGCATATCCCGCCGGGGTTATGAAGGTATTAAGCGCAGACGAGGTAGAAAGCAGTATGGAATTGAATATAAGACCGATGGAGCCGGCGGATTACGAAGAGGTCAGCAGGCTGTGGCATATGATACCCGGCTTTGCCATAAGGAGCATAGACGATTCAAGGGAGGGCGTAGAGCGGTTTATCAGGCGGAATCCCGGAATGAGCGTTGTGGCGGAGGAGAAGGGCAGTATAGTAGGAAGCATCCTGTGCGGTCACGACGGAAGGCGAGGCTGTCTTTATCACGTCTGTGTTCACCCTGAGCACAGAAGAAAGGGCATAGGGACAGGGATGGTCGTGCATGCCATGGAGGCCTTAAAGAGCGAAGGGATAAACAAGGTGTCCCTCATAGCCTTCACTAAAAACGACGTGGGTAACGCCTTCTGGAAGAGGATGGGGTGGACGGGACGCAAGGATCTGAATTATTATGATTTTGTTCTGAATGAGGAGAATATTGTGAATTTTGTAAAAACAGGAGAGGTGTAATGGCGTACAGAGTTATCGAAGGAGGAGTAACGGCCGCAAAGGGCTTTAAGGCGGCAGGAGTCGAGGCTGCGATCAAATATAATGGAAGGCCTGATATGGCAATGGTCTATTCGGAGGAGCCCTGCAGGGTCGCAGGCACGTTTACGAAAAACGTGGTAAAGGCGGCACCGGTAAAATGGGATATGAAGCTTGTGGAGTCCTCAGGGTATGTTCACGCCATAGTCGCCAATTCGGGCATAGCAAATGCCTGCACCGGGAAGGAAGGAATGGATATCTGTGAGGAGACTGCCGGATATACGGCAAAGCTCCTTGGCATAAAAAAGGAGGAGGTGCTCATAGGCTCCACCGGGGTAATAGGCATGCAGCTTCCGGTCGACAGGCTGAAAAAGGGCATCGAAAAGCTCTCAGTTTCATTGACCGATACGGTCAAGGGAGGAAGCGACGCGGAAAGAGCCATAATGACGACGGATACCGTTTTAAAGGAGGCGGCTGTCGAGGTGGAGATAGGAGGCCGGACAGTGACCGTCGGCGGAATGAGCAAGGGTTCGGGGATGATACATCCGAATATGTGTACCATGCTTGCTTATATAACGACAGACGCTGATATCTCGGCGGAGATGTTGACCGAGATGGTCAAAAGTGACGTGGACGACACCTACAATATGATCTCGGTGGACGGAGATACCTCCACAAACGATACCTGCCTGGTCCTTGCAAACGGTCTTGCGGGCAATCCTCAGATACGTGAGAAGAACGAGGATTACGAGGCTTTGCGTCAGGCGCTTCATTATGTGAATGAGACCCTGGCAAAAAAGATGGCAAAGGACGGAGAGGGCGCGACGGCCTTGTTTGAGGTAAAGGTGATAAATGCCGCTTCGAGGGAGGACGCAAGGCGTCTTGCAAAATCCGTGGTGAGCTCGTCTCTGTGCAAGGCGGCCATCTTCGGGCATGACGCTAATTTCGGGAGATTTCTGTGCGCCCTGGGCTATTCCGGAGTAAGCTTTGACCCCGACAGGCTGGAGCTTTATTTTGAAAGCAGGGCGGGAAGGCTCCTGATATATTCAAACGGTGTTCAGTCCTCCTATGATGAGGACTTTGCGACAAAGATCCTTTCGGAGGATGAGGTCACCGTCATCGCGGACATGAAGGCGGGAAGCGAGAGCGCCGTTTCCTGGGGCTGTGATCTGTCCTTTGATTATGTTAAGATAAATGCTGATTACAGGAGCTGATGCGGAGGACAAAAATGAACGCGGATTACAATGATCGTTTCAATATGGATAAGATATATGAAAAGGCGGAGGTCCTTATAGAGGCCCTTCCTTATATAAGAGAGTTCAACAGAAAGGTGATCGTCGTCAAATACGGCGGCTCGGCCATGTCTGATGAGGAGATAGAGAAAAATGTCATAAAGGATGTTACCCTTCTCAAGCTTGTGGGCTTTAAGCCCATAGTGGTTCACGGCGGCGGAAAGGAGATCAGCCGCTGGGTGGAAAAGGTCGGTAAAAAGGCCCAGTTTGTGGGAGGCCTTCGGGTGACTGACGCCGAGACGATGGAAATAGCCGAAATGGTATTAAACAAGGTGAACAAATCACTGGTGGCCATGGTGGAGGAGCTTGGAGTCAGGGCTGTCGGCATATCCGGAAAGGACGGCGGCCTCCTTAAGGTGGAAAAAAGATATTCAGATGGCAGGGATATAGGCTTTGTGGGCAATATAACGGATGTGGACACGAAGGTCCTGTCAGATCTGCTGGAGGCGGATTTCCTGCCCATAGTAGCGCCTATCGGGCTGGATGATAATTTTGAGACCTATAACATAAACGCAGACGATGCGGCCTGCGCCATCGCAAAGGCCATGAACGCGGACAAGCTTGCCTTTCTTACCGATATCGAGGGAGTATACCGAAACCCTGAGGATAAGGATACCTTTATATCAAGGCTTACGGTCACTGAAGCTAACAGGCTTATCGAGGAAGGGGTCATAGGAGGCGGGATGCTTCCGAAGCTTAACAATTGTGTGGATGCCATAGAAAACGGGGTAAACCGGGTGCATATACTGGACGGGAGGAGGCCGCATGCGCTCCTTCTGGAAATATTTACAAAGAGCGGTATCGGGACCATGTTTTTCAAGGAAGGTCAGCAGGAGCAGTATCAGGGAGATCAGTAATGAGTAAAACAGAAGAGCTTATAAATCTGGCGGAGGAGCATATTTTACACACCTACAACCGGTTCCCGGTGGTTTTTGAAAGGGGCGAGGGTGTAAGGCTCTATGACGCTTCGGGAAAGGAATATCTGGATTTCTGCGCGGGAATAGCGGTAAACGCTCTGGGCTATGGGAATGAAGCTTATAAGGAGGCCTTAAAGGCTCAGATCGATAAGCTAACCCATATCTCCAACTATTTTTACAATGAGCCTGCCATAAGGGCGGCAGAGACTCTCACGGCGCTCTGCGGTCTTGACAGGGTATTTTTTACCAACAGCGGCGCGGAGGCGATAGAGGGAGCCATAAAGACCGCGAGGAAATACGCCTTCTTAAAGGATCACAGCACTGAGCATGAGATAATAGCCATGGAGCATTCCTTCCACGGCCGTACAATGGGAGCGCTGAGCATAACCGGCACGGCTGCCTACAGGGAGCCCTTCCTTCCCATGATCGGTAATGTAAGATATGCGGCATTTAACGACATCGACAGCGTAAAGGCACTGTTAAATGACAGGACTTGCGCCATCTTTATGGAAACCATCCAGGGTGAGGGAGGCATAATCCCGGCACAGCAGGAATTCCTTAAGGAGGTTAGAAGACTCTGCGATGAGAACGATATTCTTCTGATCCTTGATGAGATACAGTGCGGAATGGGCCGGAGCGGTAATATGTTTGCCTACGAGGCCTATGGGATAAAGCCGGATGTCCTGACCCTTGCGAAGGGGCTCGGCTCGGGAGTGCCGGTCGGAGCCTTCCTTATGAGCGAAAGGGTCGCAGAGGGGTCTCTGTGCGCGGGTGATCACGGCTCTACCTATGGCGGCAATCCCTTTGCCTGTACGGCTGTACTGGCCGTTATCAGGGAAATGGAGAGGTTGAATATCACGGAAAATGTAAGAGAAAGGGGAGCTTATTTAAGGAGAAGGCTTATTGAGCTTAAGGAGAAGCATCCTGTTATCAGGGATATCCGGGGAACGGGTCTTATTCAGGGAATAGAGCTTGACAGCTCCGTAAAGGCTTCGGAGGTTTGCGGAAAATGTCTGGAAAACGGGCTGGTAGTCGTTTCGGCGGCAGGAAATGTCGTGCGGCTTATCCCTCCTCTTGTGATAAGCGACGAGGATGTGGATGAAATGGCGGAAAAGCTCGGGGAGGTAATTTGAACAGAGGACAGAGGATCATTGCGGCAATAGTCTGCGTGGCTGTGCTTGTGGGAATGGTTTACGTCTCTTTGACAACCGATAATTTCAGCTACAGGACACCAAGGGATGAGGAGGTCTTCAGAAGCAATGAGGACGCCCTCCTTTTGTGGTATACGGACGAGAGCCTTTCGGAATATCTCGAGACAGAGGCGCTGTCCTTTATGGGAGAGCACGGAGTAAGGATAAGGACCGAGCTTGTTTCGGGAGTAGAGCTTCTTGAACAGATAAACAACGCTTCGATATATGAGGGCGAGGAACGGGATGGGGTATATCCCGAGGCACCGGATCTGTATGTGACCTCACACGATAACCTCATGAAGGCCTTCTATTCCTCCCTGGCTACGGAGATACCCGATGCTTCCGTTACGATCGTGCCCTCCAATTATCCTCAGACCGCCATACAGGCGGTGACCTGCGGAGGCAGGATAGTCGCCTATCCCTTTTATTACGAAACAAATTATCTGCTATATAATAAGACCTTTATGGCAAACATAGCGAGACAGCGCATGATGGATGAAAGCGTGGAAGAGGAATTCGCGGATGAGGATGTCCCCGGGGAAACGGATAAGAAGGAGGTCGCGCCCATAGAGGAGGTATCCGAGGATCAGGTCAGGGAGGCCGTTTCGGCGATGGAGGCAGGTGTTGATCCTATGGGTGAGGAGAGCGCCACAAATGACCCCGAGGTCCTTGAGAGGCTCTCGACCATGATCCCGCAAACCATCACCGATATCACCACCTTCGCAAACAACTACGAGGCTCCTGATACCGTTGAGGCGGTATTTAAGTGGGACGTTTCCGACGTTTTCTATAATTACTTCTTTGTGGGCAATTATATGGATGTAGGAGGGATAAACGGAGACGACAATTCCATATTTAATGTATACAATCAGCAGACCATTGACTGCATGAGGGTCTATCAGGAGATGAACAAGTTCTTCTCCATAGACTCAAAGGAGGTCACCTATGATTCCATCCTTCAGGATTTCATTGAGGGAAAGCTCGTGTTCACGGTGGCGACGACTGACGCGATAGCAAGGATCGAGCAGGCAAAGGCCGAGGGTGAGTTTGAATATGATTACGGGGTGGCCGTGCTTCCGGATGTGAATTCCTTCCTTAAATCCAGAGGAATGTCGGTGACGGATTCGATAGTGATAAACGGCTATTCCGACAAAAAGGACATGGCTGCGGTGGTGGCGCATTATCTGGCATATACCAGGGCCGATAACCTTTATAAAAAGTCCGGCAAGCTTCCCTGCAGAAAGTATGTTTCCTTTGATAATGAGGAAATAGCGAATATCGTGGCGGAATATGAGAAATCGGTCCCGCTTCCGAAAATGGTGGAGGCGGCGGACTATTGGGTGCAGCTGGAAATAGCCTTTACAAGGGTCTGGAACGGAGAGGATCCTGAGCTTGTGCTGAGGGAGCTTTCCGACAGCATAGGCAGACAGATAGATGAGATAGATTTTCATACGCCGGTTCAGGAAACCGTGACAGTGGGGCTGTAGTGATGAGACTTTTGGTGATCGGAGGCACATATTTTCTGGGCAGGGCCTTTGTAAGGAGGCTGCTTGCCGAAAAGCAAAGGAGAATACAGGACGGTGAGGAGATGGAGATCGTTCTGTTAAACCGGGGAAGCGTAAGCCACCCCGAAGGGATCGATGAGCTTATAAGGCTTGACCGGCACGACAGAGCCGGGCTTTCCGAGAGCAGGCTGCACGGTCAGTCCTTTGATGTCATCGTCGATTTCTGCGCCTATGAGGAGGGGGATATAGAGGGCCTTGTTGATTCACTCGGGGTTTGCTTCAGACAGTATATCTTCATCAGCACCTGCGATGTATACAGGCGCTTCACCGGGGAGGTCATGGACGAGGAGGGCGAGCTTGAGGAAAGGATATATCCCGGAAAAGAGGGGGATTATATCCGGGGAAAGGTCAGGCTTGAGGCGGAGCTTAAAAGGGTCTGCGAAGAAGCCGGGGCACATTTTTCCTCGGTAAGGCCGGTCATTATCTACGGCCCGGGCAATTATGCCCCAAGGGAGGGGATCTATTATAACTGGATAAAAAAAGCCGGACAGGTGCTTGAGCCCTTCGATGCGGACGGACATTTCCAGCTTGTTTATGTTGACGATGCGGCAGAGGCCATAAGGCTGATATGCAATAACGAGAAGGCCCGTGATGCGGCGATAAACGTCTGCGGACCGCAGATCTATACCTGGGCAGACTTTCACAGGGCCCTGAAAAAGGCGGTCCCCGTACGGTTTGAAAGTGTTTATATGACTGTAAATGAAATAGCGGAAAAGCACATAGGACTGCCGTTTCCGCTGACAAAACAGGAAAGCGAGCAGTACAGCGGAGAGAGGATTACGGCTATGGGACTAAGCTACAGAAGCCTTGAGGAGGGCCTTAAGTCAGGCTATGACGCTTTTACGGGATGACCTACCGGTCCTCCTGCCCGGCGGCTGCTCTTTTCATAAAGAATTCGCTTACTTTTTCATTGAGCTCTCTTTTGTCGATGGCTTTAAGAAGGTATCCCGCGGGCTTCAGGGATAATACCCGCAGGATGCTTTTTTTATCCCCCTTTCCGGTCAGGAAGATCACGGGGATATCCTCGGTCCGGGGATCGGATTTCAGCATTTCCAGGACCTTCGGACCGTCGGTTACGGGCATTTCGTAATCGAGAAGGATGAGATCGGCATTATTGGTGGCAAGCCAGGTGATGGCCTGCATGCCGGAGTTTGCCATGTGTACGCGGTAGGTATCCCTGAGCCACTCTAAGATCGTGGTCATATAGGAAACATCATCGTCTACTATGAGGATGCTCTTTCTGCGGGAAAGGGCGGATTCCTCCGACAGATAGTTTTCCACGGTGTCTATGAGCCTGTCCATCTCAAGGGGCCTTTCAAAGACGGAAAGTATGCAGGAGGAGGGGAGGTACTGTCTGAGGATGGAGATCTCGTCCTCGCTTCCTATCACGACGGTTTTTTTATCCTTTTCGATACAGTGATCCTTAAGGTATACGAAGGCCTCGGAGTAGTCGTTTGCGGCTTCATCCAGATATACTATTATAAGATCGGAGTCCTCGCAGCTCTTCTTAAGCTCCTTTATTTTAGGAGGGCAGTAAAGCGTATTTACCTCTTTTCCCTTAAGCTTCATTTCCAGTCCCTTGATCATGAAGGTTTCAACGGGACTTATGATAAGTACATTCCTGTTCATTTCATATCCTTTCATTTTCCTGAAAAGCTTCCGGCAGCAGTCAGTCATGCCCCTTACCGGAGGCTTCAAGAGCCACGGCATCCCAGTCAAGCCGCATAAGGGCTGATCTTATACGTTCAAAGCGCTCCTTGTCCTCCTTGCTAAGGCCATATTCCTTCATCGAGTCAAGCACCATTTTAACAAGCTCGTAATCCTGCTCCCCGGCAAACTCCGAAATGGCCGCGCAGGCATCCTTTATGACCTGAGGCTCTGCCGGAGGGAGAAAAGCCTCCCCGGCAGCATCATTATCAGGGGACAAGAGCTCGCTAAAGGAAAGAAGCAGCTTAAGCAGCTCATCGGTATCCTTAAGGATCCTTTCCGTATCGTTGTTATCACCGGCCTCCTCTAAGAGCGCCGCCTTCTCAGAAAGAGCGTTTGCCCCGATGGTACGGGCGGAGGACTTAAGGGCATGCACCTTTACAGTATAGCTCTTCCAGTCCTCAAGCTCATAATATTTTTTTATTTCGTCGTATTTATCCTTAACGGATGCACGGAAATTTTCAAGGATGGAAAGATATCCCGAGACCGAGCCGCAGTTTCGGATGCCCGCCTGTGTATCAAGCCGGGGATCGTTCAGAAGCTTTTCGGGGAGAGATACATCCATTTCGCTCTCCTGTGTGTGAGCGCAGGCGCTGTCCTTTGCTGTGCCCTCGCTGTCAAAAGATCCGTCGGTGGGCATACGGGGTATGATATGGACCTTGTCTCCGGGAAGATACCGTATCAGCATCTCCTCAAGCTTGTCCGGGTCCACAGGCTTTGTAAGGTAATCGGAAAAGCCTGTCTCAAGGTACTTTTCCCTGGCTCCGGATACGGCGTTTGCGGTAAGGGCAATGACCGGGGCATCGGGAGACTTATGGCCGGGCAGCTCTTTCATTCTGTTAAAGCATTCGATCCCGTCCATTCCGGGCATCCTGTGATCTAAGAAGATCACGTCATAGGCATTCTCCGTCACAAGCTTAAGGGCCTCATCCCCGCTTTCGGCGGTATCTATGAGGATCCTTGTCTTTTTCAAAAGCCCCCTCATCACCTCAAGGTTC
>DFEA01000090.1 GCA_002368575.1 Lachnospiraceae bacterium UBA3814 | reverse complement strand
TATTCCACCACAGCCCAGGCTATTGAAAGGCCGTCAAAGGTGGAGGTGCCTCTTCCGATCTCATCCAGTATGATAAGGCTCTTTGAGGTGGAATTTCTGAGGATATTTGCCACCTCCGTCATTTCAACCATGAAGGTGCTCTGACCGCTTGCCAGATCGTCCGACGCTCCTACCCTTGTAAATATCCTGTCGACCAGTCCTATATCGGCGCTCCTTGCCGGTACGAAGCTTCCGATCTGTGCCATGAGAACGATGAGGGCGCTCTGCCTCATATAGGTGGATTTTCCCGCCATGTTCGGGCCCGTGATAATGCTTATCCTGTCATTGTTGTCAAGATAGGTATCGTTATCCACAAAGAGATCGTTTTCGATCATGGTCTCGACTACGGGATGCCTTCCTCCCTTAATGTCTATAACACCCTTTTCATTCAGTACCGGCCTTACATAATTGTTTTTTACCGCGACGGCTGCAAGTGAGGCAAGGGCATCCAGCCTTGCCACAGTGCGGGCGCTTTTTAAAACTCTGTCGACCTCTCCCGATATCCTGTCCCGTACCTCGTTGAAAAGCTCATATTCCAGTGAGAAGAGCTTATCCTCGGCGTTTAATATGGTGTCCTCCAGCTCCTTAAGCTCATCTGTGGTATAGCGCTCCGCGTTCGTAAGGGTCTGTTTCCGGATGTAATCCGGAGGGACCAGTGCCTTAAAGGAGTTGGTCACCTCAAAATAATAGCCGAAGACCTTATTGTATCTTATCCTGAGATTCTTTATCCCTGTCCTTTCCCTGTCCTTCTCCTCAAGCTCTGAAAGCCATCTTTTTCCTTCTGTCTTCGCCCTTCTGAGCTCCTCCACCTTTTCATTAAAGGAGGACTTTATGATCCCGCCCTCCCTGATTGTAACAGGCGGATCCTCCTCAATGGAATCCGTGATAAGCTTACACAGATCCTTAAGAGGATCGAGCTCCTCCACCAGCTTTTTAAGCTCCCTGGAGGAAAAGTCACTCTTAAGCGCCTTTATGTGCGGAAGCATGGAAACAGAGCCCGCAAAGGCGATAAGATCCCTGGGATTTGCGGTCCGGTAGCTTATCCTGCTCATCAGCCGTTCCAGGTCATATACGGGATTCAGGTATTCTCTGAGCTCCTCTCTGGCAACATTGTTATTATAAAGATCCTCCACCGCATTGAGCCGTTCTTCTATCTCCTTCTTTTTTATAAGCGGCTGTTCGATGAAGGCTCTTAAGGCTCTGGCTCCCATAGCCGTTTTTGTTTTGTCAAGGACTCCGAACAGCGATCCCTTCTTCTGCTTGTCGCGCATGGTCTCGGTAAGCTCCAGGTTCCTTCTCGTGGCAGCGTCGAGCAGCATGAAGGAGGAAGCCTTAAATGCGGACAGAGTGTTTATGTGGCTGATCTCAGCTCCCTTATGCAGCTCGCTGAGATATTTCAGAAGGGCTCCCGAGGCAATGACCGAAAGGCTCCCGGAAGCAAGTCCCAGGGCTTCAAGGCTCTGCACCCTGAAATGTTTTTTCAGAATGTCTTCACAGAGTCTGTCGTCAAAATACCGGTTTTCCAGAGTATATACGGTCACGGAAAGCCTGTATTTCAGCTCCTCTATATCCGTGCCGCTTAAAAGAAAGGCCTCATTGCAGATTATCTCCGTCGGCTCGAACCGGTAGATTTCATCAAGGAGAGCCTCTGTTGAATCGACCTCCGTAGAAAGGAACTCTCCCGTGGTGATATCACAGACCGAGATCCCGAAGGAAAACGGCATGCAGGCAATGCACATAAGGTAATTGTTCTTCGTTTCATCCAGCGCCGCTATATCAAGGTTGGTGCCGGGGGTCACTATCCTGGTGACCTCTCTCCTCACTAACCCCTTTGCTTCCTTAGGATCCTCCATCTGCTCGCAGATAGCCACCTTCCGTCCGTTTTGGATGAGCTTATTAACATAGCTCTCTACGGAATGATAGGGAACCCCGCACATCGGAGCCCTCTCCTCAAGCCCGCAGGACTTTCCCGTAAGCGTGAGTCCAAGCTCCTTTGAACAGAGAAGGGCATCGTCAAAAAAGACCTCATAGAAGTCGCCCAGCCTGTACATAAGGATACAGTCGGGATACTCCTTCTTAGTCTCCATATAATTCTGCATCATTGGTGACAGCTCAGCCAATTTGTTTTTCCTTTCTATAAGATGAGTTGCCCGACAAAAGCCCTTCGGGCTTCTCCGGCATAAGACATATGGTGGTTTCAGGCAAGCCTGACCACCATATATCTTATGCCGGAGGCTGCTTCGCAGCCTTTTGTCGGTCAACTCATAAGATATCAGACCCCTGACATCTTTCAATCATCTCCCGAAGGCTCCGCCCCTCCCGTTTCCTTGTAAGCTCCGCAAGTCCCAGTCCGGTCATGTCCACGAACACTGTCTGAACGCTGTCCCTTGAGAGCTCCTCCCTGAGTAAGGACACAAGCCTCTTGGTATTGCTCTCCTTTTTCATATTTATGAAATCGATGATGATGATGCCGGAAAGATTCCGAAGCTTAAGCTGTCTGGCGGCTTCAACGGCAGCCTCGGCGTTTATCTTAAAGACGGTATCCTCCTTTATCGCTCCTGCTTCGTTCTTCCCGGAATTGACGTCTATCGACACCAGTGCCTCGGTCTGCTCTATTACCAGATAGCTTCCGCTTTTGAGCCAGACCCTTTTGTCTACAGCCCTTGAAAGCCCGGCCTTAAGGCCTGTAAGCCCTGACAGGGACAGAAGCTCATCCCTGTAAAGTGTAAGCCTTATCCTGCTTTTAAGCCCGGGGGACAGCTCCTCATAGAACTGTTCAAGGACCGTTTTATATACGGTCTCGTCATCGGTGATCACCTCAGAGAGACAGTCGAAGTCGATATTGTTAAGATCTCTTACAAGCTCAGGCACAGGCTCATAAAGGACCGAATAATCCGTTCTTTTATCCTTGCTGCTTATAATGGCATCCATCTGAGAGATCAGCCTGTCAAGCTCCTCTCTTACAAAGGAAGGCTCCACGGCGCCTGAATTGGTACGAAGAAGCAGCAGATAACCCGAATTTTCATATTCTGAAAGCTTCGCTCTCAAAAGCTCCTTTTTCCGGGGGGAAAGCCTTCTGGAAAACAGGAGCCTTGTTCCCGCCTCCCTGCTTTTGCCCTTATGGATAACTACCGCATATTTACCCGAGATCGAAAGCTCTGTGTCAAGCACGGGCCTTTTATCACCCCGTGCGGCCTTTATGACCTGCACCGGTACCGTAGTCCCGGGCTTTAAGGACGAATCATTAAGGAAGCCGTACTCCTCCTTTGAAAGCCTGACAAAGCAGGAGCGTATATTCTCGACCCTCTTTTCCACCCTGCCGTTTATTATCCTTCCTATAACGGGGCCCTGCTTTTTATCGTCCTCCGCGTACAGCTTAAAGCTTATAAAGCCTGACTCATCCTTTAAGGCGAGTATCAGGCTTTTGTTGTATCGGGTAATTATTGCCCTTATCATTTGATCGGTTCTCCTGTGCTGTCAAGAGAAATAAAGCGCCCGGACACCTCCCCGGGCTTAAGGATATCCTCCCTGTACAGATCCAGCCTCTTTATCGCAAAACCGGTGTCTGAGGCCGCGGCTCCCATATACTTACACAGAGCGCCCATAACGAGCTCAGGCTTTATATTGTTTACGCTTCCGCAGGAGAGCCTTAAAAAAACCGTTCCGTCCTCCTTTACGCTGTGCTCATATATAAAGGGCTTTATATCGATTTCCTGCTCATTCTTTTTCGTCCTCTTGAGAACCACTATCTCCTTTTCCGAAAAAAGACCCGAAAGCCCTTCCTTAAGCGCGTCCGCGGTAAAGCCCGTTTTCCCCGGGCATATCTCGTAGTCGGCCGCCGAAACGCTTGCCATGGCATTCTGCGCCTTTTCCGGAAGCTCCTTAAAGGAAAGAATCTCTATCCCGTTTACCGAATTAAGGTTCATCCTGCGTATCGCTTCTTCAGAGCTGACTCTCTCTGTAAGCTCTATGTCCATATACTCGCCGATGCTTTCAAGACCGATCCCCAGGGGAAGCGCAAAGGACATTATCTGATGAGGGCTTAAGCCTGAGGAATACGCAATGGGAATATCGCTCCGCCGCAAAAGCTGCTGAAAGAAATGCATGACATCGAGATGGCCTATGAACTTCATGATCCCAAGCTTTGAAAAGCGTACCCTAACCTTCATAGCACACCCCTCCGTTAAAGCGCCTGGCACCGCACCCGGAGCATTGCTCCCGGCAGTTCGGGGTCACCTTCCCCATAAGGGCGTTTTCCCACTCTTTTCTGAGAAACTCCCTGCTTACTCCTGTATCGATGAAATCCCAGGGAAGCAGCTCATCAGGCTTTCGTTCCCTGGCCGTATAATACTCCATTGAGATCCCGGTCTCCGAAAAGGCCTTTAGCCAGCTCTCCTCCTTAAAGGTTTCGGTCCACGCGTCAAAGCAGGCTCCGTTTTCATAGGCCCTTACAATGACCTTTGAAAGCCTGCGGTCGCCCCTTGCCAGAGCTCCCTCCAGAACGCTTACCGAAGCGTCATGCCAGGTATATCTGATGCTCTTATGATTTAACTGAGCCTTCATTTCATCATTTACAATATGAGCCTTCTCAAGAAATTCCTCCTTAGAGCCCTGACGTGCCCATTGAAAGGGCGTAAAGGGCTTCGGAACGAAAAAGGAGGTGCTTGTAACGATCTGTACCCTTCCCCTTCTTTCCTCCTTTGGGATAAGCTCGTAGTAGAGGCTTGCGATCCTTTCCGAAAGCCGGGCAATACCCTTTATATCCTCCGTCGTCTCTCCGGGAAGCCCCAGCATAAAATACAGCTTTATCCTGTTCCACCCGCCTAAAAAGGCCTTGGAGCAGCCGTCCAGGATATCCTCCTGTGTAAGCCCCTTATTGATAATATCCCTGAGCCGCTGGGTGCCGGCCTCCGGGGCAAAGGTCACGGAGCTTTTTTTAACATCCTGGACCTTTTTCATGACATCTAACGAAAAGGCGTCCACTCTCAGCGAAGGGAGGGATATGTTCAGCTTGTTATCTCTTGCATATTCTATGAGAAAATCCACCAGCTCAGGCAAACGGGAATAATCGCTTGAGCTTAAGGAGCTTAAGGATATCTCGTCCTGCCCTGTATTCTTAAGCATCTGCACCGCAAGCCTCTTAAGCTCTTCAAGATCCCTCTCGCGTAAGGGCCTGTAAATCATTCCGGCCTGACAGAACCTGCATCCCCTTATGCAGCCTCTCATGATCTCAAGCACCACCCTGTCCTGGGTGATCTTCATAAAGGGAACTATCGGCTTTTCGGGATAACAGGCCCCGGTCAGGTTAGATAAAAGGACCCTGCTCACCTTTCCCGGAACGTCAGGATAAAGCGGCGTGAAGGAGCTTAAGACCCCATCCTCCGAAACGTACTCCGTTTCATACAGAGACGGCACATAAAGCCCCTCGATATGAGAGGCCCTCCTGAGAAAATCCCTTTTGTCAAAGCTGTCTCCGTTTCTGCATTCCTTATAGAGATCGAAAAGCGCCCTGTAGCTTACCTCTCCCTCTCCAATGTATACAATATCAAAAAAATCCGCATAGGGCTCCGGATTATAGGTACAGGGCCCTCCGCAGATGATTATCGGATCGTCGTTTTCTCTGTCCTTTGAATAGAAATTAAGACCTGAAAGCTCAAGGACCTGCAGGACATTCGTATAGCACATCTCATACTGAAGGGTAAAGCCCAGGAAGTCAAACTCCTTCACCGGATCCTGTGACTCGAGCGCAAAAAGAGGAATGTTCCTTTCCCGCATGAGCTTTGCAAGATCAAGCCAGGGTGAAAAGACCCGTTCACACCAGACATCCTCCCACTCGTTAAACATAGAGTAGAGGATCTGCATTCCCAAATGGGACATGCCGATCTCGTAAAGATCGGGAAAGCACATGGCAAACCTTACGGCTATCCCCGCGCCGTCCTTCACTATGCTGTTTACCTCGTTTCCGATATATCTTACAGGCTTATCGATATTAAGAAGGATCTCATCATCGAGCGCTTGTTTTCTCATTATCTTTTGCTAAGCTCCCCGGTAATGTCGTTCCAGTCAAGTCCGCACTCGGCCATCAGCACCATAATATGATAGAGCAGGTCGGATATCTCATATTTGACCTCCTCCTTATCCGGGTTCTTGGCGGCTATAACTATCTCCGTAGCCTCCTCTCCCACCTTCTTAAGTATCTTGTCAAGGCCCTTTTCAAAGAGATAGTTCGTATAGGACCCCTCCTTAGGATTCTCTTTTCTGTCCAGTATGACGGAAAGGACCTCCTCAAATACCCTGGCGGGATTCTTTGTTTTTCTGTCTCTGTCGACTATTTCATTAAAAAAGCAGGAATAGCTTCCGGTATGACAGGCGTTTCCTATCTGCTTCACCCTGGCAAGGATGGTATCCATATCGCAGTCCCCGTACAGTTCCCTGACATACTGATAATGACCGCTGGTTTCTCCCTTTACCCAAAGCTTGCCGCGGCTTCTGGAATAATAGGTCATTATCCCTGTCTCCTCGGTCCTTTCGTAGGCCTCCCTGTTCATATAGGCTACCATCAGCACCTTATCCGTTTCCTCATCCTGGACCACCACCGGGACCAGCCCGTCGCTTCCTGTCTTAAACTCTTCAAAAGCAAATTTATGGCGCCATATGTTCATCCCGAATCCTTCGTCTTCAAATTTCCTTTTAAGCTCATGGAGTGAAGCCGGATAATGGTTTACATAATCTCCGGAGATGCCGGCCACACATTCATTTGAAAGTATGGCTTTTGCCTTTTCATGGTCAGCGCCGTTTAATACGCAAAACACCCTCAGATCCTTGTAGGCATCGGTTATCACATCGTTCAAAAGGATGACGTCGCCTACAAAGCCTCTTATCAGCTCCGCATTGTCAAGTATCTGCTCCTCGATATCGGCGCAGGCTGTGATGCTTTCCCTTCCAAAGCGTTTGCTCACCTCCTCGGTAAGCTCTATATTGCTCTCTTTTGCCATGTTAAGGGCAACTGACGAACAGCCCGCGTATTTAAGCTTTTTTACGTCCTCACTGCGGTTGATGTTTCCCGCACCGATCACGGGAATATCAATATTTGCGGTGATCTCCCTGATAACGGTAAGGTTTTCCTCATGCTCCCTGTCTCCCCCGGAAAGATCAAAGATAATGAGCCTGTCGGCCCCTCTCCTTACAAGATCTGCCGCAAAGTCCGCAGGCTCATCGGAAATTACAGTATCATCCTTAAAGCCCGAAACAAGCCTCCCGTCTTTCAGGTAAACGCATGGTATCAGCAGCTTTTTATCCGTATTAAAGTTTTTTCCCTTCATCTTTTCCTTTCTGTTACAGCTGTATACAGCTTAAAGAGACCCCTTTGTGGACAGCACTCCCGTAAGCCTCTCTTCATAGCTTACGGCTTCATCGAGCGCCTTTGCAAACGCTTTGAACATCGCCTCGGCGATATGATGTGAATTGATGCCCGAAAGCACCTTGATATGAAGGTTCATCATCGCGCTGTAGCTTACGGCATAGAAAAATTCCCTGATAAGCTCTGTCTCAAGCTCGCCTATCCTTTCGGCATTAAAAGCCGCGTCATAGGAAAAATACGGTCTTGAGCACAGATCGACCGAAGCAAGCACTAAAGCGTCGTCCATGGGCAGTATCATGCTTCCGTAGCGTCTTATGCCCGCTTTGTCCCCCGCGGCCTCCCTTATGGCATTTCCGAGCACGATGCCGCAGTCCTCCACACTGTGGTGACCGTCCACCCTAAGATCGCCGTCAATGCTCACCTTAAGATCAAAGAAGCCGTGCCTTGCAAAGCCCTCAAGCATGTGGTCAAAAAAGCCTATGCCCGTATCTGTCTCCGAGGTGCCGCTGCCGTCAAGGTTAAGGTACAGCTTTATCTTCGTTTCACGGGTGTTCCTTATAAGCTCTGCCGTTCTGTCCTTTACAGTAGTCATTTTATCCTCCGGCTTATATCCTTATTCCTCTCTGGCTGATCACTATCCTTCTGTTCCCGACCCTTCCCACGGAGCCCTCCTTCCTGACCCTTATGGAATTAGCATGGGCAGTAAGGCCCTCGGCCTCCGCAAACCGTATTATATCATCCGAAACGGAAAGCAGGGCTTCCTTTGAGTAGGAAATGATGCTTGATCTTTTTGTGAAGGAATCCACCGAAAGAGGCGAGAAAAACTTTGCCGTCCCGTTAGTGGGAAGCACATGGTTAGGTCCCGCGTAATAATCACCCAAAGGCTCCGAGGAGTTCTCCCCGAGGAATATGGCGCCCGCGTTCCTTATCCTGGTCATGATCTCATAGGGATCGGCGGTCAGTATCTCAAGATGCTCGCTTGCTATGTCGTTTGCCGTATCTATCGCATCCTCCATGGAATCGGCAACCAGGATATATCCGTAATTGTTCAGAGACTTCTTTATGATGTCCCTTCTCTCAAGCTTAAGCAGAAAATCATCGACCTCAAGGCTCACCTTTTCCGCAAGCTCCCTGGAGGTCGTGATCAGTATCGCGGAGGCCATTTCGTCATGCTCCGCCTGGGACAGCAGATCTGCGGCGACAAACCTTGGGTTTGCCGTCTCATCCGCTATGATAAGTATCTCGCTGGGACCCGCTATCGAATCGATCGAAACATGACCGAATACCGCCTTTTTGGCAAGGGCGACAAAAATATTGCCGGGGCCAACGATCTTATCCACCTTCGGGACAGTCTCCGTTCCGAAGGCCAGAGCCGCCACAGCCTGTGCTCCCCCTGCCTTATATATTTCCGTTATTCCCAGGATATGCGCGGCTACCAGAGTGCTCGGTGATACCATCCCCTCCTTATCGGCCGGGGTCGTCATCACTATCCGTTCCACTCCGGCGACCTGAGCGGGGATTACGCACATCAACGTGGAGGAGGGATAGGCTGCCTTGCCGCCCGGCACGTAAACCCCCACCTTCTCAAGTGCGGTCACCTTCTGCCCGAGTAAAGTGCCGTCCTTCTCCATTGTAATCCAGCTGTTGGAGCGCTGCTTTTCATGGAAGGCCCTGATGCTTTGTGCAGCCCTTTCCATCACCGCGTAGAGCTCCCTGTCAAAGCCTGCCACCGCCGCTTCGGTCTCCGCTTCGGTCACCCTGATATTTGACGGCTTTATCCTTTCGCAGTCAAACCTGTTGGTATATTCTATGAGGGCCCTGTCCCCGTTTTCCCTTATGGCTTTTACTATTTCCCGTACGGTCTGCTCATACTCGCCGTACTGATCGGGGCTTCTCTTTAAAAGGCCTGTTAAAATATCCTTCCTGGTCTCTGTGGTAAGTCTTACTATCCTCATTTTTGTCCTCCAGTGTCAGGCACGAGCCGAGTTTACTCGAGCTCGTATCTGACACGCCAATCAAGTTTGAAAGTCTACTTTCAAACTTGTCCTCCAGTGTCAGGCACGAGCCGAGTTTACCTAAGCTCATATCTGACCCGTCAATCAGGTTTTCAATCCCTCACTTATCCTTGATATGATATCGTTTATCCTCTCATATTCCATTCTCATAGAGACTCTGTTCACTATCATCCTCGCCGAAAGCGGACACACCTCCTCAAGCACCGACAGTCCGTTTTCCTTTAAGGTGGAGCCTGTTTCTACTATGTCCACTATCACATCCGAAAGGCCTACTATCGGGGCAAGCTCCACTGACCCGTTAAGCTTGATTATATCCACCGTCTGATGCTTGCTGTTGTAAAAATAGTCCTTTGCTATCTTAGGGTATTTTGTGGCCACCTTTATCATCTCATGATGCTTAAGGAGCTCCTCTGACTCTTTTCTTCCGCAAACGCACATCCTGCATTTCCCGAAGCCCAGGTCAAGCACCTCATAGCACTTCCTGTCCTCCTCAAGGATCGTGTCCTTTCCGGTCACCCCTATATCCGCGGCACCGTACTCCACATAGGTAGGCACATCCGGACCCTTGGAAAGGAAGAACTTAAGCTTAAGCTCCTCATTTACGAAAATAAGCTTTCTGGTATCGCCCTGCTCCAGCTCCCTGCAACTGATGCCTATGGTGTTAAGGAGCTTCATTGTATCCTTCGCAAGCCTTCCCTTTGAAAGGGCAAAAGTCAGATAACGCATCTATTAAAGCCTTTCATTATGTATGATCGCGACAGTTCACAAAAGGGTGAGCTGTCAGGTGAAATCCTTCAGGACGCCTAAGAGCCTGTCCACGACTATGGCAAAGCCTGTGGCAGGAGCCTGCTTTCCGAACTCGGAAAGGAGGTTGTCATATCTGCCGCCCTTTATTATCGCGTCTCCCGTCCCGTAGGTATAGGCATTGACCACCATACCGGTATAATAGTGGTATTTTGAAAGCACCCCGAGATCGAAGGTGATAAAATCGCCGTAGCCCTTCTCCTTTACTATGGAATAGATACTCTCAAGCCTTTCAACGGCCGCGAGGGATCTCTCGTTCTTTACCTCTCCCACGGCAGAAAGCAGCTTGTCTATGGAGCCGAAAAGCGAACCGATCCTTAAAAGCTGCTCCTTCCTGTCATCTGAAAGCCGCAGCCCGTCCATTATCTCTGCCGCTCCGAAGAAATTCTTATTGGAGATCATCTCTCTCAGGCTAAGCTCATCCTCCCCCGAGATCTCATATTCGTCACACAGGCCCTTAAAATATTCCACATTCCCTACGGTGATCTGAAATTCCTTCAGTCCTGCCTTCTTTAGGGCCTCGATCATTATAAGTATAAGCTCCGCATCAGCCTGCGCCGAATCATCATTGATAAGCTCCGCGCCGATCTGCGTGCTTTCCTTGAGCCTTCCCTGAAAATCAGAATTGTTTATGAAGGTATTGCCGCAGTAGCAGAACCTGAGCGGCTCCCTGTCGTCCATATGGTACTTTGCGGCGCATCTTGCGATGGACGGCGTAAAATCCGGACGGAGCACCAGGGTATTTCCCTCCTTGTCGAAAAATTTGAACAGCTCTCTGGAGGGTATGGTGCCGATCCGGCTGGAAAACACCTCAAAAAACTCTATGGTCGGCGTCTCTATATCCTGATAGCCGTATTCATGAAGCATTTTAAGCAGCATAAGCTCAAGCTTCAGCTTCTTTTCGAGCTCGGCTCCGTATATGTCTCTTACTCCCTCGGGAGTATGCAAAAGTCTCTTATCCATGGTCACATTATATAAAAAAAGGGGTAAACCGTCAAATGATGTATGTATCTATCTGTCCGAGAGGTCCTTGTTGATATAGTCGAGAAAGGGGATCAGTATGCCCTGACCCGGAAGTATCTGATAAGCGCTCTCAAGCTCCTCGAAGCGGAAGCTCTTTCTCCCGCCCTCCTTCATACGGCTCCAGAACTCAAGCAGCTTATTGAGCCTCAGATAAAAGAACATGTCCTTATGGGAATAAAACAGCAGAAAGAAAGCAATGCCGCCCTGCTCCTCAAATTCCTTCATGAACTCAACCTGATGCTCATGGATGTTGGAAAGGGCAAAGGTATCCGCCGCGCATTCCTTTGCGTCGAAGCACACAGGGATCCCCTGTACCGCGCCGATGTAGTCCACCGTGCTCTTCTGATCGAAATATGCCAGTGTGATATGCTTTGATTTTTTATCTATTGTTATGGGAGTTATCGGTGTGGGTATCTTCTGAATAAGGCACAGCCCGTGCTCCCTGTATTTTTCGATCGTCCTGTTTATAAGCTCCTCAAGAGTAGAGCCCCTGAGTCCCCTTGAATTCCAGGTTGCCATCAACACCCCTCATCACTTTTTCAAATTCCCCGGGAAGCGGTGCCTTAAAGCTCTTTCCCGAGATCCCCTTAAGTATCCCCTTAAATTCCGGCAGCACCAGCTCATATGCATGAAGCAGCTGGGACCTTACCCCGAAGCGCCTGCCAAGCTCTTCATTAACACGCTTATCCCCGTATTTGGGATCGCCCGCAATGGGAAAGCCCATACTTGAAAGCTGCGCCCTTATCTGGTGGCTCTTCCCGGTCAGAAGCTCTGCTCTTATAAGGGTAAGAGCTCCGGCCGGCTTGATGATGCGGTAATCAGTCTCAATAAAGGAGGCTCCCGCGGACGGAAGCTCACAAACCCTTACCCTGTTGCTCTTATGATCCTTTGTCAGATATCCTGTTCTCCTTCCCGGAACAGGCATCCCGCAGACTATGGCAAGGTAATATTTTTTTATCGTCCTTTCCCTTAAGCTCTCTGAGATCTCCCGGGCTGAAGCGTAGTTTTTGGCAAAGATCAGAAGACCGGAGGTATTCCTGTCAAGCCTGTTGCAGACAGAGGGTTTAAAGCCTGAGGTCTCCCCTTCTTCCTTTCCCGAAAGATATTCCGCTATGTATTCGTTTGCAGAGCTTCTGCTGCCTCCGTCCCGCTGTGAGAGCATTCCGGGGGGCTTGTTCAGAAGAAGGATATTTTCATCCTCATATACTATCAGCCCGTCAATATTATGTAAACCACTATCTCCGAGATCTCCGCTCTCTTCCGTCACCTCACGGCCCCTGAACTTCTTATAGGTTTCATCGGAAAAATAAAGCCTTATCTCGTCCCCGGCCTTAAGCACCTCGTTACCGGAGGCCCTTTTGCCGTTAAGGATGATGTTTTTCTTGCGGAGCATCTTATAAATGAAGCCGTCCGAAGCCTCTCTCAGATGCTTTTTCAGGTATTTGTCAAGCCGTCCGCCCTCGTTTTTTTCATCTATATCAAGTATGATCGTAGCAGTTCACCCTTCAGACCGAAGCTGATCATCATATCAAAGCACCAGCGCCCTTATCGTTTCAAAACACTCAGGCTCTGCCTGAGCCCTGCCGTCCGTTAACGGTCCGTCCTCTCCAGGCGTGGATGAAAAATGCCGGCTCATTTCGGAAAGCCTTTTAAAAAATGCCTGTTTATCGGAGCAGACCATAACGGTCAGCCTGTCCCTGCCTGTTAAGGCCTTATTCAGATATGCCTTGAGCTTTTCCGGCTCCCCTGTCTCTGAAAAAAGGCACACGCTGTTTCCCGCACAGCAAAGTGCCCTTACCACAAAAATTTTTTCGTAGGTGGTAAATATCAGATCATAAAGAATGAAAAGCCCCTTTCCGCAGGCCTCTGTTTCACGGTAAAAGGCTTCAGAGGTATTCCTGACCCTTAAAAGCATTATAAGCCTCACCGCGTTCTTGCTGGCGGGAAGCAGCGACAGCACTGCTATCACGGTCCACAGGCTCTTATTCGTATTAAGGGTAAGAAGACCGAGCAGATAGACACCGGCAGCAAGGGCAAACATAAATACCGTTATGATGACAGAACGTTTTTTCTGTCGTGAAATATAGCCCTTCTCTCCTTTATTCATCCTTAAAGCTGTCTGTTATCTCAAAGTAATTACTGATATAATAATCCGATAACCGCTGCTTTTCCTCAAGCTGGTATTCGGAAAAATCATCCTTTACGGCACAGACCTTCATTCCCGCGGCCTTCCCGGCAAGGATGCCGGCCACAAGATCCTCAAAAACAAGGCAGTTCTTGGGATCAAGCTTAAGATCCTGCGCCGAAAGCAGATAAACATCCGGGGCCGGCTTTCCGCTTATTTCATTGCAGCCGGCTCTGATGCAATCAAAATAATCCCTTATCCCATGCGCGTTAAGGATGATGTCTGTCAGATATCTGGAGTTACTGGTGGAGATCCCTATCCTTATATCCCGGCTCTTTAAAAAATCCAGGAAATCAGAAGCGCCTTTCTTTAAGGGGATCCTGTTCGTGTACATATCAGCGGCCATTTCGTTCCAGGTATCCATTATCTCCGACACCGAAGCACTTAAACCGAATCTCTCCTTAAAGTAAAGAGCTGTTTCATAAAAGCTCCTGCCCTCGATGGACCGCTGAAGATCCTCAGGCATATCCAGACCAAGGCCTCCCAGAAATTCAATGTCTATCTGCTTCCACATCCCCATGGAGTCCACAAGGGTGCCGTCAAGGTCGAAGATAACTCCCTCTATCCCGTCAAGTATGCCTCTTAAGCTCATATGCCCTGCAGCACCTCAAGAAGCCTTGTCAGGAATTCCCATACCCTTCCGACGGAGCTTATGCAGAGCCGTTCCTTATCTGTATTTGCGTTCTCGATAAGAGGCCCGATGGAAACGATGTCCATATCCCTGAGCTTGTCTGAGATTATCCCGCACTCCAGCCCGGAATGGGTCATCGTAAATACCGGAGGCCTTTTAAACAGCTCCTGATATACGGGCGTAAGCACATTCCTGAGTATGGAATCCTCTTCGTATTCCCAGGCATGATAATTTATGGTGACCTTAAAGGTCCCTCCGATATTTTCGGTAAGAAACCTGCATTTATCGCTGAGCGCATGCTTTTCCGAGGAAAGCAGGCTCCTGATGCTTATATTCAAAACAAAGGAATTGCGCTCAAGAGACATCATCCCCACATTAGAGGAGGTCTGCACTATATTCCTGTGGGTCGGGTTCATCTTCACTATGCCGTCAGGTATCGTAAGAAGCAGAAAGATAACCCTTTGCTTTGTTTTTTCGGTCAGGACGTTCGCTATGCCCTCATCCTTATTCTCGCAGTATATCGTAAGATTGTCTTCGATATATTTATATTCCTTGATCAGGGCTTCATTGAACTTATCCACAAGATCCTCAAGCCTGTCAGCGTCCTGCTCCCTTATCAGGATGGAAGCCTTGGCTTCTCTGGGGATGTAATTGTGATGCATGCCTCCCTTTAAATAGAACAGCGAATAATCCATATAGAGATCTATATAATGCAAAAGCCTTCCCATCAGGAGGTTTGCGTTTCCCCTGTACATATCGATCTCGCGGCCCGAATGACCGCCCTTAAGGCCGCAGATCACAAGATCATAAAGACGTCCGAACTGATTTTCAAAGCGCACCGGTACCTCACAGGTGACCCTTCTTTCCCCCGCGCAGCCTACAAGGATCTCCCTTTCGTCAAAATGGCCGAAGTTGATCATCCTCCTGCCCCTTATGACCGAAAGGTCCATCTCCCTTACGCCCTTCATGCCCGCATCCGCGTCTACCGTAAACAGAGCCTCTATGGGAGGATGTGAAAGCCCCTCCGATTCAAGCAGCGCAAGGATATAGGCAATGCCTATGCCGCCGTCGGCTCCCATGGATTCACCCCTTGCATAGATGTAATCATCTATGATCGAAAGCTCCGGCTGCTTCTTTTTTTCCTCAGGCAGGACGATATATGACCGGTCTGTATCAGCCATCATATCAAGATGCTCCTGAAGTACTACAGGCTCTCCGCCGTGTCCCCCGGAGGCCTCCTTCCTGATGACCATATTGCCGTAATTATCCCTCAGATAACTGAATCCGTGCTCCTTTGCGATATTCTCGATATAGTCACCCAGGCCCTCTGTATGGCCTGTCCCGTGCGGGATGGCACAAATGTTCACAAAATGCTTGAACACAAGCTCCGGTTTCAATTCGGACAGTTCCATATTATCCTCAGCTTTCAAAAAGGATCGAAAGCTCGATCCCTTTTCACTATTTTTTGGTATTTATATCCGGTACATTCACGGTCTTGGAATTGTGAAAGCCCTGTCCCGCGGGCGGCAGGTTAATGGGCTCGGACTTTGTTTCGGATTCTATCGTTGCTATATCCTGCTCAAGCTCCACCTGGGGATAGAGCTGAGCCCGGTCCTTGTCGACCACCGAGGCGCACTGCCTTAAGGAGGTAAGAAGGCTGTTGTATCTCGTTTCCGCCGAATCTATGGAATGATGCAGGATATTCTGCAGCTCCGCAAGCATATCGTCAAGATATTTCATCGCGGACTCTCTGACGCTGTTGGCCTCTATCATGGCCTGATCCACGGTCTGCTGGGCCTGGGCATTTGCGATCCTTATGACCTCGTCGGCCTGGGCATGCGCCCTCTGTAAAACCTCGTGCTCGCTTGCCATCTGATCCCTGTTTGCCTGAGCCTCCTTGACGATCGCGTCCGCCTTGGACCTGGCATCCTGAAGTATCGCTTCCTTATTGCTGATTATCTTCTGATACCTCTTTATCTCCTCGGGAGTCCTGGTCTTTAACTCCCTGAGATATTCCTCCAGCCTTTCCCTTTCGACTATGATATTGGTGCTCGAGAATTTCTGATAATTGCAATCATCAATGAAATCCTCCATTTCCTCAATGATCTGTTCAATCTTACTGCTCATATTCCTTCCCCTCGATCAAACCCTTACTCATTCATTTTTGTCGTTCACTATAGCTTCAGTGAGATCCACTAAGAATTATATTTATTGTATACAAGCTTTGCCACCATTGGCGGTACAAACTCGGAAATGTCCCCTTCAAAGGACGCTACCTCCTTAACAGTGGATGAGCTGAGATAAGCATACCTCAGATCTGTCGTAAGGAACATGGTATCCACACTGTTGTCCGCAAGCTTTCGGTTGGTCTGAGCCATCTGAAGCTCATACTCAAAGTCGGTCACGGCCCTGAGTCCCCTTATGATAACATGAGCCCCTTCCTTCCTGCAGCAGTCCACAAGCAGTCCGTTATAGCTTCCTATCCTGACATTCCCGAGCTCCTCTGTAAGCTCCTTTAATATATTAACACGTTCATCTACCGAAAACAACGGATGTTTCGTCTTATTATCAAGCACAGAGACTATGAGCTCGTCAAACGCCTTTGCAGCTCTCTGTATAATATCAAGATGTCCGTAGGTCACCGGATCAAAGCTTCCGGGATATATAGCCTTCTTCAACTCATTACTCCTCCCGCGCCGATACTGCGCCGATCTTCAAAAAGGAATGCTTATTGTTTCTGTAGCGCTTTTCCTTAAATATCGTAAGCCCCAGGTCCTCCGCAAAGGAAAGCGGTGTCGCTAGTGCGCTTTCGATCACTATCAGACCGTCGTCCTTCAAAAGCCCTCTGCTCATTATATACCCTGTAACGGTCTCTTCATACCCCTCACCGTAAGGAGGATCCATAAAAATGATATCAAAGCTTTCCCTGCCCGCAAGCCTGCTCAGGGCAGACATCACATCAAGCCTCATGACCCTGCAGCGGTCTTCAAAACGGCAGGTCCGTATGTTGGCCTCTATACAGGCTGCGGCTTCCTTTCCCTTCTCCGCAAATACGGCCTCCCTGGCACCCCGGCTTACCGCCTCAAGGCCTATGCCTCCGCTCCCGGCAAAAAGATCCAGAAATTTCGTATCCGCATAAATATAAGGAGAAAGAACGTTGAAAAGCGTCTCCTTTGTAATATCCGAGGTAGGTCTTGTTTCATAGCCCTTTGGCGTTATGAGCTTGAGCCTTCTGGCTTCTCCGGCTATTATCCTCATTATCTGCTTTTGACCCTGCTTCCCTTTCCGTCTCTTTTTGCAAGCTTCAGCTTTGACAGATCGACCATGCCGCCGTCAAGCTCCACGGTTTCCTCACATCCGCTGGCATAAAAGAACACATCCTTAACGCTGTCCTTTGACGACAGCTTCATGCCCCGTACACCAATGGCGCCCTTTTTCTTCTCGGGTACCTCGTCGATATAGAACTTCAGGAAAAAGCCCTCCTTCGTATGGAGGATAACGATGTCCTCGGAAACAACGGGACTTACCATTATAAGCTCATCATCCTCTGAAAGCGCGGTCGCCGCGACCGAACGCTTGGTCACATCAAACTCCGTGCCGTATACCTGTTTCATCATGGCGTTTTTTGTGACAAACATGAGCTTCATAAGTATGAGCCGTTCCAGAGGACAGACATAGATAAACCTTTCGGTCTGCGTATTGTAATTGCTGACATTATCTATGGGTACCCCCTTGTCCCTGAACTTTACAAAGGGAAGCTCCATCACCTTGATGGTATGCATCATTCCGCTGTTCGTAAACACACAGACCCTTCCGGTGTTCATCACCTTAAAGACATATCTGTTTTCCTCATCCACCACTTCCCGGTTCCTTTCATACGCGGAAGTGTCAATGGTCTTTGCATATCCGAAGCGGTCCATAATAAATACGACCTCGGCCTCCTCTGTCTTCTTTTCCTCGAAAACGACCTCCTCCGCATTCGTGATCTCTGTACGCCGTTCTCTTGAAAATTCCTTTTTGAAGCAGTCGAGCTCCTTAAGGATGACCTTGTCCATAGTCTTTCGGTTGGTGAGCACATCCTTGTAAAACTCTATATTCTTAACGGTTTCATCATGCTGTTTTAAAAGCGCCTCCACCTCAAGGCCTATGAGACGGTGGAGCCTCATATCCAGTATGGCCTGGGCCTGCCTGTCGGTAAAGCGGAGCTGCTCTGCCATCTTTCTTGATATCCTTGACCTGAAGGCTATTCCTTCCGTAACGCCCTCTGTAAGGCAGAGCTTTGCCATCTTTATATCCTTGGAGCCCCTGAGTATCTCTATGATAAGGTCTATGACATCACAGGCACGGATAAGCCCCTCCTGTATCTCCTTTTTCTCAAGCTCCTTCTCAAGAAGGTTCTGGTACTTTCTGGAGGCGGTCTCATGCCTGAAATCAACATGATGCCTTATTATGTCCCGAAGCCCGAGAGTCTCGGGCCTTCCGCCTGCCACAGCCAGCATATTGACTCCGAAGGTGTCCTCAAGCTTCGTCTTTTTATAGAGCATATTCTTAAGGTTTTCCACATCGGCATCCTTCTTAAGCTCTATAACTATCCTTATGCCCTCCTTTGAGGACTGGTTGGATATATCCACTATATCCGTTGTCTTTCTGCTGTCTATGAGCGCCACTATATCGGTAAGGAATTTGGATATATTGGCGCCTATCATCGTATAGGGGATCTCCGTCACTACCAGCCTGTTCCTTCCGCCCTTCCCCTTTTCAAACTCGACACGTCCTCTGATCCTTATTTTCCCGAGCCCTGTTTCATAGACCGACAGCAGCTCGTCCTTATTCACCACTATACCGCCGGTGGGAAAATCGGGTCCCTTTATATACTCCATAAGCCCTTCTGTGGTGATCTCCGGATCAAGGATGTATGCCTTCACCGCGTCTATCACCTCGCCGATATTGTGGGGAGGTATATTTGTGGCCATTCCGACCGCGATCCCCTCCGTACCGTTTATCAGGAGATTGGGGATCCTTGCGGGCAGCACCACCGGCTCCTTCTCGGTCTCGTCGAAGTTCGGCATGAAATCGACCACATCCTTGTCGAGATCGGAAAGGATCGCTTCCTCGGTGACCTTCTGAAGCCTCGCCTCCGTATATCGCATGGCGGCAGCACCGTCGCCCTCTATTGAGCCAAAATTGCCGTGGCCGTCTACAAGCGCCATTCCCTTCTTGAAGTCCTGGGACATCACAACAAGCGAATCGTATATGGAGGCATCACCGTGAGGGTGATATTTACCCATGGTATCTCCCACTATCCTGGCACTTTTCCTGTAGGGCGAATCATGTCTTATGCCGAGCTCGTACATATCATAGAGAGTCCGACGCTGAACGGGCTTTAAACCGTCCCTGACATC
>DFEA01000061.1 GCA_002368575.1 Lachnospiraceae bacterium UBA3814 | reverse complement strand
CGTCATAAAACGGCGGAAACGGATGTCTGATGCTCTCTTTCATAGTATCTGCCATTACTCCTATAACATATATAATTCATCCCAGAGTCTGTTTTCGTATCCGGCGCATGTCCTGAATATTTTACTGAGAAGAGAGACCGTATCAGGCTCAATTGAGTCTGTTTCACGGTCAAGAACCTCGATCCAAAGCCGGTTGGCATCGGTATAGGCTTTGCAGGTATAAGCATCAAACCAGAAGCTGTACGGAGAAGCTGCTGTCTCACGCGGATACCTTAAGACGGTCCGCTCTCCGATATACGCGTACAGCCATGAGCACTGGAGCAGGGCCGCCAGCCCTGCAAACAGCCCGTCCTCCCTGACCCGGCTCAGCATATAACCCGTATATTCCCCGATCACAGGGAGCCTGATCGCATCCGCAATCTCCTCATCACTGACACCCAGCTTCTTCATATGTGGAACATGGACACGATATGTCTCCTTCTCTGTTTCCCGGATGACAGACTGCAGGAAATCCAAAAGCCCGGGATCCTCTGTCCTTTCCCGGATAAATCGCAGCAGGTCTGTATAATCAAGCAGATACAGATAATCCTGGAGCATGTAATTGCGAAAGCGCCCCTCATCAAGGGTTCCCAGGGCCATTTCCTTTACGAAGGGCTTGTCTGCCGCCTGCTCCCAGAGATCGACAGCGGCCTCATATAATATATCAGAAAGCTTCACCGCCTGTCTCCTCTATTCTGTGCAATAATGGCAACATACCCGCCGCTCTTATAGCCTTTAATGACATCCTCCGGCTCCTCGTTGGTATAAAGAGGATTCTTAACAAGAGTCTGGTAAAACTCAAGCTTCTGTACCCCCAGGGATTTTAGCACAGTGATCTTCTCCTCGGTCGTATGCCATACACCCGAGCAGGCCAGGGCCAGAGGATATGGCAGCTTTGGCATGGCGCCCTTAAGATACTCGTGATCATACGTGTTCAGGCTCTTGCCCAGAAGATACATGAAACCAAACGCGCTCTCCTTCGGCACATCGAGAAGTATCAGCCTTCCCCCGGTCTTAAGTGCGCGCAGGCACTTCCCGTATACAGGCACCAGATCATCTATATAGCTGGAGCTCCCGTTGAAATAGATGATATCATAATGCCCCTCCGGCAGATCCGTTTCTTCGATCAACCCGTACCTTATAACGTTGACACCGCGCTTTGCGGCGATCCTTCCCATATCCTCAGACGGCTCGATGCCTTCGATGTTTTCAGTATCAATATAGCTTTCAAACAGCCCGCTTCCGCAGCCTACCGATAAAAGCTTCTTTCCTTCAATGTCTCCCAGTACCTTTTTAAACAGCCTCAGCTCACTGGTGAACAGGTTCTCGTTCTCCATGAACCATTCATCATACTTCGCCGCGTAGCCGTCGAATTTCTGTCCTTTCTCCATAGCGGGTCACACCTCCTCCATGATCTGATAATTATGCATCAGGGGACCGGATCCCCTGCCAAGATCCAGCATAGCCGCAAGGGCGCCGGAAAGATATGATTTGGCGCGCTGCACCGCTTCCGTAAGGCTATATCCCTTCGCAAGGTTCGACGCAATGGCACTCGAAAGGGTGCAGCCGGTTCCATGGGTATTGGGGTTGTCGATCCTTTCGCCCGCAAACCAGACCGGGGCATCATACCCGTCATTAAAGAGAACATCATTGGCGTCATTGACCCTGTGGCCTCCCTTCAGAAGCACGGCACAGCCATAGCGCCCGGACAGTACCTTTGCCGCCTTCTCCATATCCTCCTCAGCCCTGATCGTCATATCCGCAAGGATCTCTGCCTCTGGGATATTCGGCGTAATGACCGCCGCAAGAGGCAGGAGCCTTGACCTGAGGATATCGATCGCGGTGTCCTCGATCAGTCGGGCTCCGCTTGTGGCCACCATGACCGGGTCGACCACGATATTTACCGCCTTGTACCTTATGAGGCGGTCCGCGATGACCTCTATGAGCTCTGATGAGGAGACCATCCCGATCTTTACAGCATCGGGAAAAATATCCTCAAATACCGCATCCAGCTGTTTTCCGAGAAACTCCGGAGATACTTCGAGTATACCTGTCACGCCGGTGGTATTCTGCGCTGTGAGCGCCGTGATCGCGCTCATGGCATAAACCCCGTTCATGGTCATCGTTTTGATATCTGCCTGAATGCCGGCGCCTCCGCTGGAATCCGACCCCGCAATCGTCAGTGCTTTCTTCATTTCCTTCTCCTTTCTTTGAAAAGCATTCGCAACGGATGCTTTATCTGAAAAGTCCTACCGCTTCGGTCAGCTCCGTAAGATACAGATCGGATGCGCTCTTAAGCCCCTCCTGATCGGGTTCCCCGTGACGATCGGCGACCCCTACGGTGCGATACCCGGCAGCCGCGGCTGTCTTAAGGGCATAAAGAGAGTCCTCAAATACCAGCGTTTCTTCCGGCCTTGTGCCCATATATTCCGCTGCGGCGTTGTAGATATCCGGGAAATGCTTGCTCCTTCCGATCTCCGAGTTTGTAAAGAGCCTGCCTGTGTACCTTAGCAGACCGGTCCTTTCCAACGCCTTCTCGATGAGCTCACGCGGGCTGGATGTGGCTGTCGTGATGCCAATGCCCGCGTCACCGATCACGCTGAGCAGCTGCATCGCACCCGGCTTTGCCATAACCTCATCGCAGTAGAAGGCGCGCAGCATATCCTGAAGACATGTCTGCACCGTCTCAGGCGTTTCATCGATAGAATAGTGTTCTTTCAGATACCTCGCGCCCTGCTCCATGCTCATGGAAAAAAGCGTGTCCGAAAGCCCCTCCTCCGGCAGCCTGCCAATGCTGACAAGATATCTCGCCCCCAGATCCGTCCATATTTGCAGAGAATCCAGGAGCACTCCGTCCACATCAAGGATCACGCCCCTGATATTCTGTATGAGCCTCATGCTGACCTGACCATTTCCTCCGCGGCTCTCTTCAGTGAAACAGTCGCCTCATGGATATTTTTACTGCCGTAGATGGCGCTGATCACAGCTATGCCGCAGATACCGCTCCCCGCAAGCCTTGATACATTGTCCCCGGTGATGCCGCCGATGGCGATCACCGGAATCGAGACTGCCTCACATATGGCTTTGAGGGTTTCAATGGATACGCTGTCCGCGTCATCCTTTGAGCCGGTCGGAAATACAGCGCCTACACCCAGATAATCAGCGCCGCGCCTTTCGGCAAGGACAGCCTGCTCCACTGTCTGCGCGGATACCCCAAGTATCTTATCCGGGCCTATGATCTTACGCACATTCCCGGCCTCCATGTCACTCTGTCCGACATGAACTCCGTCGGCACCAGTCCTGACCGCAATATCCACATTGTCATTAACTACAAATGGGATCCCGTATTCTCCGGCCATATCCCGGAGCCTGACTGCCTCTTCATAGAAGCTTTCAGCATCGAGGTCCTTTTCCCTAAGCTGCAGGAAGGTCACGCCTCCCTCCAGGCTTTCGCGCACTACGTCATATAATGACCTCTCACCAAGCCAGTGACGGTCCGTTACGGCGTACAGGAGCAGCGATCCCGCAAGCCTGTTTCTCATTTCCGGTTTCATCTGCTTTCTCACTCCTTCGTCTGATGCAGCTGTTCAGGTCTTAAACCGGAACAGTTTTCATCTGATCTCATATTTCGCGCCGGCATCCAGTACCGCGCCATCCATGTTATAGATGGCATCTATGATACGGCCCCGGTACGCCGAATTGCCATCACCCTCCTGCATCCTGTCCCAGCCGATCTCTCCGGCAAGGCCCATCGCGCACACAGCCGCGGCAGCGGCGTCGAGATGTGCTTTGGGATTGGCGACGAGAAAGGCCGTCATCATTCCCGACAGCTGGCAGCCTGTGCCTGTGATCCCTCCCATTTCGGGCCTGCCGTTTCTGATGACATAACATCTTTCAGCGTCGGCTACAAGGTCTATCGCACCGGTAATGGCGATTATCGCACCGGCTTTCGCCGCAAAATCCCTGGCGAATCTCACAGCCTCATCAAGCGTAGCCTCCGTTACGGCATCCGCAACATCTGCGTCTACGCCTCTGGTGGTGCCGCTTCCGAAAGCCAGAGTCCTGATCTCGGAAATGTTTCCGCGGATCGCGGTAAGTCGGAGCTCTTTCATGAGCCCTGCCGCCGTATTGGTACGCAGCGCCGATGCTCCCGCTCCCACAGGATCGAGCAGAACAACGTGTCCCAGCTCACAGGCCCTGTGTCCCGCGCGGTACATACCCTCTATACTGCGCCTGTTCAAGGTACCGATGTTAATGTTAAGACCTCCGCAGATGGAGGTGATATCCTCCACATCCTCGGGTTCGTCCGACATGATAGGACTCCCTCCGCACGCAAGCAGTACATTCGCCACATCATTGACCGTCACATAATTAGTGATATTGTGAACCAGCGGTACGTTCTTTCTTACATTCTCAATATAATTTCCAAGCATTTCCACCTCCTGATCGAGCAGGGGAGATGAAATACTACCCTACTCGTCCGCGGGCCGCCGGTCAGCTTAAGCTGACATTTTCCTATCGGCGGCTCTTCGATAAAAAAAACAGATATACCCGTAGGGCATATCTGCCTGATATCCTGCTCACGCAAAAAAGGCCGTATATTTCCCTACGTTGGCATTATCCAAATCAGGTTACGGGTCCGGGGCATACCCCCCGTTCTCAGCCTGCCTGCGCAAGCTCCCCTTTTATTGTCCGTATTAACTGCCGTTTTCATATGCCTGTATCGCTGCGTTCACACGTTTCCGTTTCGATGACCGGCAGTTATTTACGTTAACAGCTATAGATTAACGCAATCCGGCAAATTTCTCAAGCCTTATTTACAGAATTTCATAAGAGTATCCTGATAAAAGTAATGATTTCATTCTGTGATATGCTATAATTTTCTTGCCGCGACAGGATCACAGGAGGACCCGATATGTGCACAAGATTTTACATTGAAAAGGAGAACGCTGAATTACAGGATATCACAGAGGCGGCCGTACGTTCCGCCCTCACTATGAGATTCCTGAAGAAAATGGCAAAACCCCTCCTTACTTCCGGGGAGATCAGGCCTACTGATCTGGTCGCTGTTATCGCATCCGATCAGAAAGGAAACAGATCCGTTTTTCCGATGAAATGGGGATTCACCATCCCCAAAAGCAGCTCCCCCGTTGTCAACGCCAGATCCGAAACAGCCTCAGAGAAGCCCCTTTTCAGGGAGCACTGGCAGAGGCACCGCTGCATCGTGCCGGCCTCGTGGTATTTCGAGTGGCAGCACTTTACAGCGCCGGACGGCAAGACGAAAACAGGACGGAAATATCTGATCCAGCCGGCCAATTCCTCAGCTGCTTATCTATGTGGTTTATACCGCTTTGAAGAAGGGCTCCCCGTCTTTACCATACTCACAAGAGAGTCCAGTGAAGAATTAAAGAATATCCATGACCGCATGCCGCTTATTCTGTCAGCGGACATGATCGGCCAATGGATCGATGCAGGTTCGGATCCCGGCAGGCTGATACCTTATTCGCTGACCAACATGATATTTGAGCCTGCTGAAAAGGATTGACCGTTACATATCAACCTGTGCGCCCACGGAAGTCAGATTTCACAGCGACCATAATGATCCGCTGTCCCCGCACCTTTATTTTGCGGATCTCCATCCGAACAGGCCCTTCTTTTCGAAGGGGGCCGATTCGATTCCCAGGCAGGTGTAACCCGTAGCGTCAACAGCAGCCTTCAAACCATCGTTATCCACAGCCCCCTCTGTCAGGAAGGAGGCTTCCTTTTTGCTTCTTGAAGCGGTAACCTTCTT
>DFEA01000091.1:19821-24909 GCA_002368575.1 Lachnospiraceae bacterium UBA3814 | reverse complement strand
ATGCACCTATTATCTACCAGTTACACTTCATGTATTTCCCGGATACTTCTTGATGGAGGATGATCTTAATCCCAAGATACAGGAAGCGATAACAACGCTGACTGCGATAAAGGATGAAAGGCTCCTTCAGGCGGCCCTGGATCATATCAGGGTCACAGGTTCGGTGGCACCGAACTGAACAGAGGAAAAGTCCGGTATCTGTGGAACGACAGCTCCAATAATAGAGGTTATGCTTTATATATAAGCAAACCGGTTCTGCTTAGTAAAACAAATTATTTCGGAGGAAAGAAATGGAAGCTAAGCACATATTTATTGGAGATTACATCAAAAAAAGTCCCAAGGAGAGGATCTACCAGCTGCTGGATAATTACAAGGATTTCGGCAGATACAGGGAGACCTATAAGAATAACGTCGTCGATCTCATGGTAGCGATGAGGGAGTATAATCTGCGCCCAAGCGATGAAGACTTGGGCGTGAGGATCCAGACGACTGGAGGAACATCAAACATAACAGCATCTAAGGCTCTGGAGAGGGTATCCCTTGAACAGTGTTTTGAGCAGATGAAGGTTACAAAGGAAATGTTCCCTGATTCGTATGAACTCGGTCTTATATCCACGGCGATATATGAATGGGATCTTATGGCCAAGGAGCACAAGATTCTTGCGGGCTTCATTGGCTTGATGAAACCGGATGAACGCAGCCTGTTTTTACCATATATAAGAAGGGAGAAACGAGTTGCGGATATAGCTGCAGAGTTATGCCTTGAATGGGAATCTGCAAATAAGAAAGTGTATCGTATCAGGAAAGCATTATTAAAAGAAGTGCTGCCCTGGTTTAAAGAATACATAATAACCGACCCGTCATAAGGGCCGAGAGGAGAAAAGGAGAACAGCGCGATGAGCAAAAAGGGAAGTGAGTATGATTACTTCAAGAATGGAGTGGATTCTACAGAGGAATCTACAGATTGGACAGACAAAAGATGGATAAGGTGCAATGAGGCTACCAAAAGATATGGAGTAAGCCGTCCTACCGTCATAAAATGGGCGATTAATGCTAATTCATTCCACAAAATCGATGAAACGATCCTTATTGATTACAAGGGCGTAGATAGATATATCGAGAGCTTCAGGGTTCCGGGGGGAGTGTATTAAATAGTTGCTTTATTTGCATTATATGCCTTGTAATTTAGTCCGACATAAATTATAATATAGAAGTCGGAAGTGGAGGTATATGAGATGGGCAAAGTAGGAAGGCCACCGGCAGAGAATCCAAAGATGTATAAAGTAACGGTTAGGATGTCGGAGCCAGACTACAAGAAGCTAATGGAGTATAATGAAGCTACCGAGCAGACGATTACAGAGACCATGCTGGAAGGCTTTGATCTCCTTATGAAGAAAAAAGCAAAGAAAGCATGATCGTACACTCTCCCGGATTCAAATATTGAAGAAGGGAGAAGAGATGGCATCAAGAAAAGACGGCAACGGCAGAGTGCTGCAAAAGGGTGAATTTCACCGTAAGGACGGGAGATATCAGTTTACCTACACAAATATTGCGGGTAAGAGATGCTATATATATGCTGATAATCTCGTAACGCTTCGACAGAAAGAGCGTGATTTTCAGGTGGCGAGCTGGCAAGGAGCTACGCAATATGGCTCGCAGGTGTCATTAAACTTTATGTTTGACAGGGCACTGGCGCTTAAGGTTGGAATAAAGCAGTCGACATATGCAAGCTATCGTCAGACATATGATAATCACGTAAGAGAAGAGTTTGGAACAAAGCCGATCAAGAACATCAGTCATTCGGATATAATGGCCTTTTATAGTTATCTTGTAAGAAGCAAAGGTTTATGCGTAAAGACTGTTCAGCACGTACATCTACAGGTGTTTTCGGCTTGTAAACTTGCCCTTCAGGATGGGATGCTTTTGAGGAATCCCGCAGATGGAGCTTTCGGAGCATTTAAGCGCGCTATAGGCGATGAAGAGAGAAAGATCCGTGCACTTACGTTGGAAGAGCAGAAGGCCTTTTTGGAGTTTATGGATGGGCATCCTACTTGGGGGAGATATCACAGTATCTTTCAGGTAATGCTTGGAACAGGACTCAGGGTCGGAGAACTTTGTGGACTCAGATGGCAGGATATTGACGTAGAGAAAAGGTTTGTGGATGTAAATCATGGCATTGTTATTATCAAGGCCATTAAAGGAGTTTCAAAGGAACATCTTGCAGTATCTTTACCAAAAACGAAGGCAGGCATAAGACAGGTTCCGCTTATGCAGCCGGTGATTCAAGCCTTTATGGATGAGTACAAATGGGCTCAAGCGAAGAAGTTCGCAAGCGAAACCATAGATGGCTACACAGATTTCATTTTTACAAAGCGGAATGGAAGCGTTTATACTTCCTCGAGGCTTGACAAGGCTTTAGATGATATAGTTAAAGCCTACAACAAACAGGAAGAGGCATTAGCGGAGTATGAAGAAAGGGAACCATTATTATTGCCTCATATTTCCAATCATATGTTGAGACATACTTTCTGCACGAGACTGTGCGAGAGAGATGTCAATGTAAAAGTGATCCAGACTATAATGGGTCATGCCAGCATTAAAATCACCTTGGATATATATGCTGAGGTATCTAAAGAAAAGCAGTTGGAGGAAATAAACAAGCTGGCAGATGAGTTGGATGTTTTCTAAGGAGTAATTCCTTGGATTGACAAACATCATCGATTTGACAACGGATTGACAACAAATGGTTTTCAGTAATTGTACCATTTTTACGGTCGAGCGAGGTTGACTTTATACGGGTTTTACCATTTTTACTCGTTTGAAAGGTCTTCAGTCGTCCAACCGCTGTGTATGACTGGATGCTTGGCTACTGAGATTCCACCATTAGTATATATAACAGAAGGAGCCGGGAACTGACCCGGCTCTTTGTGTGTGTTGGTCCTTATTGAAAAAATGTCATCAACTTAAGCTGCTTTATGTTATGAACGACTCAGCGAAGGTTGCCGATTCTGACAATGAACCGTATTTAAGAGTCCTCACACAGCCTTAAGGCGGAGATATCGGGCGCTACGGTAAGAGAGTAGTTGGTATAGTAGACCACAAAGCCCGGCTTTGCCCCGGCAGGCTTCTTTACCTGCTTTTTTTCCACATAATCTATCTCTACCTTGTTCTGCTCCCGGCCCTTTGAATAATATGCCGCAAGAGCGCCGGCCTCCTCAAAGGCCCTGTCGGGGATGTCCTTTCCTCCCGATCTCAGTATGACATGGGAACCCGGTATTTTTTTTGCGTGAAACCACCAGTCGTTACCGTTTGCAAGGCTGAAGGTCAGATAATCGTTCTGATAATTGTTCTTTCCCACATAGATATCAAAGCCGTCAGAGCTTATATAATGGTAGGGGGCGTTCTTTGAAGCGCTGCGGGAATGCGGCCCCTTCTTATCCTGCTGCTCATGCCTGCGTATGCAGCCGGCCTGTACCAGCTCATCCCTGATCTGAAGCAGGGTAAGCTCATCCTGGGCAAGCTCCAGGCTCGTGAGGACTGAGCTTAAATGACTGATCTCCGCATTGGTTTCCTCTATCTGAGTGCTTAAGGCTTCCTCGGTACGTTTAAGCCTGGTATACCGGTCAAAGTATTTCCTGGCGTTCTCAGCGGGGCTCAGAGCCTCGTCAAGGGGTATTGCCACAGGCTCGTTATTGTAATAGTTTACGGCATTAAGCACCCTGCTTCCGGGGGGAAGATTATAGCCCCAGGTATTTATAAGCTCTCCCCAGAGCCTGTATTTATCACGCTTTTCCGTATCCTTGAGCTGCTTTGCCTGAAGATCCAGCTTTTTCACGTTCCGTTCAAGATGGGTCTGAACGATCCTCCTTAAGTCGGAGGATTTCTGTCTTATCCTTGTATACACATCCCGCTCGCTGTAGAAGGTATTAAGTACCTCCGACACAGAGTCAAAGCTCCTTGTGTCAAGCTCATGATACTGGAAAAGCGGGACGACGGAGAACTCCACCGGCTGCCTGCCGTCATAGATGATATTAGGTGAAAAGTCCCCGGCTTCGATAATGGCCTTAAGCTTTGACACTTTGTCGTAAAGCCTGTCAAGCGCTTCCTCTGACTGATCCCGGGCGGGGATATCCGGATCGATCCCCGCTCTGTAGATAAGCTCGCTTGCCATGACCGGAGAGAGCCCCGTTACCGAGGTATAAAGAGCCTTAAGCACGTCAACGGGCTTATCCGTGAGGGCTGTCCTGAAATCGCCCGGGGACATACTGAACAGATCCAGCTTTTTAACGGTTTCGGGAATGAAGTATTCCTTGCCGGGGAGCACCTCCCTCACCGAGCTTACCATAGCGCTTATATGCTTGATGCTGTCCAGTATCATGCCTGCCTCGTTTACGAGGATGATGTTGCTGTGCTTGCCCATGAGCTCGATTATAAGGGTCTTTCGGCAGATATCCCCCAATTCGTCAAGATGCTCGGTCTCAAATCTTATTATCCTTTCAAGACCGGGCTGGGTAATGCTTATAAGCCTTCCGTTCTGGATATGCTTTCTTAAAAACATGCAGAAGTTAGGGGCAGTCATGGGAGCTGCCTTCCTTTGACCGGTCAGTGCCGCATAAGGAAGGGAGGCGTTAGCGGAAAGCTTTAAGAGGAACTGCTCCGAGCCCTGTTTTATAGTAAGCAGAAGCTCGTCAGGCTCGGGCTGCGCGATCTTTGCAAGCCTTCCTCCCGTAAGCTTCCGTGACAGCTCGGCTGTGAGAGCCGCTGTAGTTATGCCGTCAAGTGCCATTGTATTTCTCCTTGTCTCAGTCGATCATTTCCATTATAGCATCATAAGGCAGACAGCGTCAAAAAGCATTAAGACAGGGCAATCGCTTAATACCCCAAGGTCGTGAGGAATATGCTGATCATAAGAAAGCCCGGCTCTTCGCGGCTGCAACTCACTAGACTCAAAGCAATTTTTATAAGCAGAAAACCTTTCAACAACTCGCTTCACAGTTATCGAGGGAATTCAGTACGCGAGCTCAAACAGGGTTGAAAGGTTTTCCATAAAAATCGCTTTTTGTCAAGTGAGTTGCGCAAAAGCTCAGA
>DFEA01000091.1:0-19754 GCA_002368575.1 Lachnospiraceae bacterium UBA3814 | reverse complement strand
TCCGGGCTTTTTATGATCCGCATATTCCGCCGGGGTTATGAGGGTATTAATCGATTGCCCTGGCGTGGAGATCATAATTATTGCGACCCCGCTGTTTAAGTGATAAGATATCTTATGAGCACCGGTCTTTCACGGTGCCGCTGACACTTTTGGTGATATGCTTGACGGGGGATTTACATTGGATACAGAAAGGATTCTTAAAACAGCTGACAGGCTTTATTCCGAAAACAAGAGCAGGGAGGTCGAGGAGCTTCTGGTCAGTGCCATAGATACGGCGGCAGAGGAAATGGACGACGGCGCCGTTCTGGTTCTGTTAAACGAGCTGATCGGGCATTACAGAGAGACCTCGGAATTTGACAGGATGTTTGAGGTCGCGGAGGATATATTGAGAGTCGCCGGGGCGGTGTGCGGAACCGATTCCGTTCCCTATGCCACCTCCCTTCTCAATGTGGCCACCTCCTACAGGGTCGCGGGAAGGCTTAAGGATTCACTTCAGCTCTACGACAGGGTGGAGGATATATATAAAAGGAATTTGGCGCCCGATTCGGGGCTCTTTGCGGGCTTTTACAATAACAAGGCCCTTCTGTATCAGGAAATCGGGGATTTTGCCGGGGCTGAAAAGGCACTCATGAAGGCCATTGAGATAGTGACTGAGCATAAGAACTATTATGAGGAGGCTGTTTCAAGGGCAAACCTTGCGGGGACCCTGATACAGCTTGGCAGGATAGAGGATGCCTGTGCCGAGGCAAAGGAGTCGATAAGGCTCTTTAAGGAGCAGAATGTACGAGATCAGCATTACTGCGCCGCACTTTCGGCTCTTGGAAGCTATTATTATATAACCGGAGATTACGAGAAGGGAGCAGGAACCTTTAATGAGGCCATGGATATAATGGAAGAGGCCCTTGGGCGCAACGGCTATTATGAAAGGCTTAAGGAGAATTACGAGGCATGTCTGAAGGCTGCTTCTGAAAAGGCTGCTTCGAGGGATACGATAAAGGGGCTTGATCTGTGCCGGGAATATTATGAGGAATACGGTGCTCCAATGATCCATGAGAAATTCAGGAAATACGAGGACAGGATCGCCGTAGGGCTTTCGGGAGAGGGCTCGGAGTGCTTTTATCTTGATGATGAGATCTCAAGGGATCATGACTTCGGCCCGGCCTTCTGCATGTGGCTCGATGATGAAGCCTTCAGCGAAATAGGTGAGGAGCTTCAGAAGGCTTATGAAGAGCTTCCCTCGGAGTACAGGGGATTTAAGAGAGATATAACCCAGGGTGGCGGCCGGAGAGGTGTCATGACTGTAAAGACCTTCTACAACAGGCTTGTGGGCTGCGCTCAATACAGTAAGCTGGACTGGAGCCGGACAGAGGATGCGTCACTTGCGGCATGCGTAAACGGAGAGGTCTGGAGGGATGACGCAGGAGAGTTTACAAGGCTCAGGGAGGAGTTTAAACGGGGATACCCGGAAAATATCTTTTATACGAAGATCGCCGAGCTCTGCGCGGTGTTTTCCCAGACGGGACAGTATAACCGCTTAAGGATGCTTAAGCGGGGAGATGAGGTGACCGCTGAGATAATGCTGTCGGACGCCATAAAGGCAGCTATGAAGCTTCTGTACATAATCGACGGGACCTATCCCCTGCATGATAAATGGCTGTTTACGGGGCTTATGGACCTTGACGGCGGAAAGGAGCTTTCGGAGCTCATCCGAAAGGCCCTTAAGGATCCGGATAAAACGGAGAATATAGGAGCCTTTCTTGCCATGGAGCTCTACAGAAGAGACATTACCAGCGATATAGATCCCTACATAGGACATCATGTGGAGGAGCTTATGGAGAAATCTCTTTTCTCCTTAAAGGATGATGCTGCCCTTGCCATGGAGATCGCAAGAACGGAATTCAGGGAATTCGATAAGGTGAAGAACGAAGGAGGCAGGGCGGAGTGCCAGAATAACTGGCCGACGTTTTCCATCATGCGCAGAAGCCAGTATCTTACCTGGACCAGGACGATGCTTTTGCAGTATCTGTATGATTTCAGAAGAGAAAGCAGGCTGAATCATAATCTTATCACCGAAAAATACGGAAGGATGATGGAAAGCACGGCGCCGGAGGAATACGATGAGATAAAGGACAGCTTTGAAGCCCTTTCAGATGAGAAAAAGGCTGTCGTAGAGACGGTGGTGAGCATACAGGTGGGCTGGATGGAGGAGTTTTCGGAAAGCTATCCGAGGCTTGCGGAAAGGGCAAGGAGCATCCGCACGGCTCAGGATGATATAAACAACACCTCCTACGAGACCTATTTAAGGGGTGAGATATCCACCTATTCCGATAAAATGCTGCAGCTCTATGCCGGTTTTATCGTTGATCACGCCAAAAACGGAAGGAACCTGGCATTTGAGATAATGGAAAACAATGTGAAGCTGTACGGCTATAAGGATCTTGAGACGGCGGAGAGGGAACAGAAATGAAGTATTGTAAGAACTGCGGGATGCTTTTGGAGGATACCCAGGATATATGCATCGGCTGTGGCTTCGATGTGAGCGATCCCGAGAATACCTCACAGTTTCCCCTCGAGGTCGCTGAGAAGATGGAGTCACAGAAGGCGCAGGCAAAGAAGAAAAACTCCATCGTGATCGCTATAGTGATCGTCTTCATCCTTCTGGCGGTGCTCATAGGGATAGTGGCCGTGGTGGCCTCAAAGGGCGTCGAGGGCCCCTCGCTAAGGGATGAGATAGAAGAAGAGGAGGAGGCCGAAAGAGAGGAGGAGGAAACAGCCACCGAGCCTCCCGAGACCGAGAATGAGGCTGAGGAAGAGGAGCCGGTACCGGACAACAGGGAGGTAAGCGATGACCTTGGGGATTACTACATGGTGGGCGAGGTATATGATGATGCCGGGCTCCTTATGTTTACGACCCTGTATCCGGAGGACTTCGGAGGGGGCGAGCCCGAGGCAAGCTTTGACTATACCAGATATTCCGATACCTTTCCGGCTGTCATGAGCTGTGTTATTTCGGATACGGATAATACGATGAGGCTTACCTTTATGTCGCCGGAGCATTTCTGGTATCAGGTATCATCTGTAACGGGGAGCAAGCGTAGCAATGAGGTGGATATTGACCGCTACAGGAGCTATCTTTCCTACGACGGGCCGCAGGGCTATCTTGAGGCTTTAATAAAGCAGGCCTATTCGGGGGCAAAGCTCGAGCTCGTGGAAAGTCATGAGGCAGAGGGGGCGGCGGCAGAGGCGCTTAAGCTTGTTTCGGAGAATAAAACAAAGATGCTTACGGGTGACATAGGGGATTACGCGGGGATAGGCGCAAGCACCACCTATGCCACGGGAGAATCCGGAAGCAGCGCGATGTACTTCAAATATAAGATCACTACCGGCGGAGGCGATGTCTTCGCGGATTATTACGTGCCGGTGATCTATAATACCTTTAGTTACACCAATGACCAGCTCGGAGACGAAGGGACCGTCACCGAGTGGCTCCCGCTGTGTGTCGTGAGCTATGAGTGCGGAAATCAGGAAAAGTATGAATTCTATCAGAATGCTTTTTCGGTATTTCTGAACAATTCAAGGCTAACAAAGGACTTCTTCAGGCTTAACGAGGCCTACGGCGAGATGATCGACGAAGCGACCGAGGCCCGCAGGGAGCCTGAGACCCTCACACCCCAGCTTCTTTCCGAGCTTGAGGCGGAGTTTGATGAGTCATCGGAGCTTAAGAGCATCAATTCTGATATCTATACCTTCCTGTCGACCCCCGACAGCAGCCTGAAGACCTTTTCAGGCGGCGACGTAAGCGTGACGGGTGCCGCCGATTCCGTGCAGGCGTTCTATTCTGAGGAAAAGAAGATGGTCTTTCTGACACCCTCGGATACCGAATATCCCGGAAATGAATACATTGACCTGTTTTAAAGGAGACGGCCTCATTAGTGCAATCTGCACAAAGATGGTTGCTATTTTTCCTTATCATAGGTATAATTAACACAATATAGTGGACGGTATACATACGTTCGCTCTTATGCGTGCTGTTGTTACTTATCAGCCTGATGTTTTGCATTCAATTGTATTTCAGGAGGGAAAAAGAATGAAGAAACTTATCGCACTGGCATTAACCTGTTCCATGGTAATGAGCCTTGCAGGGTGCGCCGCAATGCCTGTTACCGCGCCTAAGCCTGCTGCTTCGGCGGAGAGCGCTCCCGCTGACGAGCAATCCGCGGAGGGGGAAGGCACGGAGGCCGTGGACGACGCGCTTGTTTCCGCGGCAAAGGAAGAGGGGGAGCTTATAGTTTACGGCTCCTGTGAGGAGGATTATCTTGCGGCTGCCTGTGAGCATTTTGAAGAGCTGTACGGAATAAAGGTTCAGTATCAGAGGCTCTCTACCGGTGAGGTTCAGAGCAAGATAGAGGAGGAAAACGGAAATCCTTCCGGAGACGTATGGTTCGGCGGAACCACGGACCCCTATAACGTAGCTACGGCAGAGGGGCTTCTGGAGCCCTACGAGGCAAAGAACGCGTCTCATCTTATCGGTGACATGTACCGTGACAAGGACGGCTGCTGGTATGGTATCTACAAGGGCATCCTCGGCTTTATGGTAAACAGGGATGAGCTTGAAAGAATGGGGCTTGAGGCTCCGAAGGACTGGGAGGATCTTCTTGACGAAAAATACAAGGGACTGATCTGGCTTTCAAACTACAACACGGCAGGTACGGCAAAGCTCGTGATCAATACGATGATACAAAAGTACGGACATGACGAGGGAATAAAGTACCTTGTGGATCTTGACAAAAATATCGAGGTTTATACAAAATCCGGTTCCGGCCCTTCAAAGAACGTGGGCACCGGCGAATGCGTCATAGGCATCGGCTTCCTGCATGACGGCATTACACAGATCGAGGATAACGGTTACGGAAATATAGAGCTTATAATCCCTTCAAGCGGGACCTCCTTTGAGATAGGAGCCACGGCTATCTTTAAGGGCGCCAAGCACCCCAATGCCGCAAAGCTCTGGATCGAGTACGCGTTAAGTCCCGAGTGTGTCGAGCTTGCGGCACAGAACGGCTCCTATCAGTTCCTGGTGCTCGATAATGCGGCGCAGCCCTCGGTTGCGGCAGATTTCGGCCTTGATCCGGATAATGTTATGGAATATGATTTTGAGGATGCCAAGGAAAATACCACAACATATGTTGAAGAGGTCATGGAAGCGCTCGGAAGCGCCGCGGATGATCGTTTCCAGACAGAATAAACAGAGTGAGGGAATCAGCTGGAAGAGCACGGGCTTTTAAAGGCTGTGAACCCGGACATTTTAAGGGCGGATGGTCTACAGCTATCTGCCCTTTTTAGGGGGTTTATGTATTATGGCTAAAAAACAGGGCGCCATGCTTGAGAGGAAAAAATTTTATTCCGATCCGGTCATGGTCACCACGATAGCGGTACTGATAGTTTTTCTGACCCTGTTCATCCTCTATCCCCTGGCCATACTTCTGGTGGACAGCTTTATTACAGAAGAGGGGATAAGCCTTTCGGTATTTAAGCGGGTAATGGGGATGTCAAATTTCAGGCGGGCGATCGGCAATACCTTAAAGGTCGGCTTTCTGGTAGGGATCGCGTCGGCTCTGATCGGGCTGCTCTTTGCCTATGTAGAGGTTTATGTAAGGCTGAAAACGGGCTTCATGAAGGGGCTCTTTCAGGTGGTCTCGATGCTCCCTGTTGTTTCCCCTCCCTTCGTGCTTTCCCTTTCAATGATAATGCTCTTCGGCAAATCGGGGATAATAACAAGGTACCTGCTGCATATATATGACAACAGTGTTTACGGCTTCTGGGGGATAGCGACGGTACAGACGCTGACCTTCTTTCCGGTCTGCTATATGATGCTCAAGGGCCTTCTTAAGAATATCGATCCCTCGCTTGAGGAGGCGGCCAGGGACATGGGCGCTTCAAGGTGGAGGGTATTTACGACCGTGACCCTTCCGCTCATACTTCCGGGGCTCGGAAATGCTTTTCTTGTTACCTTCATAGAGTCAATAGCGGATTTTGCCAATCCGATGATCATAGGGGGTTCCTACGATACTCTCGCAACCACGATCTACCTGCAGATCACGGGTGCCTACGATAAGGAAGGGGCATCGGCGATGGCGGTGGTCCTGCTGCTCATAACACTTCTCATGTTCATAGTACAGAAATATTATCTTGAGGCAAAGAGCACGGCTACGCTCTCCGGAAAGGCATCGAGAGAGAGGATGCTGATAATGGACAGAAGCGTCACCCTGCCTCTGACCATATTGTGCAGCCTGCTTGCGGTGTTCGTTATCGGTATGTATATCTGTGTTCCCTTTGGTGCCCTGTTTAAGACCTGGGGCTATGATTTTCACCTGACCGGCAAATGGTTCGTGCAGGTGTTTAAGAAGTACAAGGGGCTTAAGGCATTTAAGGACTCCTTTGTGCTCTCGCTCATCGCCTCACCGATCACCGCGTTTCTTTCCATGATAATCTCTTATCTGGTGGTGAAACGAAGCTTTAAGTCAAAGGGCTTCATAGAGGCTGTATCGATGCTTGCCATGGCGGTTCCCGGAACTGTACTGGGCATAGGCTACATAAGAGGCTATTCCTCGGGCGTATTCAGGACCGGCTTTTTGCAGGGGCTCTACGGAACAGGGGCGCTGCTTGTGATAGTGTTCATCGTTAGAAGCCTTCCCACCGGAACCAGAAGCGGCATATCCGCGCTCAGACAGATAGACAGGAGCATAGAGGAATCCGCGTATGATATGGGCGCCGACAGCTTTAAGGTGTTCATGACCGTTACGCTCCCGCTTATAAAGGACAGCTTTTTAAGCGGACTGGTAACAGCCTTTGTAAGAAGCATTACTGCCATAAGCGCCATCATTCTGTTGGTGACCCCGCAATATCTGCTGATCACCGTACAGATAAACGAGTTTGCGGAGAAGGGCGCCTACGGGATCGCCTGCGCCTTTGCGACGATCCTCATACTTATAACCTACGGGGCCGTGCTGCTTATGAATATTCTTATAAAGCATTTTGGCACCGGCTCATCGGCCGGCAGGGAGTAGAGAGCTGCGGCCTGCGGCGATGAAAGACACATATAACCTTACGAAACGGGAGGAACAGATGGCTAAAGAAAAAAAGAGTATCCGGCTTGAGCATATCGGTAAAATATACCAGGATCCCAAGACTAAAAAGGATTTCTACGCGGTGAAGGACACATCCCTTACGATAGAGGCCGGAAGCTTTGTTACCCTTTTAGGACCCTCAGGCTGCGGGAAAACCACCACACTGAGAATGATAGCAGGGTTTGAAAGTCCTGATGAGGGAGAAATATATCTCGGCGGCGAGGCCATAAACGGACTGACACCCAATAAGAGAGATACGGCTATGGTGTTTCAGAGCTATGCCCTTCTCCCTCATTACAATGTTTTCGATAACGTGGCCTACGGGCTTAGGATCAGGAAGGAGCCTCAGGATACCATCCGAAGGAAGGTCATGGATATACTTAAGCTCGTGGGACTTGAGGGCAGAGAAGGAAGGATGACCAATCAGCTTTCGGGAGGCCAGCAGCAGAGAGTGGCGCTTGCAAGGGCTCTGGTGCTTGAGCCCGGAGTGCTCCTGTTTGACGAGCCGCTATCGAACCTTGATGCCAAGCTCAGGGTATCGATGAGAACGGAGATCAGAAGGATCCAGCAGGAGGCAGGCATAACCGCGGTGTATGTTACCCATGACCAGAGTGAGGCGATGGCTATTTCGGATAAGATCATCGTAATGAACAAGGGCGTGGTAGAACAGATGGGGACTCCGCAGGAGATATATTATAAACCTAAGAATGAATTTGTGGCGGACTTTATCGGCGAGGCCAATTTCCTGAAGGGCAGGATTACCGAAAAAAAAGGAAACGGCGGGACGGTTGAGATAAACGGAAGCCTTATAGAGACAGCGGACATCTCCGGTCTGTCCGCGGGAGATGAGTGTATCCTGCTTTTAAGGCCGGAGGCTGCGGCGCTTAAGGATGAAGGACAGCTTCCCTGCGAGGTGACCTTAAGTTGCTTTATGGGGAGCTACCAGAATTATCATGTGAAGGTGGGGGATAATGAGGTAAAGATAACTGACTTCAACCCGGCAGGCAGAAGGATATACAATAAGGGAGACAGGGCCTTTGTAGCCTTTGATGCTGAAAATGCTTACATATTCAGGCAGGAGCAGCCGTGATCGTATACTCAGCTGCGCCGATTGCTGTATCCATCGTCAGAACAGTATCAAGAGAGATCAATGCTTTTCAAAGAGATGGGAAACATCTACGCCAAGAACGTCAGCGATTTTGAAGATCTTATCGAGACCCGGATTCTTCCTGCCGTTTTCGATATCAGACCAATAACGATAGGTTATTCCGGCGGGTTCTGCGGCCTGTGATTGATTCATCTCACGAATGAAACAGCGGTTTTTTTGCGGTTGAATCTTAAGGCTATTGGTGATATCATTCTGATAGTTGAAAAAAATGAGATTGCAGGTGCCTGCCGGAAAGGGGACTTCCGGCAGGGTAAAAGGGAAACAGGCCTGAATCCTGTACGATCCCGTCACTGTGTTCGGCAAGGAAAGACGGAGCCTGGGTAAATGCTCCGCTTTCAAAATGATAAAGCCCCAAAGCCGTAAGTCAGGAAACCTGCCTGCGATCTATACTCATTAACGTACGGCATAATATGTACAGCAAAGGGATCAGGTGCGTGTGAGGCTGACCGCGTTAATGGGTATTTGTTCGTTTTGGATCACGCGGTTTTGATTCTGCGGCGCCTCTGCTCCTTCTTAAGGGGCTTATATGTGTTGCACATCATGCGGACGTCTGAGACGGGCCGCATTTTTTTCGGCAATCTGTTTATTATTATAAGAGCTGCCCAAAGGGCTTTTGTCGGGCAGCTCATAAAAAGGAGGAAAAAATGAAAAAAATCATTGCGGCACTTTTATGTTCGCTGACCCTGGGCGCTTTTACCGGGTGCTATTACACCATAACGCCGACGGTCACGGAAACAGAGGAGGCAGCGGAAGGCGCTGAGGTATCAGAGGAGGCTGAAGAAGAAGTCTCGGAAGAGGATGAAGAGAATTACGAAACCGGCGACGCGGCACTGGATGATCCCTTAAACCAGGATGAGATAGGGGAGAAGGAGCTTCTGGTAGTAAGCTTCGGCACAAGCTTTAATGACAGCAGACGCCTTACCATAGGAGCCATCGAGAAGGATCTTAAAGAGGCCTTTCCGGACTACAGCGTGAGACGTGCCTTCACCAGCCAGATCATCATCGATCACGTTAAGAAAAGGGACGGAGAGGTGATCGACAATGTGACCGAGGCTCTTGACAGAGCGGTAAACAACGGAGTAAAAACTCTTGTGGTGCAGCCTACTCATCTGATGCACGGCTTTGAATATACCGATCTTAAGGAGGAGCTTGCGGATTACGCGGATGCCTTTGATAAGCTGGTGATCGCGGAGCCTCTTCTTGATACCGATGAGGATTTTAACGGTGTGATCGAGGCTGTAACCCAGGCCACAAAGGAGTATGATGACGGGGAAACGGCGATATGCTTCATGGGCCACGGCACGGAGGCCGATTCCAACAGTGTTTACGCAAAGCTGCAGGAAATGATGAACGCCGCCGGCTATGACAATTATTATATCGGAACGGTAGAGGCATCACCCTCGGTAGAGGATGTGCTGTCACTTGTAAAGCAGGGAAATTATAAAAGAGTAGTGCTTGAGCCTCTCATGGTAGTTGCGGGAGACCATGCCAATAACGATATGGCAGGCGACGAGGAGGATTCCTGGAAGTCTGTTTTCGAAGCCGAGGGCTATGAGGTCGTGTGCCTTTTAAACGGGCTTGGGGAAAACAGCGATGTACGCTCACTCTATGTAGAGCATTGCAGAAAGGCGATCGAGGAGGCGGAGCTTATTGCGGGCGCTTCTGAAATGACAGAGGTGAAGGACGTGACAGCGGATGGGCAGAAGCCCGTCCCTGCCTCTGAGATAAAGGACGGAGTATATGAGATAGAGGTCGATTCCAGCTCATCAATGTTCAGGATCACACAGTGCAGCCTTACGGTTGAGGGGGATGAGATGAAGGCTGTGATGACGATGGGAGGAAAAGGCTATCTCTATGTCTGCCCCGGAACGGCTGCCGAGGCGTTGGAGATGTCCGAGGATGCATATATCCCCTTTGAGGAGAATGAGAAGGGAGAGCATACCTTTACGGTGACCGTTGATGCCCTGGATTCTCCTTATGAGCTTGCCGCCTTCAGTAAGAACAAGGAAAAGTGGTATGACAGAACGCTTGTATTCAGGGCCGATTCACTTCCCGGGACTGCTCTTTCGGAAGCGGGTGAGACAGAGAGCAAGGCTGAGCTTATGGAAAGGCTCGGGCTTAAGGACGGAAGCTACCTTATAGGGGCAGAGCTTGAGGGCGGCTCGGGAAAAGCCTATGTTGAGAGCCCTGTTGAGCTTACGGTAAAGGGAGAGGAGATCACTGCCCATATTATATTCAGCAGCCCGAATTATGATTATGCCATAGTTGACGGAGAAAAATACCTTCCCGTAAACAAGGAGGGCAATTCCGCCTTTGACATACCCGTTAACGGTCTTACGGTAGAGCTTACCGCCGACACCACCGCCATGAGCAAGCCTCATGAGATAGAATACAGGCTGGTTTTTGATGAGAGTTCCTTAGAGGAAGCGGAGTGAGATCACAAATACAGTATAAGTGCAAAACGATGCTCAGGACACCGGGATGGTTGACTGTAATTATAATTATGTCAACCATTCTTTCCGGGTGCGGTTTCTCGGGAGCTTATACAGAAGCTTCTTCTGCGGCCGCAGCTGAAGAGACGCATGGGACCGGGATGCTTGAGCTTGAATATGCCGAGGCTTTTTCCATAGAGCATTACGGAGACGGCTGTGACCTTGTGGATATTCCCGGATCGGAAAGCTTTGTGGTGGCCGATGAGGGAGAGGAGATCCCAAAAGAGCTATCAGATAAGACTGTGATCAGAAGGCCCGTTGACGGTATATACCTTGCGTCCTCGTCCGCGATGGATTATTTCAGGCAGCTTGGCTGTCTTAATAAGGTGGGCTTTACCGGGACAAAACCCTCTGACTGGAGCATTGACGAGGTAAGGGACATGGTCGAGGGTGGAGATATACTGTATGCCGGCAAATACAATTCTCCGGACTATGAGCTGCTTTTGGACGGGGGCTGCAGGCTTGCCATAGAAAATACGATGATATACCACAATCCTGAAGCCATGGAGCTTCTTATAAAGCTTGGCATCCCGGTGATAGTCGAAAGATCCAGCTATGAAAAGCATCCTCTCGGAAGAATGGAATGGATAAAGCTCTACGGCTGTCTTTTAGGGAAGGAAGAGGAGGCGGAGTCGTTCTTTGAGGAGCAGGTAAGGGAGCTTAAGGAGATCACGGAGGAAAAATACGGTAAAACAGCCGCCTTCTTTTATATTACCGCCGGGGGCTACGTCAATGTCAGAAAGCCCGGGGACTATATAGCCAAAATGATCGAGCTTGCGGGCGGAGAATACATCCTTGCGGATCTTGAGCCCGCAAACGATAACGCTTCCTCCTCCATGAATATCTCGATGGAGGAATTCTATATGAGAGCAAAGGATGCGGACATTCTGATCTACAACAGCAATATAGACGGGGAGCTTGCCTCACTTTCGGAGCTTATCGCAAAGGAGGAGCTCTTCGGGGATTTCAGGGCTGTGGCCGGGGGAAACGTCTGGTGCAGCGAAAAGGACATGTTTCAGGAAGCTACCAGGGCAGGAGAGATGATCGGGGAGCTTAGGGGAATATTCAGCGGTAATGCCGATGAGGAGCTTAAATATTTTCACAGGCTTGATTAAGCGGTATCTTCAGGCTTATCAGAGCTGCCCGTTTCATTGTCTTCAGGGTCCGGCTCAGGAAGTGTGAGCTTTATTTTCTCAATGTGGTTCTTATCCATTTCTATGGTCTCAAGCACGGTCCCGTCCTCGAGCGTGACCGTTTCACCGCCCTCGGGCAGCTTTTCAAGCTGCTCGATCACAAGCCCCCCTATGGAATCATAATTTTCAGATTCAAATCCCGTGTCAAGAGAATCATTTATATCGTCGAGCTTAAGAGAGCCGTCCACAAGGTAGGTACGTTCATCCAGCTTCTGAATAAGCTCCTTTTCGTCCTCGTCAAACTCATCCTTTATATCCCCTACTATCTCCTCTATGAGATCCTCAAGCGTTATAAGCCCTACGGTCGCCCCGTATTCATCAAGAACACAGACCATGCTTATTGAATTCTTGCGCATTTCAAGCATGAGCTCGGAGGTTTTTTTGTATTCGAAGGTGAAGCTTGCCTCCCGCATCACGGAACGGATGTTAAAATGATTGATATCCCTTATGAAAAGGACATCCTTCATATTTATCATACCGACTATGTTATCGGTGGAATCCTCATAAACCGGCATCCGGGTATATTTTTTTTCGTTAAACAGCTTTCCCAGCTCATTGTAATCGGCATCGATGCTTACACAGGTCATCTCGACCCTGGGGATCATAATATCCTTTGCGACGGAATCACCGAAATCAAAGACATTATTGATCATTTCGTGCTCCTCGTTCTCGATGACCCCCTCCTCACGGGATACGTCCACTATGGTCCTCAGCTCGTTTTCGGTCATGCTGTTCTGCGCCTTATTCTTATCGATGCCGAAGGGCAGGAGCAGAATAAAGGAGAGCTTATCGATAAGAAAAACTACAGGAGTAAGGATCACTATGAAGAAGCGGATGATCCCGATAAAGGTAAAGGCAAACCTCACATTATATAAGGAAGCAACTGTCTTTGGGATTATCTCGCCGAAGATAAGAATGAGCATTGTAAGTATGCCGGTCGCCAAAGCTACGGCCTTGTTGCCCCACAGCCTCATTGCGAGAGAGGTGGTAAGGGATGAGGCATAGAGATTTACCACATTATTGAGTATGAGAATGGTGGAGAGCATTCTGGAGCGATCCTCCAGTATGGACAGCGTTAATGCCGCTTTTTTGCTGCCCTCGTCGGCAAGGCTTCTCAGGCGGATCTGGTTCAGCGTTGTGAGCGCCGTTTCGGACGCGGAAAAAAAAGCCGAAAGAATGATGAGAATTATCAGGATTACTATATGAAACGTACTGTCAGGATCCAAAAAAAATCAACTCCTTAATCGAACGGCTTACGAACGCAGCCGTTTACCAAAAGCCCGATGAAGGGTACAGCATCGGGGCAGCTCATTCAGTTTCTGAATTGTAATCATGATACATTATCACCTTTACCGTGTCAAGTTTGACGTTTTTCTGCTTGCAATCCTGCCGGCACTTGCTATAATTGTAATGTTGTACTATGTGCTTCTTAAGGCATAGCATCCGTTGCCTTCTATAGTGAACGACAAAAATGATTTGCCGTTCACTATAAAGCCTCCGGCGGATGCGCACGGATTTTGTAAGGAAGATGTCGCCGGAGGCGACCAAAATCCGGCGCAGGAAACGTCAAAGTAAAAAGAACTTTGCCGTTTCCTATGATCGAAGCACTATATCAGCCGATAATCAAAAGAAAGGAAGTAGTTTTGAAATGAAAAAGCGGAATGCGGTCATCATGCTCGTAGTATTTTTCGTCTGCACGATACTATTCGGCCTGATGGTGATCTTCGGGGTAGGAACGGAAAAGACTGGAGCGGCTTCAAATGTAAAGCTGGGCCTGGATCTGGCAGGAGGAGTGAGCATCACCTACAAGGCAGTAGGAGAGGAGGCTCCCTCGGCTGCGGATATGAGCGATACCATATACAAGCTGCAGAGACGTGTAGAGGGCTACAGCACGGAATCGCAGGTGTATAAGGAGGGTGACGATCGTATCAGCATAGAGATACCGGGAGTTGAGGATGCGAATGCTGTCCTTGAGGATCTGGGAAAGCCCGGCTCCCTCTATTTCATAAAGCAGTATGATGCGGATCATAATGCCAATTATTCCATGAACGGCTATATGCCCTCTGGAAAGCCGGCCTACAGCCTCGCAAAGAGCATAGAGGAGCTTGAGGCCGAGGGCTCCATCGTACTTACGGGTACCGATGTGAAGACAGCCCAGGCCGGTACCATAACGAATGACATGGGCAACAATGAATATGTGGTCTCCCTTACACTTAACGATGAAGGGACCGGCAAATTTGCGGATGCCACAAAGGAAGCCGTCGTAAACCACGATTCCATCATGATCTACTATGACGGGGAGGCGGTCTCTGTTCCCAATGTGCAGTCTGCCATAACCGACGGGCAGGCCCAGATCACCGGAATGGGAAGCTATGAGGAGGCCGAGAGCCTGGCATCTACCATAAGGATCGGCGGACTTAAGGTCGAGCTTGAGGAGCTGCGCTCCAACGTGGTAGGCGCACAGCTTGGGTCGGAGGCTATTTCCACCTCTCTGAAGGCGGGGGCAGTCGGCTTTATCCTGGTAGTACTGTTCATGATAATAGTTTATTATGTGCCCGGTATCTGCGCTTCCCTTGCGCTGTGCCTGTACATTATAATAGAAATGCTTTTCATCGTGCTTTTCGATGTTACGCTTACCCTTCCGGGTATAGCCGGTATCATCCTTTCGATAGGTATGGCGGTCGATGCGAACGTTATCACCTTCGCAAGGATAAGGGAGGAGATAGCTGACGGAAAATCAGTCCGTTCGGCTATAAAGACCGGATACGAAAAGGCGCTTTCCGCTATTATAGACGGTAATGTGACTACTCTTATCGCTGCCGTAGTGCTGGGAGTGCTCGGCACGGGCTCCATAAAGGGCTTTGCTTCGACTCTTGCCATAGGTATCGTGGTTTCCATGTTTACCGCCCTTGTTGTAACGAGATCCCTTATGAACGCTCTTTTCGAGCTCGGCGTCAGGGATGAGAAGTTTTACGGTAAGGCAAAGAAGGGCAAAGAAATTGATTTCCTCGGGAACAGGAAGGTCCTTATCGGTATCTCCGTGGCCGTTATCCTTATCGGCTTTGTGGTAATGGGAGTGAACGGAGCCGCGGGCAGGCATCCTCTTAACTACAGTCTTGAGTTCCTTGGGGGTACCTCTACAAATGTTCCCTTTAACGAGGATATGGAGCTTGAAAAGATCGATGCCGATGTGGTCCCGCTCATAGAGGAGATAACGGGTGATGCCAATGTACAGGCTCAGAAGGTGGCCGGTACCAACGAGGTGATCTTTAAGACCAGGACACTCACGGCGGAGGAGAGAACGGCCTTCAGCGATGCCATGGTAGAAAGCTTTGAGGTTGACCCGGAAAAGATAACCGCTGAGACCATTTCCTCAACCATAAGCTCGGAAATGAAATCGGATGCCATTGTGGCGGTCCTGGTCGCGATATTCTGCATGCTGCTTTACATCTGGTTCAGGTTCAAGGATCTTAAGTTCGGCGCAAGCTCTGTAATGGCACTGTGCCATGATGTGCTGGTGGTGCTGGCGTTTTACGCGGTAACGAGGGTATCGGTAGGCTCCACCTTCATTGCCTGCATGCTTACCATTGTAGGTTATTCGATCAACGCTACCGTGGTCATCTTTGACAGGATCAGGGAGTCGCTTAAGACCGCGAAGAGAGAAGAGGGGCTTGAGGCTATCGTGAATACCTCGGTCAATCAGACCATATCGAGAAGCCTCTTTACATCCCTGACGACCTTTATAATGGTCTTTGTCCTCTTTATATTCGGGGTTTCGTCAATAAGGGAATTTTCACTGCCGCTCATGGCCGGTATCATCTGCGGGTGCTACTCGTCCGTATGTCTGGCAAGCACCTTCTGGTATCTGCTTACTACCGGGATGAAGAAGAAGGAAGAAAAGAAAAGCTGATATATGAGTGATTCTGTCTGGACAATATGCAATTTAAAGGGTGATTTTGATGCCATGTCAAAGCGGCATCATATCACCCGCAGGCTGGCGCGTATCATGGTCAACAGGGGCATAACCTCTGAAGACTCGGTGCGCGCCTATTTACATGGAGAGCTTTCGGACCTTCATTCCGCCCATCTGCTTAAGGATATGGATAAGGCGGCAAAGCTTTTATACGAGTCTGTCAGGGGCGGACAAAGGCTGTTTATAATAGGCGATTATGACATAGACGGGGTATGTGCCTCGTATATCCTTGAAAAGGGGCTTTCCCTGTGCTGCAAATATGCGGAGGAGGGGGAGGAAGGTTTACATAACATAAAGGCCGGCGAGAGCAATGATATCCTCGGGGAATATGCCGACAGGATAAGGGTAAGGCTCCCGGACCGTATAAAGGACGGCTACGGGATGAACAGAGCAATGGTGGATGAGGCCGCGGACTGGGGCGCGTCTGTCATCCTTACCTGTGATAACGGTATCGCGGCATACGACGAGATAAGCTACGCGTCGGGAAAGGGGATGACGGTCATCGTTACCGATCATCACGAGGTCCCCTATGAGGAGAGAGACGGGCAGAGGGAGTACCTGATCCCGCCTGCCGATGCGGTCGTAGACCCCAAAAGGAAGGACTGCTCCTATCCCTTTGAGGGCATTTGCGGAGGAGTGGTCGCCTATAAGCTGATCTCCTCGCTTTTTGAAAGGACAGGGATACCCGGGGAGTATCTGAGGGAGCTTCTGATCTTTGCCGCTGTTTCAACGGTGGGGGATATCATGGAGCTTAAGGATGAGAACCGGATCATCGTCAAATACGGGATGGCCGAGATGGCAAATGATCTCAATCACGGGATAAATGCCCTTATAAACGTGACGGAGCTTGATAAAAACGCTATAACACCCTATCACATAGGCTATATCCTGGGCCCCTGCATCAATGCTACCGGAAGGCTCGATCTGGCGGACCGGGCACTTAAGCTTTTTGAGAGCGCCGATCAGAGGGAGGCGGCCCTGATCGCGCAGGAGCTTAAGGAGCTTAACGACAGCAGGAAGGACATGCAGCTTTATTATACGGAAAAAGCCATGAGCCTTATAGAGAGCGATCCGTCCTATGCTGAGGATACGGTCCTTGTCATCTTTCTTCCGGACTGCCACGAAAGCCTTGCCGGGCTCATCGCCGGTAAGCTGAGGGAGAAATACTCAAAGCCCTCCTTTGTGCTTACAAGGGGAGAGGAATCGGTAAAGGGCTCGGGCAGGTCAATAGAGGCTTATGACATGTATGCCGAGATGAGCAGGGTAAAGGAGCTGTTCATCCGGTTCGGAGGTCATAAGATGGCGGCGGGACTTTCCATAAGGGAGGAGAACACGGGGCTCTTAAGAAGGATGCTCAACGACAACTCGTCTCTTACCCCAAAGGATATGGTAAGGAAATTCAGGGCCGATATGCAGCTGAACCTGAACGGGGCGACCCTTGAATTCGCAAAGGAGCTTGAGATGCTTGAGCCTTACGGAAACGGAAACCCAAGGCCGCTTTTTGTCGAAAGGGATCTGAGGATAGTTAAAAAGCAGGTCCTCGGAAGGAACAGGAATGTGCTTAAGCTTTCCGTGGCGCCTGAGAGTGCCTTTAATGGGGAAGGGCTTTGCGACTGGGGCGCGCTCAGGGAGGCGATAATATACGGAGAGGCGGATGAGATATCTCAAAGCCTTGAAGGAAAGAAGGATATCATGCTCATGTATGAGCTTTCCGTCAATGTTTACATGGGCAATGAGAACGTTCAGCTTGTGGTAAGGGACTGGAAGTAGACGCCGGTCGGCTTTGTTTATGCCCTCCTTCCGGCGGCTTTACGATAAAAGACAAGAGCCTGTCCGACCGGACAGGCTCCTGCTTTTTATGAGGGGGAGATAGTGGGTGTGTTATCAACTATCCTGGAAACAAGCATAAAGGTAAATTGTGTCTTTTCGGTGTTTTTATTATGAAGATTTCAGAAAGAATCTGTAAAAAAGGGTTTAAGTTATTATAAAATAGTTATATCATTATCAGGACATTGCTATATATACAGTATCATGAGGAGGGTTTTATGAGGCTTAAGGACCTGCTTGAGGAGCTGGAATACGAATGCGTGGGCGGAGAGCCGGACAGGGAAGTGGGAAGGCTCGTTTACGATTCAAGAAAGCTGGAAAAGGACTGTGTTTTCGTCTGCATAAGCGGAGCTAATTTCGACGGGCATTCAAAGGCTTATGAGGCCTGTAAAAAGGGTGCCGCCGCAATAATCACGGAAAAGGAAACGGAGGTCTGTCCGGGCTGTGACACGGCCATTATAAGGACCCCCGATACAAGGAGGGCTCTGGCCCTTTTATCCGCGGCTTATTTCGGGCATCCCTCAAGAAGCTTAAGGGTCATCGGGATAACCGGGACCAAGGGAAAGACCACTACTACCTACCTTATAAAGTCCATGCTTGAGCAGACCGGTCTTAAGGTGGGGCTTATCGGCACGATAGAGGCCATAATAGGAGACGAACATATCCCTGCGCTCAATACCACTCCGGAATCCTTCGTCATCCAGGAATACTTTAAGAGGATGGTGGATGCGGGAATACAGGCGGTGGTGATGGAGGTCTCATCACAGGGCCTTATGATGAAGCGCACCGACGGCATTGAGTTTGAGCTTGGGATATTCACGAACATAGAACCGGATCATATAGGACCCAACGAGCACAGGGATTTTGACGATTATCTCCGCTGCAAGAGCCTGCTTTTCAGGCAGTGCAGGACGGGGATATTAAACGCCGATTCGGAGCACGTAAAGGATATACTTAAAGGCCATACCTGTAAGGTCGAAACCTACGGAATAGAGGGTGAGGCGGATATAAAGGCCGTTAATATAAATTATGTAAACCAGCCGGGAGTCCTTGGTGTGGAGTTTGACACGAAGGGGCTTACGGAGCTGCACGCTTTTGTCCCGACTCCGGGACTCTTCAGCGTATACAACGCTCTGTGTGCGATCGCTGTATGCAGGCATTTTAACATAACCGGCAGTGAGGTGGAGAAAGCCCTTTCAACGGTTCACGTAAGGGGAAGGATAGAGCCTGTAAGGATCTCGGATTCCTTTACGCTGATAATAGACTATGCTCACAACGCAATGGCCTTAAAGAGCCTGCTTTCTACACTTAAGGCCTATTCTCCGAGGCGTCTTGTCTGCCTGTTCGGCTGCGGCGGGAACAGGGCAAGGAGCAGGAGATTCGAAATGGGGGAGGTTTCGGGAAGGCTTGCGGACCTTACCGTGATAACCTCCGATAACCCGCGCTTTGAGGAGCCTCTTGATATCATTGCGGATATAAGGACGGGGATAGACAGGACCGGCGGAAGGTATGTAGAGATCCCCGACAGAGGCGAGGCTGTAAAATATGTGATAGAAAACGCGGAGAGCGGGGATGTTATAGTGCTTGCCGGAAAGGGGCATGAGGATTATCAGGAGATAAAGGGCGTAAAATATCACATGGATGAGCGTGAGCTTATCATGAACGCGGTAAAGGAGCTTAACCTGGAAAAGGGCTGTGCATTGTAACGGTTCACCCTTCGGCGTGACATTTTATGCTTGTATTTGACAGGGCGTTATGATATATTTAACGAGTTGCAAAAAGCACGTGTGCTGACTCCGGGCCGGTGTTTCCGGATTCGGGGATTCGTCCGGGGGTTGAGGCATGCGGAAGGATAACCAGCTGACCGGAGGCTTAGCCGGATTCCGGTCCGAAACGGAGGTAAAAATGAGTGTTATTTCAATGAAGCAGTTGCTTGAAGCAGGTGTTCATTTCGGACACCAGACCAGAAGATGG
>DFEA01000064.1:14515-20934 GCA_002368575.1 Lachnospiraceae bacterium UBA3814 | reverse complement strand
ATCCTTATGTCCCTCTGTACTGCCTTCAGCATATCATAAACAGTCATCGCGGCGACGGAGCAGGCGCATATCGCCTCCATTTCGACCCCTGTTTTCCCGGTGCAGCCGACTACAGCCTCGATCTCGACGCTTAAGTCGTTCTCATTGAGCCTAAGCCTCACCTGCGTGGAGTCCGTGACCACGGGATGGCATAAGGGAATGAGCCGGGAGGTATGCTTGGCCCCCATGATGCCCGCGATCTGCGCAACTGAAAGCACGTCGCCCTTTTTTATGTTCCCGTCCCTTATAAGCTCAAAGGTAGCACGGTTTATAAGAACCCTTCCCCGGGCCGTGGCTTTTCTTTCCGTAGCCGCCTTTTCAGAAACGTCCACCATGATGGCGTTTCCTTCCCCGTCAAAATGTGTAAGCTCCTTTTTTCCGTCCTCTGTCTCCGTCCCGGAAAGCCTGCCCTCCATTGTACAGGAAACGAATTTATTTAATGCGTTTACTATAAAATCAGCTATGGGCTCCGCGGAATCGATATCAAATACCGGACACCGGATCTCCTCTTTAAGTACGGCCTCAAGCCCCTCCCTGTCATCCGTGACAAGGGCCTCGTACTCCGATACCGCGCAGGGCAGGCGGTAGCCGGTATTTTTCGCGGCAATTCCCAGCTTTCTTATCCGGGCATATTTATAGCCCTCCACAAGTACTATGTCACAGTCCCCGGACTCCTCAAGCATTTGCCTGAGAGGCATTTCTCCTTCACTTATCCTTGCGGATACGCTTTTTGAGGAGATAAAGACCGTATCCGCCCCTGCCTTTCTCAGCCGGAAGGAATCCTTTCCCTCGGTATCAGGCTCAAGCTCGTGTCCGTCGTGCTTGACTGCGAACACCCTGAGCCCGTGCTCCTTAAGGATCGGTATAAGCTTTTCGGCAAGAGTAGTTTTTCCGCTTCCGGAATATCCGGAAATGCCAAACACCAAAGGTTTCATAAATATCTCCGGGTGGTCTTCTTATATATCCGTTATATATCCGTCATAAATCCCTCTATAAGCCCGCCTGCGGGAATAAGCACCTCCCCGGGTATCATCCCGTATGCGTTGCAGCCTATCGCGGAGCTTATGACAATGTTTCCCTGCTCTCCGGAATTTGATAAGAGCACCTGTCCCTCCTCGTACTCAAGTCTCCCCCTTATAAACCTCACACAGCTCCCCCTCCAGTGATAAGCCTCTTTCGGCTTCATTTTCATGAGCCTGTGCCGGAATACGCGCATTCCCGCAAGTCTTCTTAAGGCTGGTGCGCATACGCACTGAAGGTTTGTGAGCGCCGAGGCGGGGTTTCCGGAAAGGGCGAGCATGAGCTTACCGGCCTTCAGCCCGTAGGCGCAGGCCATACCCGGCTTCATATCGACCCCTCTGACAAGTATCCTGTAGCCGGCCTTTTCCATTGCTTCGGGAACAAGATCGTAATCACCGACAGACACTCCGCCCGTCGAGATCAGTATATCATGCTCTCCCTCTCCCTTTTCCAGCAGACTTAAAAGCTCTTTCATTTCATCCCGGGCATTTCCAAGGTACACGGTATCGATGCCCATGGCCTCAAGCGCCGCCGAAATGATATATCTGTTTGAGTTTCTTATCTTTCCGGGCTTTAACTCTTCATCTGTCTCGCAGATCTCATCACCTGTTGAAAACAAAGCCGCAACCGGCCTCCTGTACGCCTTAAGCTCCGATAGCCCAAGGGAGGCCGCGGCACCCAGCAGGCCCGCGTCCGCACGGTCCCCGACAGCTGACAGGAAATCGCCTCTTTTAATATCCTCTCCCTCTGAGATAACGTTTTCTCCGGGACTGTACGCCCTTTTTACATAAACCTCAGACCCGGTAAAGACTGTATCCTCATATTTGCAGACAGCGTCCGCTCCCTCAGGGATCATTGCCCCGGTCATCAGCCGTACCGCGGTCCCCTGATCGACCCTTCCGCGCGGCACCTGACCGGCCTTAAGCCTCTCAGTGACCCTGAGCTTTACAGGGCTCTCCGGGGAGGCTTTCTCCGTATCGGCTGCCCTGAACGCATAGCCGTCATAGGGTGATCTCCGAAAATCCGGCACGTTTTCCTTTGCGGTCACAGCCTCCGCAAGTATCCTTCCGAAGGCGTTTTCCGTTCTGACAGGACAGGCCTTAACAGGGGTGATATTTTCAAGGAGTATTTCCGAAGCCTCTTTATAGTCACTTTTTCTCATTCCGTCTCCTGCCGCTTCCCTTTTACCCGCCTATACTTGCCATCAGCCTTTTCTCGGTTATCCTGTCATATTCGTTAAAGGCATGAGCCTCAGGCTTTCCCTCTATCGTCTCCTTAAGCTTCTGCCGGACATACTCCCGCCCACCGGTACGCAGTGCCGATCTTATATCGGCCGTTTCCCTGTAGCACAGGCAGGGCTTCAGCTTTCCTGTGGCACTTAAACGTATCCTGTTGCAGCTTTCGCAGAAAACGCCGTGTATCGGAGCTATGATCCCTATGCGGTTCTTAAGGCCCGGCACCCTGTAATACTCTGCCGGTCCGTTGCCGGGGGTGTCTTTCTCTCTTACCGGGCTTCCGTAATGCTCCTTAATATACAAAAGGACCTCCTCCCTGGAAGCCCCGGCGTATTCCCGGCCTCTTCCCAAAGGCATCATTTCTATGAAGCGTATATCTACAGCCTCTTCCCCCGCAAAGCGCAGTACGCTCTTCCAGTCATCCCCCGGATAAAGAACGGTATTGAGCTTTAACGGTATGCCTGCCTTCCGGACGAGCTCAGTCCCCTTAAGCACCTCTTTAAGCTCACCGGTTCCGGTCATTTTCCGAAATCGCACCGGATCCATGGTGTCAAGGCTTATATTTATCCCGTTTAACATACCCTTTTTCAGTAATTCGGGCTTCCCGCCAAGCAGGGATCCGTTTGTCGTTAAGGTCACCTGTTCAATGCCGGCAAGCTCTGAAAGCATCGCCGCCAGCTCATGAAGCCCGGGCCTCATGAGGGGCTCGCCTCCGGTAAGCTTTATCCTCCTGATGCCAAGCACTGCCGCCTCCTCACAGACGGTCCTTATCTCATCAAAGGTCAGAAGCTCCTCGGGCGGAGCATATTTTACGCCCTTTGACGGCATGCAATATGTACAGCGGAAATTACAGCGGTCCGTTACCGAGACCCTCATGTAATATATTTCTCTGTTGAACTGATCCTTCATACCAAAACTCCGGAAGCCTCCGGATCCCCTATTGAGCCTTCAGCTCCTTCCAGAGGCTGCTTAAAAGATCTGTCGTCTCCTCGGGAAGCTGGATGAACACCTCGCATTTTGCAAGCTTTTCGGGTGAGGGGTTGATCGCGTCGGAGGCAAGGCCCTCTTCGCTCATCCTTGCCATGACGGACTTCACCGGAGAGGCATACTTCACTTCCTCATAATTTGCCCAGGCTATATCCTCTCTGCAGAGAAAATCAAGGAATTTCTTTGCGTTTTCCACATTTTCACAGTGCCGTGTGACGCCCCAGCAGTCGATCCACAGATTCGTCCCCTCCTCCGGGAGACAATAGGCAAAATCATGGTTCTCCTCGTAGGCATAGTAGGCTTCACCCGAATACACCACGGCCATTGCGGCATTTCCGGCGATGACCTCGTCTCTTGCCTCATCCACAAGATAGGCCGAAACGTCCTTTTTCTGGGACAGCAAAAGCTCCTGTGCTTCCCTGAGCTCTCCCTCGTCGGTCGTGTTTAACGAATAGCCCAGATATTTCAGGGCCGTGGCATAGGCGTCACGCATACTGTTGGGCATGATAAAGTCTCCGGCATACTCGCCGTTAAAGATCACATCCCAGGAGCTTATATCCCCATGGACCTTCGTCTTATCATACAAAAGACCGACGGTCCCCCAGAAATAGGGCATTACATATTTGTTCTCCGGGTCAAAGGACCTGGTGAATTCCCAGTATTCCTCCCCTATATCGGAAACATTCTGCATATCCGAAAAATCGATCTCCTTAAGCTCGCCCTCATTTATGAGCCTCTGAAGCATATATTCCGAGGTGCAGAGAACATCGTATTTTATTGCCCCTGATTTGTATTTTGTATACAGCTCCTCAGGTGTGGGCGCTTCCTCATACTTTATCCTGATCCCGGTCTCATCCTCAAACTGGCTGAGTACGCTCTCATCAATGTACAAACCATAATTAAAGACCGTAAGCGAATTCTCCGGCTCTCCCTTCGCGCAGCCCGTAAGCGCTGCCAGAAGACAGATCAGGATCATGGCACCTGTAATTGTTTTATTCACAGTAATCTTCTCCTCCTGTTTGGAAATACTTCCTAAAGCCTGCCGCTGCTTTTTTCCGGCTTTCTTTCCGTGAATATGTTCACAATGATAAGAACGATGAGCGCAGCCGCAAAAATAAGAGTGGAGAGCGCATAAAGCTCGGGCCTTATGCCCTTTCTAAGCTCCCCGTATATCATGGTGGAAAGGGTATTGACCCCTGCTCCCTTGGTAAAGTACGTTACCACAAAATCATCCATCGATATCGTAAAGGCCATGATAAAGCCTGCTATTATCCCCTCTGTAAGCTCAGGGAGCACGATCCTGAAAAAGGCGTATACCCTGTTTGCCCCGAGATCCATCGCCGCCTCATAAATGCTTACGTTCAGCGTCTGAAGCTTTGGCATCACGCTCAGTATGATATATGGTATATTGAACGTCACATGTGAAAGCAGTATCGATGAAAAGCCGAGCGGCATGAACTTTACGAACCACAGCATAAGCGATATTCCCGTAACTATATCGGCATTCAGCATCGGGATATTGGTAAACGCCATGACTATTTTGTAATTTCTAAGTCGCATGGCCGATATACCTATGGCTCCCGTGACCCCGATGAGGGTTGCTATGAGGGAGGAAAGGAAGGCGATGGCAAGAGTCGTATAAAGCGCCTCCATTATGCTTCTTGAGCTGAAAACGTCCACATACCACCTGAGGGTAAAGCCGCCCCAGATCACTCTCGACCTTGACGCGTTGAAGGAAGAGACGATCAGCACGAGGATCGGCGCATAAAGGAAGAACATGATCACGGCGATGTAGGATCTGCATATAAAATTCTTAAATCTGTCTACCATACCTTTGATTCACTCCCGGGATCATCGTTCCTTGCGGTAAAGGTCATGCTTATGAGAACAAAGACCATAAGAATGACCGAGAGCCCTGAGCCAAGATTCCAGTTCATGGTCACCATGAACTCCTCCTCTATCACATTGCCTATGAGCTGCTGCTTTCCTCCACCTAAGACATTCGCGGTGACAAAGGAGGTCATTGACGGAACAAATACCATTACTATGCCGCTTAAAAGCCCCGGCACAGATAATGGCAGTATTATCCTGAAAAATATCCTCAGCCCGTTCGCTCCCAGGTCCCTTGCGGCCTCTATAAGATCATCCTCTATCTCGTCTATCGAATTGTGCAGCGAAAGCACCATATACGGCAGATAGTCATAAACAAGCCCGATGATTATGGCGGTCTTTGAATTGGATATGTCCCACGCCGGCAGCCTCAGTCTTTCAAGGATCATGGAGAGTATCCCGTTATTTGACAGGATCATCTGCCACGCTAAGAGCCTCAGGATAAAATTCACCCACATCGGGAGGATAAGTATGAATACGGAAAAGCTCCCTCCTCTGAGCCCGAGGCGTCTTATTGCCATCACCAGCGGATACGATAACAGGATACAGATCAGCGTGCAGATGACTGCCGCCAGTGTCGAGAACGTCATGGCCTTCAAATGCACCGGCGTAAACATCGCAAGGATATTTTCAGCCGTAAAGCCGCCGTCCCTTGAGGTAAAGGCATATTTGATGATGATGCAGAGCGGTATCACCGTAAAGCCCGTGATCCAGAGGATGTAGGGCCCCGCAAGGAGGGATCTCTTATTCATATTCACCCCCCTTTATTACCCTCGCATCCTCGGAATGGGGCTTATGCATTATCTGAATATTGGACGGAAGGATGGTAAGACCGACCTCAGTACCCGGATTTGCGGGATTGACGCTTTGTATCACCCATTCATAGTCCCTGTTTTCCACGGTTATCTCGTAAAAGGCTCCCTTGAATATTATGGAGCGCACCAGACCGTTTATATAGCCCTCATCCTTTTCAACTATGTTAAGATCCTCCGGTCTTATTACAACGTCCACAGGCTCGTTCTCACTGAAGCCCACGTCGACGCATTCAAAATCCACATCCTGGATCCTGACCAGGCAGTCCCTTACCATAATGCCGTCTATGATATTGCTGTCCCCTATGAAATCCGCAACAAAGGCGTTCTGGGGCTCGTCATAGATGCTCTGGCTGGTGCCCATCTGCTGGATGATGCCCATGTTCATGACTATTATCCGGTCAGACATGGTGAGCGCCTCCTCCTGGTCGTGGGT
>DFEA01000064.1:0-14444 GCA_002368575.1 Lachnospiraceae bacterium UBA3814 | reverse complement strand
ACATAGATAAAGGTGATGCCTAACTCCTTCTTTATTTTTATAAGCTCGGTCTGCATCCTGTGCCTGAGCTTTAAATCAAGGGCCCCTAAGGGCTCGTCGAGCAGGAGTATCTGAGGCTCGTTCACTATCGCCCTGGCAATGGCTATCCTCTGCTGCTGTCCCCCGGAAAGAGATGCGGGCATCCTGTTTTCATAGCCCTCCATATTTACGAGCCTTAAGGCATATTCTATCTTGTCCTTTATATATCCGTCACTTTTTTTCTTAAGCCTTAAGCCGAAGGCGATATTTTCCGTCACGTTCATGTGCGGAAAAAGAGAATATTTCTGAAATACGGTATTGATATTTCTCTTGTCCGGTGTCAGCCCCGTAATATCCCTTCCCTCAAAGATCACCCTTCCCGTGTCGGGCTTTTCAAAGCCGCCTATTATCCTGAGTGTAGTGGATTTACCGCAGCCCGAGGGCCCGAGTATGGTCACGAATTCATTTTTTGCTATCTCCAGGTCAAGACTGTTGATTATGCTCTTTCCGTCAAAGGATTTACTTATACCTTCCAGCTTAAGGATAACATCATTCATCTGTTGATCCCCGTCAGAGGGAGTCCTGTCCCTCCGACCGAAAACGAAATTTTAAAGTCACTTACCATAAGTTATACAAAAACAGTTACAAAGTCAAGTAAAACGTGGTGCCGGTCTTATGGCACGCAATAATTCACCTGAGGGTAAACCGTTACGAAAGCATGCAGCTGTCCTTCGTTACCCCCCATATCAGTGTGAGCCCGTGTTTTTCCGCAGCCTCTACAGACTCTTTAGTTGGGACCGATTTGGAGATCAGCACAGGGATCCCCGCGGCTATCACCTTCTCTACCATATCAAGAGGGACACGTCCCGAGGTAAAGAGCATGCACTCACCGGGATCTATGTCGTGAAGGAGGGCGTAGCCTGCCGCCTTATCAACGGCGTTATGCCTTCCGATATCCTCACAGGTATACAAAAGCTCCCTGTCCCCCGCAAGCAGGCAGGAATGGGTGCCCCTGGTCTTCTTATGAAGGAGGGTATCCTCATAAAACCTGTCCGCCAGGTAAAAAACCCGGTCAGACTCCGGCCTCCTTGCAGAAAGGGCTTGAGGCGCTCCCTCCCTCCTTCCTTTTGCCTTCACAAAGGAGACATTATTGCTGCAGCAGCTTCCCGTGAAGCTCCCTGCCTCCTCCCACTCGACCTCATGGCTTAAGAACACGCTGGCCTCGTTTTGAGTGCGGCAGAGGATCAGCTTTACGATATCGTCACGGCCTTTTATGATCCCCTCGGTAAAAAGCCTTCCTGCTACCAGCTCCTTAAGATCGCTCTTTGTACACACAAGCCTGAAGGCTTTCTGTTCATTGACCAATATGGTCAACATATGCTCCCTGAGTACCGCCCTTTTCTCCTCTGCTGTCTCTCCGTTCCTGAACATCCGGCAGAATACCCGTTCTTCAATATTCCCGTTCATAAGAGCCTCTTTTCCGGCACAGCCCATATCAATAGTCTGACCAGTCTCCTATCTTCTCGACTCTTATGGAGCACACCTTGAATTCGGGGATCCTGGCATATTCGTCCAGCGCGGCATTGGTCAGCTGGTTCACCGGTGAATCCGGGAAATGGAAGGGCATCCAGGTCTCACCCTCCGATACCTTCCTTCCTACCCTGGCAGTTGCCGTAACGGCGCCTCTCCTGCTTCTTACTATCACCCGTTCACCATTGCCTATGTAAAGCCTGTTGGCATCCTTGTAGTTGATCTCTATAAAGCCCTCTCCCGCCATCTCGTTAAGGCCCTGTGACCTTGAGGTCATGGCAGAAGCATTGTACTGGTAAAGAATACGCCCGGTCATCAGCATTAACGGATATTCCTCATCCGGAAGCTCTGCCGAGGGCACATATCTTGCTGGATACAAAAGTGCCTTTCCCCTTGCGGGATGCCCTTCGTGCATGATGGCAGTACCGGGATGCCCGGGACCGGTGCAGGGCCACTGGAGGCTTTCGCCCTCATCCAGTCTTTTGTATGATATACCGGCAAAGCTCGGTGTCACCGAGGCGATCTCGTCCATGATCTCCGCGGGGGTCATTCTTTTCTGGGGATAACCCATGGCGTTCATAAGGTCTGTGAGGATATCCGTATCAGGTCTCATATCACCCTTAAGGCTTACCGCCTTCCTGATACGCTGTACCCTTCTCTCCGTATTGGTAAAGGTCCCCTCCTTTTCGGCATAGCTTATGGCCGGAAGGACGACATCCGCACGCTTTGCGGTCTCAGTCATGAACAGATCCTGCACAACGAAAAACTCAAGGCTGTCAAGGGCTTTGATTATGTGCTTCGTGTCAGGGTCGGAAACCACCGGATCCTCACCCTGGATATAAAGTCCCTTTATCCTTCCCTCGATGGCTGCCGGGAATACCTCCGTAGCCTTAAGCCCGGGCTTATCACTTAAGCTTACCCCCCAGGCCTTCTCAAACTTTTTGCGGACCTCGGCATTGTCCACCTTCTGATAGCCGGGATAATCGGTAGGCGAGGCCCCCATGTCGCAGGCGCCCTGAACGTTATTCTGCCCTCTGAGAGGATTGACCCCGCAGCCGCTTTTCCCGATCTTTCCGCAGATCACCGCAAGGTTTGACATGCTCATGACCCCTTCCGTACCGGTCGTATGCTCCGTTACTCCCAGGCAGTAGATTATGGGAGCCTTTTGGGCGCAGGCATACATCCTTGCCGCTTCCCTGAGCTTATCCGGATCTATATGACAGAGCTCTCCGACCTTTTCCGGAGTATATTCCTTTACCAGCTCCTTAAGCTCCTCATAGCCCTCTGTGTTTTCCTTTATATAGGCGTCGTCAGTAAGACCCTCCTCAATGATGACGTGCATCATGCCGTTTGCAAAGGCGACATTTGTTCCGGGACGCAGCTTTAAATGGATATCCGCGTGTTTGGTAAGGGATATGTCCCTGGGATCGGCCACAATGAGCCTTGTACCGTTCTTTACCGCCTGTCTTATCTGCATACCCACAACAGGATGGGCTTCCTCGGGATTGGAGCCCACAAGAAGGATAACATCCACATCATGGGTTATATCGTAAACAGGATTTGTCATTGCTCCCGAGCCCAGTGTTTTTGCGAGCCCTGTTACCGTCGCGGAATGACATACCCTCGCGCAGTTATCGGTATTATTGGTGCCAAAGCAGGTACGCACCATCTTCTGGACCATGTAGATGTCCTCGTTTGCGCTTCTGGAGCAGGCAAAGCCCGCAAGAGAGTCGCCTCCGTACCGCTTTTTAAGGTCCATGAAGCGCTCCGCCGTATAGGCTATCGCCTTTTCCCAGGTTGCCTCTTCAAATTGCCCCGTCTCTTTGTTTTTTATGAGCGGAGTGGTCAGCCTGTCCTCAGAAGCTACGAAATCAAAGCTTCCCGAGCGTCCCTTGACACACAAAAGCCCATGATTTGAAGGACCGTCCGCCGCTTCTACGTTCACTATCCTGTTATCCTTTACCACAAGGTAAAACTGGCAGCCTGTCGCGCAATGAGGACAGGTGGTGAGTACCTTCTTAACCTCCCATTCCCGATAGTCTTCCCTCCGCTTTAAGGTAAGCGCCCCTGTAGGGCAGGCCGTGGCACAGTTTCCGCAGGACTCACATCCGCTTTTCTTCCAGTCCTTTCCGAAGGGTGTCTCCACAGAATGAAAGTTACCGGTACGTCCGCTTTTAAGCACCCCGTTCACCGCCGCGTTATGACATACGTTAATACAGCGCTGACAGTGGATGCATTTGCCCGGATCGTAGGAAATATAAGGATTAAAATTCTGAAGGGGGCGCTTCTTTTCTATAAGGGCCCTTTCGGTCTTATATTCAATTTCCTTTACACCGTACCTGTTGCACAGCATCTGAAGCCTGCACACTCCGTTTCCCGGGCAGCTCATACAGTCCACGTTATGGTTTATGAGGATGAGCTTAAGCATCCATTCCCGGTATTGCTTAAGCCTTTCTGTTTCAGTTTCGATCACCATCCCCTCCTGCACCCTTGTCTTGCAGGCGGCAAGGAGATAGTCATAGCCCTTTACCTCTACCATGCAAAGCCTGCAGGAGCCGATATCACTGACATACTCCATGTAACAGAGCGAGGGGATATCTATGCCCTCGTCCGCAGCAGCCTGAAGGATCGTTTTCTCCTCTGAGGTCTCTACTATGTTTCCGTTAATGGTTATCGTTATCATACGCATCTGCCTCCTACCATGGAACCACAGCCAAAGTTGTCACAACGCAGGCATCTGCCTGACTCACGCATTGCCTCCTCGAAGGTCATGGATAACTCGACCTCCTTAAAATTATTCCTTCTTTCAAAGGGATCGACCTCCTCAAGCTCCGCCCTTCCCGTAGGAATGCACTTATTGGGCATTGCGGCGGGTGAGCTGACCTCGCAGGCTATCTTATGATGATATCCCAGATACTCATCTATATTGCAGGCGGCGACCTGTCCTGCCGCTATGGCATTTATGGCGGTAGAAGGGCCTGTCACACAGTCTCCCCCGGAAAAAACTCCCGCCATTTCCTTTACCATGCAGGTCTCGTCCGCGTTTATCCTGCTTCTTATCACCGGCACTCCTGCCTTCTCAAAGGCCTTTACATCACTGCGCTGTCCTACGCCGAGTATCAGCACGTCACACTTAAATCTGTAGGGATAGGCGCTTGAATGCTCCGTTGTCATCATTCCGTTGGAATCATATTCTCCCACTATCTCCGGCTGGAGCCACACGGCGCTTACATTTCCCGTTTCCGGATTAGTCTCGATGTTAAGGAAGCTCAAAAGCGTCCTGAAGCGGACCCCCTCCTGCATCGCTCCGGTGATCTCACCCTCAAGAGCGGTTATATCGTCTCTTTTTCTCGTAAACACATGAACAGTTTCCGCATTCAGTCGTACAGCCGTCCTGGCCGCGTCCATGGCTACGTTGCCGCCTCCTATGAGCACCACATTCTTACCGGTAAGGTCCATAGGCCTTCCGTCAGCCACATCCTGTAAGAAATCAGCGGCGGGGATCACATTCCCGGCATCGGCATTATCCATTGGCATACGGTTTCCGATCTGCGCGCCCAACGCCAGATACACGGCATCGTAGTCTGCCCTGAGTTCCTCAAAGGTCACGTCCCGTCCCACCCTTGTGGAGGTATGTACCTCTATGTCGCCCGTCTCCAGTATGGCCTTTATATCCTGATCCAGCCGTTTTTTGGGCAGGCGGTATTCAGGTATCCCGTATCTCAGCATTCCTCCCAGCTTTTCATGCTCCTCAAATACTACCGCCTTATGTCCCATAAGTGACAGAAAATAGGCAGCGGTAAGCCCTGAGGGGCCTCCTCCTATGATGGCTATCCTCTTTCCTGTGCTGACATTTACCGGAGGGGTCTTTACCGTATCGGCGCTTACCTGATCGACGGCATACTTTTTAAGCCCCCTGATATTTATGGCAGCGTCTATTATCGTCCGCCTGCACTTCCTTTCGCAGGGATGCTCGCATACCATGGCACAGGCGGTGGGGAACGGATTTCTGTCCCTGATCATGTTGATGGCGCCCGCGTAATCCTTTGCCGCGATAAGCGCAATGTACCCGGGCACATCCACATGCGCCGGACAGAGAGTTATGCACGGAACAGTCTGTGACGGCACTGGATCCTCGCTCAGCTGGGCCGCCGCCGTTACGCATTTGCCGTGCTTGATATGGCTGTGATACTCATCGGCAAATTCCTTCAGACTGTCAAGCACCATTTTCCCCGCCGTAACGCCTACCGCGCAGTCTGAGGTCTTTGCGATCATCTCACAAAGCGCCTTCAGCTCGTTTATGGTATCCGCATCCGCGTTGCCGCGGATTATCTTCAGGAGAAGCTTATCCGCTTCCGTCAATCCGTCCCGGCAGGGCACGCATTTCCCGCAGGACTGATTCATTGATATCTGAAGCAGTGACCTGTATAAAACCAGAGGGCACAGCCCCGGAGGATAGGAACTCATTCTTGAGTGAAACTTGCGGAGCACTACGTCTATCCTCTCGTCCATATTGCCCCTTTTAGCTAATCTGTGCATATAAGACCTCCCTATTTGCTTTATTATGATTCCCTGAGCGGCATTACATATCGAGGCGACACCCCGAGAAATTCAGGCTTCTCACAAAGAGAGCCGCTTTTCGGAATGCGCCACCAGACGTCGGGGCTTTCAGGACTCTGCCCCGGGTATCTGAACTCAAGTACACGCTCAAAGGGCTCCTCAAGCCCTGAGACAAACCTGACCGGAAAGCGGTTTTCCTTCTCGGAGGGGTCAAAATAATGGGCCCGTATCCCAAGATGGGTCACTGCCTCAGGTATCCCCAATGAGGTCCTGAAGGCGATCCCCCACTCCGGTGCAAACAGGATATCCCTTCCTTCGGGCCTGGCCGGTGTAATGTTCTTACAGCCGGTAAGGAGAGCTGCAGTAACCGTTTTGGGGTCTGAAAACAGGCTTTCTGTTTCCACCGGACCGTTCATTAAGCCATCCGTAAGCACTGACGTTTTTGAGCACATCCGGTATATCTCATCCCGGCTGTGGCTCACCATGAGCACAGGACGGCCATATTCCCTGAGCGTTTCAAGCATACTGATCTGAAGCTTCATACGAAGGTGCGCATCAAGTGCCGAAAAGGGCTCGTCAAGGAGCAAAAGCTGCGGCCTGTTCACCATTATCCTTGCAAGAGCCACTCTCTGCTGCTGTCCCCCGGAAAGCTCCTGCACCCTTCTTTCCGACAGTCCCTCAAGCCCGTACCTTTTAAGCGCCTCCCGAAGCACCCTGTCTCTTACGCCTCTGTCCCTTTCCCCGTGAAGCCCGCAGAGAATGTTCCGGCCCACGTTCATGTCCGGAAAAAGGGCATAATTCTGAAACATGTAACCGACTCTCCGCTTCCGGGGCTTTAAGTCGATCCTTTTTTCCGAGTCAAACAGCACTCTGCCGTCCAGGATTATCCTGCCTCTGTCCGGGCGTTCTATGCCGGCAATGCATTTCAGGGTAAGGCTCTTGCCGCTTCCGGAGGGGCCTAAGATCCCCGTTATCTCATTCCCGCATTCAAACCGGGAACGAAGATAAAAGGATCCCAGTTTTTTCTCGATGTCCACATATAAGCTCAATGCTCCGACACCCTTTTCTTTTTATTCTCAAGAATGTTCACGCTCATCAGTATGACCGTGCTGAACACCAGATTTACCGTCACCCAGAATGCCGCTCCCTTATTGTCATTCAGCCGGTAAAGCTGATAAACCGTCGTTGAAACGGTAGCCGTCCTTCCAGGGATATACCCGATGAGCATTGAGGTGGCTCCGTATTCCCCAAGCGCACGGGCAAAGGAGAGCACAAAGCCCGCGAGCAATCCCTGTCTGCAGGCCGGAAGCCTGATACGCCAAAAAATGAAGCTGTCGCTGAGGCCAAGGGTCTGCCCCGCAAAGGCAAGATTTTCATCGAAGGCTTCAAAAGCCCCCCTCGAGGTGCGGTACATAAGAGGAAAGGCTACGACCACGGCCGCTAAGACCCCTCCATACCAGGTCATGACGAACCTGAAGCCGAGGCTGTCAAGAAAAGCGCCAAGAGGCCTTTTTATCCCGACAATAAGCAGCAGGCAGTAACCGCACACAGTAGGCGGGAGCACTAGGGGCAGGGTAAGGATCACATCCAGCACGCCCTTTAATACCTTCGGGAGCTTTGCGGCATAATACGCGCCCGCTATACCGAAAACGGCTACAAAAAGTCCGGATACCAGTGCTATTTTAAGAGAATTCCATAATGGAAACCAGTCGACAGAGGCAGTCATCTTTACTGGCCATATAACGGTGAGAAGCCCACCGATGAGAAGATTTCCGCACACTCCCCGGTTTTAAGGTAATCAAGGAATTTCCCTGCCTCCTCCGGCTCTCCCGCACTCTTAAGCACTGCCGCGGGATAGATCACCATGCCGCCGCACATTTCCTCCGTCGCCTCGTCCACCGCTGTAAGCCCTGCGCTGAAGGCATCGGTAGCATATATTATCCCGCAGTCGGCCGAGCCCTCCTGGATAAAGGCCATTACCTCCTTGACGTTTGAACCGTAGGTAAGCCTGTCTGCCACCTCGCTCTCAGTTATTCCCAGATATTCAAATATCCTCCCGGTATACTGGCCTACCGGAACATCTGCGTTACCGACCGCAAGCAGTATGTCTCCGCTTTCAAGGAGCTCCCTCAGCTGCTCAAAGCTGTTTATACCCGCGGGGTTACCTTCCGGCACCGCAAGCACGACCCTGTTTTTAAGAAGGTCGATCCTTGTGCTGCTGTCGGCGATGTCAAGCCCCTCTGTATTTACCTCGGGGGAAGCGGTGATATCCAGCTCGTCCATCTGTTTGGTTGCTGCGGATATAAAAAGATCACAGTCTGCTCCCTCCGCGATCTGTGTTTTAAGCGTCCCGGAGGAATCGAAATTACATACTATGCTCACATCGGGATTTTTTTCCATATATTTATCCGCCGCCTCCGTAAGGGTTTCCGTAAGAGACGCTGCGGCAAACACAACGACCTCGTGTAAAGCGGCCTCATTAACATCCTCCGGGCTTTCCGCCGCTTCACCCGCGTCGCCCTCATTACCCTGCTTCGTACCGGCCGAACCGCCTGATACAGGAACCCCAAAGGCACAGCCCGAAAGGCTCCCCGTAAGGAGCAGCACACTTAGTATCACCGTAAAAAAAACCCGTGTACGCCGTAACTCTTTTTTCATAAACAACCACCTCCTAATTGAAACTCGTGTTCCGGGGCTGAAAGCACCGAAACTACTGTGTTTTTCGTTCGAGGACATGTCCTCGAAGTGATACTTACTTCTCTACATCTAGTTCATGGACACCTCGTTAGCTAATGTGTCCTCCAAGGTCAAAATCCTTCTTCGAGGACATGGAGGACACTACTTTACTAACACGAGTTTCCCTTTCCAAAACCGCATAGCGGAAAATGACAGACCTCACAGTTTAAGCACAGGCCGCCTTCTCCCAGTGCATCCAGATCAACCTTCCTGAGCAGATCATCCGAAAACAGATGGGGGAGCACCAGATCGAGCACCGTTCTTTTATTGTACATCGCGCAGCCGGGTACCCCGATTATCGGAATATGACTGTCGCCGTAATAGCTTAACATGAACATGGCTCCCGGAAGCACGGGCGCTCCGTAGCTTATTATTTCCGCACCGGTGTCACGTATCGCGGCGGGAGTCCTGTCGTCAGGATCAACGCTCATCCCCCCCGTACAGATTATCATATCAGCTCCCTTTTTTAAAAGCTTTTTTATTGCATTCCGTATATGCTCACTGTCGTCATCACTTATCTCGTGCCCGACCGTCTCCGCCCCGTATTCCTCAAGCTTGCTTAAGATCACAGGGGTAAAGGCATCGCTTATCCTCCCGTGATATACCTCATTTCCGGTGGTGACTATCCCCGCGCGCTTCTTAAGAAAGGGAAGAATGCGAAATACAGGCCCCCCTGCCGCAGCCTCTCTGGCCTCTTCCATTCTTTTTTTATCGATCACAAGCGGGATTATCCTGGTGCCCGCAAGCCTGTCTCCCTCACTCACGGGAAAATCCCCGTGCCTTGAGGCCACCATCAGCTCACCGATGGAATTGAGCCTTAGGAGCTTTTTTCTGTCCACCTTAAACAGCCCGGAAATATCGGCTATGAGCTCTATCTTTCCTTCCTTTGGCGGAGTCGGATGCATATGCTCCCCGGCGCAGAGTCCGTACAGGAGCTTTGCGGCCTCATTTTCGTGGAGCATATTCTCATCATTTTCCCAGACATAGATATGGTCCTTTCCCATGGACTTCAGCACGGGAATATCCTCCTCGGTTATCACATGCCCCTTCCTGAAGGCTGCATCCTTATATTCACCCGGAACGATCCTTGTCATATCGTGACAGAGGATCTGTCCCACTGCCTCTTCGATCCTTATAAGCTTCATCATCTTTGTCCTCCAGTGTCAGGCACGAGCCGAGTTTACTCGAGCTCGTATCTGACACGCCAATCAAGTTTGAAAGTTTACTTTCAAACTTTCCTTCCCGGTAAACAGTCATTAAAACGGCTCAAGGAGAATCTCAACGGTACCGCCGCATACCTCCCCCTCGCCATTATGAGGTGTCAGCTCCAGGCTTAACAGCTCGGGCTTATCCGCGCCGGCGCTCAGCATTTCTCCCGCTTTTTTTATCACCCGCGCTTCCAGAAGGCCCCCTCCTATGGTGTTTACCGTACAGTCCTTTGTTATAAGCATCCTGGCGCCTGTATCCCTTGGTGCGCTTCCCCTTCTGCTTATAATGGTCGCCAGTATCTTCTTTTCATTCGGGGCTATGCCCTCTGTCTCTCCCAGCACGGCCTTCAGGATGTCCTCGGGGATCACACGCACCTTCTTCCGGTTTTTTATCCGGATTATTTCCGCAAGGATCGAAACAGCTATCTCCTCCGGCGTTTCGGAGCCTATATCGAGCCCGATGGGAGAATGCAGTTCTTCAAAGAGTCCTGCTGCCCCGATTTCCTTAAGGGCCTCCCTCGCAAGAAGAGCCCTGTTTTTTGATCCCAGCATTCCCACATACGCCCGGCTCTTTCCGTTTATCTCAAGAAGACACTCCATATCCCTGCTGTGCCCTCTTGTAACTATAACAAAATAAGTAGAGCAGTCCCCGTCAACAGTCCTTAAGGCTTCCCCGAAGGGCTTTGCGATCACCCTGTCCGCCCCGGCCTCCTTCGCTTTTTCGGTATACTCCCGTCTGTCGTCAACAGCTGTCACATAAAAGCCCGTAAGCTTTGCCAGCTTAATGACGGGGATCGCCACGTGACCGCAGCCGCACACCACCATTTTATTTCTCCGGCCCGTCACCTCGGTATAGACCTCCATACCGCAAAGCTGCTCCCTTCCGCCTCCCGAAAGGGTACCAAGCTCTGCCTCGTGCTTCTTAAGGAACCCGTCCTCTGCTGTAAAGTATACCGGTGCCTTACCGTTAAGGATCGCCTTCTCTCCGGCAAAGGCTCCGCTTATCACTGTAACGGTCAGTATCTCCCTGTCGTCTCCGCACTTTGTAAGAGCATTAAAAAATCCATTCATAGCCGATCATTTCCAAAACAGTTTTTTCCCGCAGACAAGCTTGCCCGCGATATCATTGTCATGTCCAAGGTATACGAAGCGTTCCAGACGCTCTGCGATATTCATATCTGTTCTCATTGTCGGTATCCTGCTTTCGTCAAGGATAAGGGCGTCAAACATATAGCCCTTTTCAAGGCTTCCCGCCTTTCCGAAGAAGGCCCCTCCTCCTTTGGTTGCCAGGTAAAAGGCCTCGGAAAAGGTCAGGGGCTTTACGCTGCCGTCATAGAGCCTGAAGCGAAGCTTCGACGCGAAGACGGCATTTCTTATTGCCGAAAACATCGATGTGGAGGAGCCTCCTGCCACATCGGTTGCAAGCCCTGTATTGAGCCCGGCCTCCAGATATTTTTTAACGGGCGCCGCACCCGAGCAGAGGTTTATATTCGATTCGGGACTGTGGGCGATGAATACCCCGTTTTCCTTAAGTATCGACAGCTCCTCCTCACCGCTCCATACACAGTGAACCATGACAGAGGGACAGTCCTTTCTGATAAGTCCGGCCCTGACATAGCTGTCGGCATAGCAGGAGGTATCGGGTTCAAGCTCCTTTACCAGCTCTATCTCCGACAGGTTTTCCGAAAGGTGAGACTGCACAGGAACCGCATACTCCCTTGAAAGCTCTGCAAGTCCTCTCATAAGCTCTCTGGTGCAGGCCGGGGTAAAACGAGGAGTTATGATTGGATGTGTGTTTAAAAAACCGGCTTTTTCCGCCTCTGACAGCCACTCCCCGGTCGCGGAAAGAGAGCCCTCGGTGCTCTCCACATAATAATCAGGCACGTTCCTGTCCATGCAGACCTTCCCTACAAAGGTCACAAGCCCGCTTTCCTCCAAAAGCTCCATCAGCTTAAGAGTAGCCGCCTTATGGGCAGTCGCAAAAACACAGGCTCTTGTGGTGGCGCTGTGCCTGAGCTCCTTTACAAACATTGCATATGCCGCGGCGGCATAATCAATGTCCGCGTATCTGGCCTCCTCGGGAAAGGCATAGGAGGCAAGCCAGGGCAGAAGCTCCATATCCATCCCTATTCCCCTGAACTGATACTGAGGGGCATGGATATGCAGGTCTACAAGCCCCGGGATTATGAGCTTTCCACGGACATCCTCAACGGGCAGTCCTCTATATTCCTCCGGAAGGCTCTCAAAAACACCCTCAGAGACCCCGTTTACGCATACGGCGTATGCATCCTCAAAGGTAATAAGCTCATCCGGCCCCCTGCTGTATGCCACAGGCCCATGAAGTATAAGACTGTTCTCTGTATTTATCATTCTGTTCCTCTCGTTATGTAACTTCCTATGTTTTAATTCTGAAAATCCCCGGCCCCGGGTCTTCCCCCGGACAAGCTGAAATGCTACAATATTTCCCGTGAGAGATACCGCGGCAGACAGCTTACAGGCGGCTGACACAACCAATTGCCTTACGTTTGCCGCAGGCCCGTCATCCCTCAATTATGATAACGGTGGTGATACCTTGATATATCTTGACAATGCGGCCACAACCCTTAAGAAGCCTTCGGCAGTAAAGGAAGCAATGCTCCTTGCTCTTGACACCATGGGGAACTCCTCCCGCGGAGCGCATGACATCGCTCTCAATGCCTCGCGTACTGTATATGAAGCCAGGGAAAGGCTTGCAGCCTTTTTCAACTGCACCCGGCCCGATCATGTGATATTTACCTCAAATATCACCGAATCCCTTAATATAGTCCTTTCCGGTCTCCTTGAAGCCGGGGATCATGTGATATCCACGGAGCTTGAGCACAATTCCGTCCTTCGTCCCCTCTGCAGGCTAAGGGAGGAGCGAAACGTAGCCGTGGACCTTGTGTCTTCATCCCGCAGGGGTTTAGTGGATTATTCCGATTTTGAGCGTTTGATGCGCCCCGAAACGAAGCTTGTCGTCTGTACCCATGCCTCAAACCTTACCGGCAATGTCCTCGATATCAGCCGTATAGCTCAGATTGCTCATTCTCATAATGCATTGTTTGCAGTCGATTCGGCTCAGACAGCCGGGACCCGAAAGGTCGATATGCAGAAGCACGGCATAGATGTCCTGTGCTTTACAGGGCATAAGGGACTGCTCGGCCCTCAGGGGACCGGAGGCATCTGCATCCGTGAGGGTGTTGATATAAAGCCCTTTAAGTCCGGCGGCACCGGGGTGCAGAGCAGTCTCTGCAGACAGCCTGACCGGTATCCTGCGCGTCTGGAGGCAGGTACCTTAAACAGCCCAGGCATCGCAGGACTGGCTGCGGCTGTTGATTTTATTGCTTCAAAGGGCCTTAACGTGATCTCGGAAAGGGAAGCCCTGCTCACCCTGCGGTTTTACGAAAAGGTAAGGGGAATTCCCGGAATAACGGTATATGGAGACTTTGAAGGAGAGCATGCGGGCATAGTCTCCCTCAATGTCCGGGATCTGGATTCGGGACTTGTCTCCGGGATACTGTCGGATGAGTTCGGGATAGCAACGCGCCCGGGACTGCACTGCGCTCCGCTTCTTCACAGGGCCCTCGGAACCAAAGCCCAGGGAGCCGTTCGTTTCAGCTTTTCCTGCTTTACTGAAGAAGCTGAGATCGACAGGGCCGCAGCCGCAGTTAAAAGCATTTCCGAAAGGCCCCTCCCATAAAGCAGGCTCAGGAAGCGCTTTCCCTGCCAAGCCTTCTGTACATGACTTTTTTGACGGCACGCAGGATGTTCTCGTAGCCCGTACAGCGGCACAGATGTCCCGAAAGCAGCTTTCTCAGCTCATCCTCCGAGAAGAACCTGCCGGTGTTCATGATCTCAGCCGCAGTCATTATGAAGCCCGGTGTGCAGAACCCGCACTGGATAGCGTTTTCTTCGATAAATGCCTCCTGTATGTCACTGAGCTTCCCGTCGGGAGACAGTAGCCCCTCCAGGGTATCTATCCTTTTTCCCTCCGCCCAGATCGCCAGATAAATACAGGAATTAAAGGCCTCCCCGTTTATTAGCACTGTGCAGGCCCCGCATTCTCCGACCTCACAGCCCTTTTTGACGGATGTCAGGTTATGATCATCGCGCAGCATATCGGTCAGCGAAGCGCGGACATCCACCATTTTTTCGACCTCTTTTCCGTTGATCGTACAGTGTACCAGCTTATACTGTCTGCTCATGAGTTTCACCCCCTGCAAGCTCATATGCCCTCGTAAGAGCGCGCTTTGCCATTTCCACCGCGATATGCTGCCTGAAGGCCCTGCTTGCCCGCCATGAGTCTCTTGGCTTTATGTCGTCTATAACGGCCCGTGAAAAGCGTTCTGCAAGCTCCTTTGAGAAGACCGCTCC
>DFEA01000051.1 GCA_002368575.1 Lachnospiraceae bacterium UBA3814 | reverse complement strand
TACCTGCCGTATCAGGTAGTCCATCAGGTCAACCCTTCTCTGGCTGTTATGCATCTCCTCCACAAGATCACATCTGCATTTACGGAGATGCCTGACAAGGGCATCCGCTTCCTTTGCCTCATAGAGAGCCGCTGCTCTCGTAATGCCCTCTGCGGAGCATCCGGTGTCTGTAAGGTTGTCGATCAGTGTTTTTATCTCCATATATCCTGCCTCGCAGGCTTATTGTAACCGCTTGACGTTTTCCCCGCTAATGAATATAATGAATATCATGATATTCCAAATTGGAATTTCACGAAGCCCTGAACACTACATTCGGATTTATGATATGGAGATCAAAAGCCTGCGATATTTTCTTGCGGTTGCGAGAGAAGAAAATATGACAAGGGCTGCGGACATACTTCATGTCACGCAGCCTACACTGTCAAAAGCATTAAAATCACTTGAAGATGAATTGGGCAAAAAGCTGTTCACACGCCACAGCTTCAGCATATCCCTGACCGATGAGGGTATGCTCCTTCGCGACCGTGCGGAAGACCTTATCGCCATGGCTGACCGGATAGAGCGGGAATTCATCACCCTTGACGATATCACCGGTGGAGATATCTATTTCGGTCTGGCAGAAAGCTATCAGATACGACACCTTGCAAAGGAGATCCATAAATTAAAAAAACGGTATCCCGGATTTACCTATCATATAACCAGCGGAGACACGGAACAGGTAACGGAAAAGCTTGATAAAGGATTACTTGATTTTTCGGTTCTGTGCGAGAAGCCAAACGCAGCTAAATATGATTATATAAAATTTCCGGAGGCCGACCTTTGGGGGGCTGTTATGCCTGCGGACCATCCGCTTGCCGCAAAGAAGGCTGTCAGGGCAAAGGACCTGATCGGTCAGCCCCTGTTCTGCTCTGAGCAAAGCTGGAACAATGAGATCCCCAACTGGGCAGGGGATCTGTTTGAAAGCCTTCATCTGGAAGGTTCCTTCCGTCTGTCCTATAACGGCTCAATGTTTGCAAAAGAGGGACTTGGGATCCTTCTTACCTTCAAACACCTGATTGACTGTTCCGAAGAAAGCAGGCTTGTTTTCAGGCCATTATCTCCCAGACAGACATCGGAATTGTATCTGATATGGAATAAATACCCGTCGTTTACTCCGATCGCAGAAAAATTTCTTGCTCAGATACGCGAATCATTCGGTTCTATAGTGAACGACAAAAATAATTTGTCGTTCACTATAAAGCCTCCGGCACAGATGAGCCATTCCGCTTTCTGGTAAAGCGGCTGTTCACCTCTGTTAAAAACGGCCTGCCCCAGTAAAAGATTCAGGAATCATATGAACCTTGCCGTGATGCTGTCCTTGCATTTCCTTACCTCTTCAGGTGAACCGCAGGCTATGATCCTGCCGCCTTCTTCGCCTCCTCCGGGTCCCATGTCGATGATGTAATCCGCATTTCTTATCACGTCAAGATCATGCTCGATGACGATGACCGTGGCTCCATGTTCGATCAGTGTGCGGAATACCTTCAGCAGTGTTTCCACGTCCTTCGGATGAAGTCCGATCGTTGGCTCATCAAAAACAAAAACAGAATCGTCCTGCGCTCTTCCCATTTCCGATGCCAGCTTAAGCCGCTGTGCTTCACCTCCGGAAAGGCCCGGGGTCTCCTCACCAAGGGTAAGGTAACCCAATCCGAGATCACGCAGGGTTTCAAGCTTTGGTCTGACAGTCTTCATATCCTTACAGAATTCCAGGGCCGTATTTACGTCCATTGCCATGATCTCGGGAAGAGTCCTTTCCAAGCCCGCTTTGTTCTTATACCGTACCCTCTTTGCGTCTTTGGAATATCTGGCTCCCCTGCATTCAGGGCAGGGTACGTCAACGTCGGGAAGGAACTGTACGTCAAGGGATATCTCTCCCGTTCCGTCACAGACCGGACACCTAAGGGCTCCCGTATTATACGAAAAATCCCCGGCCTTGTATCCGTATTCCTTTGAATCCCTCGTCCTTGCGAATATCTTTCTGAGCTCATCATGCACGCCTGCGTAGGTTGCCACCGTTGAACGGACATTTATCCCTATAGGCGTGGCATCGATCAGCTTTACATGCTTTATTCCTTCTGCCTCGATCCTTTTTATGTGTTCCGGGAGCTTCTTATCATTGCATACCGCGTCGAGTGCCGGTATGAGGCTTTCCAATATCAGAGTTGTCTTTCCCGAGCCCGAGACCCCCGTGATGACATTGAGCCTTTTCCTCGGGATCTTTACCGACAGAGGCTTTACAGTATGGATCCGGTCCGTCTCCATAAGGATGGTGCCATCGGAAAATGCCTCCCGGCGTGCTGTACGATCATCTTCCGTACAGTGATCTGACAGATATTTTCCGATAACGGACGCTTTGTTCTTCTCAATGTCCTGTATGGTTCCCTCAGCGATCACCCTTCCGCCTTTTGCCCCGGCTTCAGGGCCCATCTCTATCAGCCAGTCAGACTCCTTCAGGATCTGTGTATCATGATCAACAAGAAGTACGGAATTCCCGTCCTTTACCAGATCATGCATGACTCCGTTAAGCCCGACGATATTGGCCGGATGCAGCCCGATGGAGGGCTCATCCAGTACATACAGCACTCCCGTCGTCCGGTTTCTTACGGCGCGGGCAAGCTGCATTCTCTGGCGCTCCCCTGTGGACAGGGTAGAGGACGCTCTGTCCAGGGTAAGATAGGAAAGTCCCAACTCCATAAGCCTTGCTGCCACCTCGAGGTAGGATTCGCAGATGCTCTGCGCCATGGGGCGCATTTCTTCCGGCAGTGATGCCGGCACTTTTTTCACCCATTCCATGGATTCCTTAAGCGTCATCTCACAAGCTTCTGCAAGGGAGATGCCCATGAGTCTGGGAGCTCTTGCCTCTTCCGACAGCCTGGTACCCTTACATTCGGGACAGGTCTCTTCCCGGAGGAATTTTTCGACCCTCTTCATTCCCTTCTCGTCCTTTACCTTATTTAAGGCGTTAAGTACTGTGGCAGTTGCGCTGTAATATGTAAAATCCATTTCTCCTGCCGTAGCTGTATCCGCTTTTTTCGGTCGGTAAAAGATGTGCTTTTTCTCCATCGGCCCGTCATAGACGATTTCCTTTTCCTTTTCGGTCAGCTCCTTAAATGGCACGTCGGTCCTGACACCCATGGCACGGCATACATCCGTCATGAGTGACCACATCAGGGAATTCCATGGCGCGACCGCTCCGTCATCGATGGTGAGGTTTTCATCCGGGACAAGCGTACTCCTGTCAACTGTTCTGACAGTACCGGTTCCGCCGCAGCATTTACAGGCTCCCTGCGAGTTGAACGCAAGCTCCTCGGCTCCGGGCCCGTAAAAATGTTCACCGCACTCCGGGCAGACGATCTCCTGCATTCCCGCGACCTGAAATCCGGGCTTCACATAATGGCCGTTAGGGCACCGGTGTGATGAAAGCCTTGAAAACATGAGCCTGAGGCTGTTGAGAAGCTCAGTACCCGTACCGAATGTCGATCGTATTCCGGGAACTCCTGGTCTCTGGTGCAGGGCAAGAGCTGCCGGCACGTAAAGGACCTCGTCCACGTCAGCTCTTGCCGCCTGGGTCATCCGCCTTCTCGTATAAGTGGATAAGGATTCCAGATACCTCCTTGACCCCTCCGCATATATGACGCCCAGCGCAAGGGACGATTTTCCCGAGCCGGATACTCCGGCAATCCCGGTAATGCCGTGTAAAGGGATGTCCACGTCTATATTTTTCAGGTTATGAACCCTGGCCCCTCTTACTTCTATACTTCCGGGCTGTTCGTACTTATCCATGATCAACTTTTGTCCTGTCTTTATTATCTGTCGTATCATGCCCCGGGAGGCTTTTTCCGGCCCGGCGGCTTCAGTCATATTTACCCGCGGGTATAGCCCCATTCACCGCCCACCATGGTGCCAAGCACGGGGGCATTCTGAATATGCTCCGGGTCGCAGGCGGTAATGTCTGTTCCGAGTACGACCAGATCCGCTTCCTTGCTGGCGGAGAATGCCCTTCTGCATACCGATCAGCGGATATGCCGGGTCAGTAACGGGATAGCCACTGGCGGAGGTAACAACAACGCCCGCATCGAAGAAGGACTTCATCGGAAGCTGATGCTCGGCGCGTTCCTCTCCAAGAACAGCTGCCAACATACCGAAATAATCAGGCCCCATATCGAACCAGTGCGGATCAGTCGAAGCCACAATGCCCAGCTTTGCCATGCGGGGGATATCCGCCCGGTCAACTACCTGCAGATGCGTAATGGCATCCCGGAAATCATGGGGTCCCGTCTGCTTAAGCGCCTTCTCCGCCGCATCGAGCGTCATGGCCAGCGCACCATCTCCGATCGCATATGATGAGTGCAGTGCAGTACAGGATACTTCCCCTGAGCTTTAAATATAGTATTCCGAAATGCTCTGATTTTCAAGAGCTCTTACTGTATCTGCCAAAAGATTCTTGAGACGCAATACTTCGGAATATCAATGCCTCAGAATACCCATAGGCATACCGGAACAGGATATTCCTTTCCTGTC
>DFEA01000067.1 GCA_002368575.1 Lachnospiraceae bacterium UBA3814 | reverse complement strand
ACAACTCGCTTCACAGTTATCGAGGAAATTCAGTACGCGAGCTCAAACAGGGTTGAAAGGTTTTCCATAAAAATCACTTTTTGTCAAGTGAGTTGCGCAAAAGCTCAGATCCGGGCTTTTTATGATCTGTATATCCCTTCAGGGCCATGAGGGTATTAAGCGATTGCCCTGTGTGTTATGGGTTGCGGTTTGACAAATACACGTCTGTCTGGTACAATAACACCGGAATGTAACAATTTTGAAACATTTAGGAGGAAGGTATCTAAAGCTTCAGGGAGCGTGTCATGAAGAAACTGCATACTTTACTTGCTGCGGCAGCGGGGGTTGCTGCGATCGCAGGGGGTGTGGGGAGTATGCATAATGTTTACGCAGATATCGCAAACATATCGGACCTGTTTGCTGATGAAGACAGAACCGGGATAGAAATAAAAAAAACCGGGGTCGGAATGATGCTCACAGAATCCGAGATTAATAAGAAGGTACCTACCGTACTGCTTACGGTAGATAATATCACGTCTGAAGAAGAGGAGACGTCCCTTTTTCGGGATGAAGCCCCTGAGGGGGTCATCGCGGGGATAGAGGCTGAAAGGCTGGTGATGGCCAATGTAATGGAGGCTGTCAATATAAGGGAGGAGCCCTCGGAGGAGGCGGTGATAGTGGGAAAATTATATAAGGAATGCGGCGGCGAGATACTGGAGCGGTCAAACGGCTGGACGAAGCTTAAAACGGGAGCGGTCACGGGTTATGTAAGGGATGACTATCTCCTCTTTGGGGAAGAGGCTTTTGAGCTTGCCGGGACCGTGGTCAGTATGACGGGAACGTCGCTTACCTCCTGCCTCAGGGTAAGGACAGAGCCCTCGGGGGACGCGACTGTTCTGGGACTTTTGGCCGAGGGCGACAAGATCGAGGTCATCGAAAGGAACGGAGACTGGCTGAAGGCAGAGTATTCAGACGGAACAGAGTGCTATGTGGCCGCGGAATATGTTTCCGTCGAATCAGAGCTTCCATACGGAGAAAGCATGGAGGCTATCAGGAAAAGGGAGAAGGTACAGAGGAAGGAGCAGGAATATGCAGTCCGTGAAGGATCGAAGGCCGGAGCAGGCTCCGGCAGCTCTTCGGGAGGCTTTTCACCGGGTGCGTCTCCTGACCCGTCGTCGGTAGACAATGTAAGGCTCCTTGCGGCACTTATCCAGTGCGAGGGAGGATATGAGCCCTACGAAGGACAGGTGGCTATAGGCAATGTCGTTATGAACAGGCTTATGACCGGGAGGTATGGCTCAAGTATTTATTCGGTGATATACGCAAAAAGCCAGTTCGGGCCGGCGGGCAGCGGAATGGTCGCTCAGGTATACCAGAACGGTCCGAAGGCTTCATGTATTTCGGCGGCATCGGATGCGATAGGCGGTGTTTCCTACGTCGGAAATGCCACGTCCTTCAGAAGCGTCAGATCCGGGCACGCCGGAATCGTTGTGGGAAATCATGTTTTCTGGTAAATGATCGTAAGCATGCAGGGTGGCTGATTGGTCAGTCATCCTGTTTTATCGAAAAGCCGCTTATAGGAAGGCGCCGGCAGGGCTGACCGGCGGGCAGGCAGGGGGCGGTTACAGCTTCCCTGCCCGATTGACAGGAAGGAGCATCAGTGAGCTTAAAAGGAAGAAATTTTTTAACACTTAAGGATTTTACTCAGGCTGAGATATATGAATTTCTGGATCTGGCAGCCGAGCTTAAGGACAAAAAAAAGAGAGGCATCTTTGACAGGGTATATAAGGGAAAGAACATAGCGCTCATATTTGAAAAAACAAGCACGAGAACCCGCTGCTCCTTTGAGATCGCCGCCCATGATATGGGGATAGGCACCACCTATCTCGATCCAAGGGTATCCCAGATAGGCAAAAAGGAAAGCATAGCCGATACCGCCAGGATCTTAGGAAGGATATATGACGGGATCGAATACAGAGGCTACGGTCAGGAGTTAGTGGAGGAGCTTGCAAAATATGCCGGGGTTCCGGTATGGAACGGGCTCACAAACGAGTATCACCCTACCCAGATGCTGGCAGATCTGCTCACTATAAGGGAGCGGCTTGGAGAGATAAAGGGAAGAAAGCTTGTATACATGGGGGATGCCCGCTATAATATGGGAAATTCTCTTATGATAGCCTGCAGCAGGATGGGCATGAGGTTTACCGCTGCTGCTCCTAAAAAATATTTTCCGGACAGCGCTCTTATAAAGGAATGCGAGGCCTTTGCAAGGGAGTCGGGAGCGGAGCTGTCCTTTGAGGAGGATGCTTTAAAAGCGGCAGAGGGTGCCGATATCATCTATACCGATGTGTGGGTATCCATGGGAGAGCCTGAAGCGGTATGGGAAGAGAGGATAAGGGATCTCACTCCGTACAAGGTGACGGCGGATATTATGGACAGGGCCGGAAAGGACGCCATTTTCCTCCATTGCCTGCCTGCCTTTCATGATCTTAAGACCGAGATCGGAAGGGAGATCTATGAGAAGTACGGCATCACCGACATGGAGGTGACAGATGAGGTATTTGAGAAATACTCGGATGTCGTTTTCGATGAAGCTGAAAACCGCATGCACACGATCAAGGCCGTGATCGCGGCTACGCTTGGGTAAGTGCATGTACAGGGAGGCAAAGGCCTATATCAGGAATATAATAAGGAAGGAAAGCTTTTACATCGACATCCTGAGTACGCTTATCGGACTTGCCGTTATCGTGCTTACCGCGGTCGCTTTCATTGCAGAGGCTGAGGGCCTCATAAGGGTCATTTTCATCCTGGCCCTGGTATTGTCGGCCATGAATGTATACAAGGGCTTTAAGCTGTGTACGCCCACAAGGTATATATATGCGGTATTTACGGTGATACTTGTGTTTGTATCCGTATACTCGTTATTATAAGGATCGGTGATCCTTCAGCTTATGAAAGAAAAGACCGTTATCTGCGGCGCTAACGCTTACGAAAAAAAATATTATTTCAATGAGGACTTTAACGGGCTTCCAAAGTCCGTAAGGGATGAGCTTCATATCATATGCGTATTGTTTACGGAGGAGATCGGGGGAGTCTTTACCATCGGCTTTAATGAGGAGGGCGAGTTGGTGCTTGAGACGGATGCGGACGAGAACGATCTGCTGTATGATGAAATAGGAAGCGCCCTTCTTATAAAGGAGGTCCGCAGAAAAAGGCAGGACCTTTTTGAAGCTCTGGAGCTGTATTACAAGGTTATGGGAAAGTTCTCTGAAGACAATGGAGATAATAAATGATCCTCGCAGTTGATGTTGGAAATACTAATATTACCGTAGGTGTATTCAAAAAGAAGGAGCTTATCACCACCTTCAGGATAACTACCAAGCTTCCGCGTACCTCAGACGAGTACGGGCTTTTGATCACAGAGCTTCTGGGGAAGGAAAAGGAGGCACGGGACGAGGAGGTAAACGGCGCGATCATTGCAAGCGTGGTTCCCGCCGTGATGCATTCCCTGACGAACGGTATACTCAAATATATGGGAATTAAGCCCCTTACGGTGGGCCCGGGGCTCAGGACCGGCATAAGGATAGACACGCCCAATCCGCGGGAGATAGGAGCCGACAGGATCGTCGATGCGGTCGCGGCTTATGAGATATACGGCGGCCCCGTGCTTGTGATCGATTACGGAACGGCAACCACCTATGATCTTATAACCGAGGACGGGAGGTTTATCGCTGGCATCACCGCGCCGGGGATAAGGATCTCGGCAAAGGCTCTGTGGGAGGATACCGCCAAGCTTCCGGAGATCGAGATAAAAAAGCCTGCCTCCATCCTGGCAAAGGATACGATCTCTAGCATGCAGGCAGGGTTAATGTACGGTCAGATAGGGCAGACAGAGTATATCATCGATGCCGTAAAGCGGGAGAGCGGCTTTAAGGAGCTTAAGGTGGTGGCGACAGGCGGGCTCGGAAGGCTCATCAGCAGCGAGACGGATAAGATAAACGACTATGATCCCGAGCTTACTCTTACCGGGCTGAGACTGATATATGATAAAAATAGGTGATACAGAGCTTAAAAATCCATGGATACTGGCACCGATGGCAGGCGTAAGCGACCTGCCTTTTCGTTTGCTGGCGCTTGAAATGGGAGCGGGGCTCGTATGCACGGAGATGATAAGCGCCAAAGCCATTCTTTATAATAATAAAAACACCCGGGAGCTTATGCGCCTGGGAGAGCAGGAGCATCCTGTGTCCCTCCAGCTTTTCGGGTCCGATCCCGTGATAATGGGAGAGATCGCAAAGAGGATCGAGCCTGAGCCCTTTGATATACTGGACATCAATATGGGCTGTCCTGTGCCCAAGGTGGTAAACAACGGTGAGGGATCGGCTCTTATGAAGGACCCCGTGCTTGCCGGAAGGATAATAGAGAGTGTGGCGCGCTCCATAAAAAAGCCTGTTACGGTCAAGATAAGGAAGGGGTTTGACGATGAGCATGTCAATGCCTGCGAGATAGCCCGCATAGCCCAGGAAAGCGGGGCGAAGGCAGTTACCGTGCACGCAAGGACAAGGGAGCAGTATTACTCCGGAGAAGCGGATCTTGAGGTGATAGCCGCGGTCAAGGCAAGGCTGTCTGTCCCCGTAATAGGAAACGGCGATGTAAGGGATCTTAAGTCGGCGGAGCATATGATGAGCTGCACCGGATGTGACGCGGTGGCAATAGGCAGGGCCGCCATGGGCAATCCCTGGATATTCAGGGAGCTGAATGCGAAGGACGGGGGCTATGAAAAGCCGTCACCCTCAGAGGTTATAGATATGCTCGAAAGGCACGCCGGGGCGCTGGTAGATTTTAAGGGAGAATACACCGGGATCAGGGAAATGCGCAGGCACGCGGGCTGGTATCTGAGCGGGATGAGGCACGCGGCAAGGCTGAGGGTAAGGCTTAATGAGATCGAAACCCTTAAGGACCTTACGGAGCTTATGGAGGCCTTCAGGGAAAGCCTCACCGGTGAAGTATAGGAGGCCGGCGCAGATTACGGCATGGAAAGCGGTAAAAGAGCTTGAGAAGAAGGACCGGTTTTTTAAGGGCAGTTTATATAGCGGTATTGCTGCTCATAGCAGCGGATATCATTGCGGGCAATCTTCTTGTATCCTTTGCGATAAAAAGGCCGAAGGAGGTAAGGAGCGAGATCGTTCCCGACCCGGTGACCAGTAAGGAATCGCAGAGGACGGTGGATGAAAACCGAAGGCTTATACGGGACAAAAGGAAGGAATGGCTTGATACGGCCGAAAGGACGGAGGCCTGTGTGATCTCTGACGACGGTCTCAGGCTCAAGGGTGATATATTTATTACAGACCCGGATTCCTCCTTATGGGTGATCGCCCTTCACGGCTACGGGTATACCGGCAAACGTCAGGCAATGTACGACTATGTCCTTCCCTATGCCAAAAGAGGCTATAATATCCTGACCCCTGATCTTCGCGCCCACGGAGAGAGCGAGGGCAGCTATGTGGGAATGGGGTGGTTAGACAGGAAGGATATCATGAAATGGATCGGGCTTATCACGGAACGGGATCCCTCAAGCAGGATAGTGCTTTACGGCGTTTCGATGGGAGGGGCGGCAGCCATGATGACAGCAGGTGAAGACCTCCCCGGGAATGTGAAGGCTGTCGTGGAGGACTGCGGCTATTCGTCTGTCTGGGACATTTTCTCGGATGAAGCAGAATATCTTTTTCATATACCCGAATTTCCGCTCATATATACTGCCAGCTTTTTTTCAAAGCTCAGAGCGGGCTATGACTTTAAGGAGGCCTCCGCGCTTACGCAGATAAGGAAAACGAGGCTTCCGGTCTTTTTCATCCACGGCTCAAAGGATAATTTCGTAAATACGGAAATGGTCAGGGCCCTTTTTGAGGCCTGCCCGTCCGAAAAAGGAATATATGAGGCGGAGGATGCGGGGCACGGAGAGGCCTATTTTGTGGACCCTGACAGATATGAAAAAGAAGTATTTGATTTTTTAAATGAAAATCTTTAATTAGGTGTTGACATGCCACCCGATGGGTGGTATTTTATTACATAGATATTAGCACTCTACTTAGTTGAGTGCTAACAACAAGATCCGGATGAGGAGCCGGAGGGTGAGAGACCATGGAACTGAGCGATAGAAAGAAAACGATTTTATACGCTATCATAAAGACCTATCTGGAAACGGGAGATCCGGTGGGCTCCAGGACCATTTCCAAATATACGGACTTAAACCTGAGCTCCGCCACTATAAGGAACGAGATGTCAGACCTTGAGGATATGGGCTATATAATCCAGCCTCATACCTCCTCCGGAAGGATACCCTCCGATAAGGGCTACCGCTTCTATGTCGACCAGCTTATGGCCGATAAGGAGAGGGAAGTGAATGAGATGAAGGAGATCCTTATCGAGAAGGCGGACAAGATGGAGCGGGTCCTTAAGCAGGTGGCCAGATCCCTTTCCGTAAACACGAATTATGCGGCGATGATATCCGCTCCGCAGTACCACAGGAACAAGCTTAAGTTCCTGCAGCTCTCAAGGATGAACGAGAAACAGATAGTTGTCGTTATCGTGGTGGAGGGAAATATAATCAAGAACCACATCATTGACGTCGATATGGAGCTTGACGACGAGACCCTGCTTAAGCTGAACATCCTTCTGAACACTAACATGAACGGCCTTACCATAGAAGAGATAAATCTCGGAATGATCGCGAGGATGAAGGAGCAGGCAGGGATACACAGCGAGTTCATCTCAAATGTCATAGATGCCGTTGCGGAGGCCATAAAGGGTGATGAGGATCTTGAGATCTATACCAGCGGTGCGAATAATATCTTCAAATATCCGGAGCTTGCGGATCATGAGAAGGCAAGCGAGATCATAACAGCCTTTGAGGAGAAGAAGCAGCTGTCGGATATCGTTTACGAGACTCTTTCAAACAGCGGCGACCACAAGGGGATACAGATCTATATCGGCGAGGAATCGCCGGTCAAGAACATGAAGGACTGCAGTGTTGTGACTGCGACCTATGAGCTGGAGGAGGGGATGCAGGGAACGATAGGCATCATAGGGCCGAAGCGTATGGACTACGGAAAGGTCGTGGATACGCTGAATGCTCTTACAAACCAGCTTGATATATTATACAAAAGGGAGTGAACCATATGACAAGGGTAGTTATAGAGGATGAAAATACCGAAACGAAGGAAGCGGCTTCAGAAAACACCATAGAAGGTGCTTCGGATAAGAGCGCGGAGGAAGCAAAAGCAAAAGCGCCCGGGGAGGAAGGCGGTGAGGAGGACACCGCGAAGGAAAATGATACAGAAAAAAGCGATGCACCGGAGAAGGAAGAGGCTCTGAGCGAGGAAGACGAGGAGTCCCCCGAGGACGGTGAGGAGCCCCCGGAAAAGGAAGAAGCGGAGGGAGAGAAAGAAGAGCCGGCGGAGGAAAAGAAAAAGGGCTTCAAGTGGAAGAAGGACAAAAAGGATAAGAGAGATGAAAAGATCGAGGAGCTGACCGACAGGGTAAAGAGACAGATGGCCGAGTTCGAGAACTTCAGGAAACGTACGGAGAAGGAAAAATCCTCAATGTACGAGATGGGAGCCAGATCGGTCATCGAAAAGATCCTTCCGGTTATAGATAATTTCGAGAGAGGGCTTGACAGTGTTCCCGAGGATGAAAAGGATTCACCCTTCACCGAGGGAATGAGAAAGATATACAAGCAGCTTCTCACAGAGCTTGAGGGCCTCGGAGTGACACCGATAGAATGTGTGGGAAAGGAATTCGATCCGAATTTCCATAACGCGGTCATGCAGGTCGCAAGCGATGAGTATGAGAGCGGCATCGTCGCGCAGGAAATGCTTAAGGGATACATGTACAGGGATTCGGTGGTAAGACATTCGATGGTCTCAGTGGTTGAATAGAGGGAAACGGACAGTTGCGCTTCCCGTAATTTCCAGGTAAATGGTTTGAGTTGCCCCGCAAAAGGGAATGACCATATTAAATAGATGTTATGACAGCAGAGTAAATATAGAAAGAGAGGGAATGACCATGAGTAAGATAATAGGTATTGATCTTGGAACTACCAACAGCTGTGTAGCTGTTATGGAAGGCGGCAAGCCTACAGTTATAGCAAATACAGAGGGAGCAAGGACGACACCGTCGGTAGTGGCTTTCACAAAGAACGGTGAAAGGCTTGTGGGAGAGCCTGCAAAGCGTCAGGCTGTCACCAACGCGGATAACACGATCTCCTCAATAAAGAGAGAGATGGGCTCCGATTACAGGAGACAGATCGGGGACAAGAAGTATTCTCCCCAGGAGATCTCCGCAATGATCCTTCAGAAGCTTAAGGCTGATGCGGAAAGCTATCTGGGAGAGAAGGTAACGGAGGCTGTCATTACCGTTCCCGCATACTTCAACGATTCCCAGAGACAGGCTACAAAGGATGCCGGAAAGATCGCCGGCCTTGATGTAAAGCGTATAATCAACGAGCCTACTGCTGCGGCGCTGGCCTACGGTCTTGATAACGAAAAGGAACAGAAGATAATGGTATACGACCTCGGCGGCGGCACCTTTGATGTCTCCATCATCGAGATCGGCGAGGGTGTTATCGAGGTTCTTGCGACAAACGGAAACAACAGGCTCGGCGGCGATGACTTCGACCAGAAGATCACTGATTACATGCTTGCGGAGTTCAAGAAGAACGAGGGTGTAGACCTTTCAAATGATAAGATGGCCCTGCAGAGGCTCAAGGAAGCGGCGGAGAAGGCCAAGAAGGAGCTTTCCAGCGCCACTACCACAAACATAAACCTTCCCTTCATCACGGCTACGAGCGAGGGCCCCAAGCACTTTGACATGAACCTGACAAGGGCAAAGTTCGACGAGCTTACCCATGACCTGGTTGAGATGACCACGGTACCTGTACAGAATGCTCTTAAGGATGCGGGCATTACAGCCTCAGAGCTGGGACAGGTCCTTCTCGTAGGAGGCTCCACAAGGATCCCTGCGGTACAGGAAAAGGTTAAACAGCTTACTGGCAAGGAACCCTCGAAGAATCTGAATCCTGATGAGTGCGTGGCTCTCGGAGCATGTATCCAGGGCGGAAAGCTTGCGGGAGATGCGGGCGCAGGTGAGATCCTCCTTCTCGATGTTACACCGCTTTCGCTTTCGATCGAGACCATGGGCGGCGTAGCTACGAGGCTCATCGAAAGAAATACCACGATCCCTACAAAGAAGAGCCAGATATTCTCGACCGCGGCAGATAATCAGACCGCTGTTGATATCAACGTTGTACAGGGTGAGAGACAGTTCGCAAGGGATAACAAGTCTCTCGGACAGTTCAGGCTCGACGGTATACCTCCGGCAAGGAGAGGTGTTCCCCAGATAGAGGTTACCTTCGATATAGATGCCAACGGTATCGTAAATGTATCCGCAAAGGATCTCGGGACCGGGAAGGAGCAGCATATTACCATAACCTCCGGCTCCAACATGTCGGATGCCGAGATCGACAGGGCTGTTAAGGAAGCCGCGGAATATGAGGCTCAGGACAAGAAGCGTAAGGAAGCGATCGACGCGAAGAATGATGCCGACTCCTTTGTATTCCAGACGGAGAAGGCTCTTGAGGAGGTAGGCGATAAGCTTGATCCTTCGGATAAGGCCAATGTGGAGGCTGAGCTCAATAACCTGAAGGAGCTTGCGAACAAGGCTGATGCCGAGAACATGACCGAGGAGCAGGTGGTAGAGCTGAAGGCTGCCCAGGAGAAGGCCATGCAGAGTGCCCAGAAGCTGTTTGAAAAGATGTATGAGAATGCCCAGGCAGGCGCCCAGGGTGCCGGAGCGGGTCCTGACATGAGCAATATGAACATGGGCGGAATGAGCGGAAACGCTGGTTCCTCAGGCAGCTCCTACGGTGATGATGTAGTGGACGGAGATTACAAAGAGGTATAAGGCCTCAAAAATACGCCTGATCACGAAAAATACAGGCGGCAATATCATAAAGGATATGATCTGATGTCGGCACAGAGGCCCTTAGGGCCTCTGGCGGGCTATTCAGAGATTTACGGAGAGCCTCTGTGAAGAGGCTTTCCTGTGTAAGGAACGGTTGAAAACATGGCAGAGACTAAAAGAGATTATTACGAGGTTTTAGGCGTTGACAAGAACGCGGATGACGCGGCTCTGAAAAAAGCATACAGGGTGCTGGCCAAGAAATATCATCCGGACATGAATCCGAATAATCCGGAGGCGGAAAAAAAGTTCAAGGAAGCAAGCGAGGCCTATGCGGTCCTGAGCGACCCGGAGAAGAGGCGTAAGTATGACCAGTTCGGTCATGCGGCCTTTGAAAACGGAGGAGCGGGCGGCTTTGAGGGCTTTGATTTCGGTTCCATGGATTTCACGGATCTGTTCGGCGACCTGTTCGGTGATCTGTTCGGAGGCTCAAGAAGCAGAAGGGGCAGTTCATATAGCGGGCCCATGAAGGGGGCCAATGTAAGGACCAGTGTGAGGATCAGCTTTAAGGAAGCGGTCTTCGGCTGTGAAAAGGAGCTTGACCTTAATCTTAAGGAGACCTGCAGGACCTGCAACGGAAGCGGAGCAAGGCCGGGAACGGCTCCGGAGACGTGCCCCAAATGCGGGGGCAAGGGCCAGGTGGTCATGACGCAGCAGTCGCTGTTCGGCATGATACAGAATGTGCAGCCCTGTCCTGACTGCCGGGGAACAGGAAAGGTCGTAAAGGATAAGTGTCCGGATTGTCACGGCAACGGATATATCACGGAGAGAAAGAAGATCCAGGTCAGTATTCCGGCGGGCATTGATAACGGACAGAGCGTAAGGATCAGGGAAAAGGGCGAGCCGGGAGTAAACGGAGGCCCGAGAGGTGATCTGCTTGTGGAGATCGTCGTACAGAGACACGAGATCTTCCAGAGGCAGGATATGGATATCTTCTCATCGGCTCCCATATCCTATGCCCAGGCCGCGCTTGGCGGAGAGGTGCTCATAGATACTATCGACGGAAAGGTGGCCTATGAGGTCAAGCCGGGCACCCAGACAGATACCAAGGTAAGGCTTAAGGGAAAGGGCGTTCCTTCACTCAGAAACAAGCAGGTAAGAGGAGACCATTATGTGACCCTTGTGGTACAGGTTCCTTCAAAGCTCAATTCGGAAGCAAAGGAGCTGCTTAAGAGGTTTGATGAGCTGACGGGGAATTCCCTTCATTCCACGGATGACTACCGTGACAGGAAAAAGAGAGGCTTCTTCGGAGGCAAGGGATAAAAAAGGTGAACGGAGCTGTTCCGTTCACCTTTTTTATGAGCAGGGGGATGATCACCCTGCCCGATCTGCCTTACAGCCGAAAGGTAAGGCTTAAGGCGTTATTCATATTCGTCATCGAGCTCATCCTGATCGGCCATGATCTCACGGCTTACTACGCGCTTCGCATCCCTTTCGCGCTCTATAAGCTCCGAGAGCCGTTCCTTCACATTCTTCGGATCCTTTATATTCTTTATCTCAAAATTCTTCAGGCTTTTATCGGAAGAGGCGATCTTTATGGTCCCAAGATTGAACAGCTTCTGGAAAAAGGTCCTTGAGAGCTTCAGATCAAGTATGCGGTAAAGGCGTACCTCGTCCTCGGTGGTCCTTAAAAGACCGTCCTCTATAAATAACCGTTCTTCATTAAAGCTGTATTTTGTAAAGGTCCAAGGCAGTCCGAAAATGATGCGCCGTCTGTCATGCCACAGGATGTTGAGGGGTTCTGTTTCAAGCTTTGACATTTTTCATACCTCCTTGTCTGCGCCGATTTTTTAAAATCGTGCGCTTAGGAATGAACCCTGGTTCATTCCGATTCGTTCGGCTGACCGAACGAATCATTTCCTTGTCTGCGCCGAGCTATGATGACATTATAACATAGAATTATTATTTTTTGGATTTTTCTCTTGATTTATAAATTGTTTCTGGCTATTATGTTAACGGAGTATAAATAACAGATGTATGATACATCACTTTACGGAACAGCGAAGCTTTTCCTTCGGCAGAGGATCGATGATTGAGGGGTCATCATCCCGGTCATGGGCATAAGCGGAGCGGCGCAGAGGGCATATTACAGCCCGGGCACCTGTGGGAATGTATCAGCATATTTTTATATGTAATCAATAAGGGGGTAATTAAATGAACAGAATCAGGCGGATCCTGGCCGGTGTTTTGGTTTGCGTATTATTATTTACTGATAATACGCTTATTTTGCGTGCAGATGAACCTGTTTCCGAGGCTGTTTTGACGGGGACAGAGCTTTCAGCCCCGGCTGAAGGCGACACATCCGGAGGCAGTGGAACAGAAGGCGGAGGGGAAGCGGCAGAGACAACGCTGCAGTCCGCAAAGGAAGCAGCGGTAACTCCCGTACCTGAAAAGGAGGGGCAGCCGGCTCCTGCTGTCACGGAGGAGACCGCAGAGCCCACACCGACCCCTGCCGTCACGGAGGAGACCGCAGAGCCCACACCGACCCCTGCCGTCACGGAGGAGAGCGCAGAACCCACACCGACTCCTGCTCCCACAGGTGAGACCGCGGAGCCCACACCGGCTCCTGCTCCCACAGGTGAGACCGCAGAGCCTTCACCGACTCCTGCTCCGACTGAAGAGGCCGCAGAGCCTGTACCGTCGCCGTCACCTTCGCCCGCGGAGGAAGCTGCAAAGCCGGTACCATCGTCTTCTCCGGAAGCCGGTGCGTCAGATGCCTCGGTAAGCGGTGAGATGCTGCAGCAGGTCACCGGCACAGCGGAGGGAAAGGAAGGAGAGAGCGAAAGCTCAGAGCTTCTTTCCTCAAAGGATCCGGACGGCTTTGTGGAAGGCGAGGTAGCCCTGGAGAATACCGAAGAGACTGATCTGATCCCCGCGGGAAATATCGAATGGAATACTAAAACAGACGGAAATATCAGGGCGGAGTTTACCCTTCCCTATGACAGGGAAAAGCTTGGTGAGTACAGGCAGTATAAGCTTGTGCTTATAGAATATGCGGCAGATGACAGCACCGGAACAGAGGTGGCCGATTTTAACGATACCATCGGAGATCTTATCGGTGAAGAGGATCCGGCCAATTTCAGATTTAACGGAGAGGATTATTATACCTTTTCCATCGATTTTTCAAAGATACTGAGGAACCTTAAGAAAAGCGCCGATTATTCCTATAAGCTTTCCTTTACTTATGAGGGCAGGACCCTTGAGAGCAGGGAGAGCGAAAGGCTGACCTTCGTCTATGAGGCGGATAAGCTTGATAATCCCTCCGGTCTCAAATGGGAAACGGACCGGAATGAGTTTACGGGCTATGCTTCCTGGAACCCCGTTGAAAACGCAACGGGCTATCTGGTCGTGCTGTATCTGGACGAAAAGGCCGTAAAGACCCTTGAGCTTAAGCCCGAGGAAACCACGGCGCTTCTTATTGAAAACGCAAGGGGACTTAACATCACGGAGCTTGAGGGCTATACCTTTTCGGTAGTGGCCGTGGGAAACGGAAAGTACGCGGACAGCGACGAGATACGGTCAGGCTCCATAAGCATGATACTTTCAACTCCCGGAGGCCTTGCGTGGGTAGGCACGGTAGCAAGATGGGACCCTGTAGATAACGCCCGTTATTATGTTGTAAGGCTGTTAAGAAGGAAGAAGAGTGAGCGGGACAACAACAAAAAGACCGGAGTCGAGCTGAAAAAGGTTCAGGTCACCTCGGATGAGGGGTGCAGGTATGATTTCCTGAGCCAGTTAAAGAAGCTGACGGATAAGGACATAAGGACCTATGATTATTTCTTCGAGGTAACAGCCTGTCCCGATGAGAAGACTCCTTATAAACAGAGCGTGACCGCTCAGAGCGATCCCTATAAGACCTCCGACAGCATCAGCAATCTTGAATGGGCGACCGATACCGGAGAGGTGAGCTTTATCGTAAATGATTACTACGGAGAATACAGGCTCGTGTTCTTCCGTGGAGGGACGAAGCTTGGTACCGAGGAGCTTGGAAACCTGCAGGGAAAGCTTACGGACGGGGTATTTTATTTCCCGGGAGATAAATATCTGACCAAGGACGGGCAGTATGAGGTGAGGGCTGTCGATACAAGGACCGGTAAATACCTTTCCGCCTCCATGAAATTCAAGGAGCCCTCAAAATCAAACAGGATCACCGCCCCCAAGATAAAAAAGAGCATCGGGAGCGCTACCAGGATCGAATGGAAGCCTTCAAAGCATACGGAAACCGGAACCGGGGTGACCTATGAGATAAGGCTGTATGATAAGAGCAGATATACAGAGCTCAGGACGGTTTACTGCTATTATGAGCTTGCGGATGAGGTGTTAAGAACAGGCTGCAGGAAGGTGAAGGTGCGCGCTATCTCGGATAACCTTCAGGTGATCGGAAGCAGTGACTGGTCGAACGAGGTGACCCTTACCCCGGACAGCAAGGTGATCAATCTTTCCGGAGAATGCGGAAGCAATGCAACCTACATGCTTTCAGGGAAAAAGGGAAACCTTAAGCTTGTTATCGAGGGCTACGGAGACATGTATGATTACGGTGATCCGTCCCTTTCGACCTCCGAGGTCACGGCGCCCTGGGCCGAGTTTGCAGGACAGATAAAATCGATAAAGCTGTCTGCGGACCTTACATCGATCGGCAGCTGCGCTTTTTACGGGTGTAAATCCGTTTCATCGATCGTGCTTCCGGGAGCTCTTACAAGGATAGGAAATTATGCCTTTTCAGGCTGCAAGTCGCTTTCGGGGCCGTTAGTGATACCTGAGGGCGTCACTAAGATCGGAGAAGGAGCGTTTAAGCAGGCAAAGAAGCTTTCCACCGTTATGTTTGAGGGGGGGACCGAGCCCGAGATAACCGCTTATTCAAAGAAAACAAATAACGGCTCCTTCCCTAAGAAGGTCAAGATAAGCATCAACAGCAATAAGTATTGGGAAGGCACCAAAAACAGGAATAAATGGGAAGGCTATGAGTTATATACAAAGGAGGTAAAGGCGGATAAGGTCATACTGAGTGAGAGCGTATGCAACCTTGATCATGATGAATCGGTAAAGCTTACCGCCGAGCTCAGCCCCTCCTATGCCAAAAACCAGAAGATAATCTGGAAGAGCAGCGATAACAGTATAGTAAGCGTAAATGACAGCGGGAGAGTTACCGCACATAAGAAAAACGGAGTAGCCGTGGTGAGTGCGGTCTCCGCGTCCAATAAAAAGGCCAAAGCGACCTGTACCTTTATCATAGGACAGAAAAACGTATGGATAAAGAAGGGGAGCGATCTCTACTATAATAAAAAGTCAGGCGAGACCGCGGCCGGATGGGCGAAGGCCACGATCTACGGGGATAAGAACAACACCAAAAAATATTATCAGTTCTTTGACAGGACTTCGGGAAAAAGAAAGACCGGCTGGCTTGACGACGGGGGCTTCAGATACTATCTTAAGAGTGACGGAAGGGTCACCACGGGATATACAAAGGTCGCCGGCAAGTGGTACTGCTTTAACGATGACGAAAACCTTACCCCCGAGACCGGGTACGGCGCGATAAAGACGGGCTGGGATGCCCCCGGCTATGAGCATTATTTCATGCCTGTTTCCGGGGAGGCCGTGACAGGCTGGCACCAGATAGACGGCAGATGGTATTTCTTTGACCAGAACGGCAATAAGAAGACCGGCCTGAAGAAGATCGACGGAAGGCTCTATTATCTTAAGGACAGTATAGATGAGTCAAAGGGTGAAACCGCCGTTAATTTAGGAAGCAAGGAATACGGCGAGATCGTCGTTGACGGTAAGCATTATCTTCTTACGGGAATGGACAGCAGCAGAAGGAACGAGGCCCTTAACGGTATGGCTGTGACCGGCTGGTACAAGGATACTCAGTACTTCGATCCCGGAACCGGGGTAAGAGCTTCTGGCTTTTACGAGGTCAAGACTATCAATAAGACCGAGTATTACTATTTTGATGAGGCGACCGGCAATAAGGTGGTCAACGATACCAGGTCGGTGGGGGGACAGACCTTCAGATTCGGAGAAAACGGCCTCCTTGTCACCGGAGGAGTAAGCGGCACGAAAAAGAAGCTGTATGACTACGATTCAAACGGAAAGCTTCAGGAAAAAAGAGAAGTCATCAAGTATGACGGCAGATTTTTCTATAATGACGGCGATTCCTTTGAGCTGGTGACCGGTATCGTAAATATAAACGGCAAGGAACGCTTTTATGATCAGAACGGGCTGCTTCCGGAGGAAACGGTATTCGTAGCGTCGGACAGACATACGATCACCGATGACCCGGCAGAGATCACCTACTGCTTCAGCCGTACAGGACGAAGGACCGGGTGGATAAAGGATTACAGCAGGAATAAATATTATTTCGACACCAAAACCGGTGAAAAATACACGGGATACCGGCTTGTCGGCAAGACCTGGTATAACTTCGGGGACGACGGGGTCCTCGGAGACGGGCTGAAAAAGGGTCATGCCACGGTAACAAGCCTTAACAGCGGAAGCAAAGGCAAGTCCTATAATATGATCACCGAGTACAATAAGAGCGGGAAGCTTGTGACCGGGTGGCATACGAAGAAGGGCTATTATCCGACAGGCCTGTTTGAGGTATCCTCCGACGATCTGGATGATGACAGGGTAATGTACCTTAAGAACGGAGTGCCCCAGACGGGCTGGGTGAGTGCTTCGGGAGTCAGGAAGAACGCGACGGTGAAGCTGTATCTGGATCCTCATTCCGGAGACCTGGCGATCGGCAGAAAGAAGATCGGAGGGAAGAGGTATTATTTCTATACCGAGGCGGACGAGGACGCAAATAACGGTAAGGTCATAGCCGGTGAGCTCGCATCCTCCGTATGGCTCTCAAATCCCGAGGTTGACGGGAGCGGTGCCAACAAGGTATATGCCTCGGTTCCGGGGAACCTAGATAATACCCTGAGGACCTTCAGATATGTAAATAAAGACGGGACATGGAAATCCGGTTGGCTTACGATCACTAAGGATAATAAGAAGATACACTATTACTTTGATCCGAAGCCCTCTGATCCTGCCGCCAGGCTCAGCCTTGCGCGTTCAACGAGGGTTCAGAACGGGAAATATTATGTGGACGCCTACGGCAGAAGAAGATAGTAAGGTTCCTTTTGAGGAGGTATGAAAATGGATGTAACGGCTATGTATGCTACTTTCTGGTCACTGGTACCGCCTGTCATTGCGATAGTGCTTGCCCTTATCACTAAGGAGGTCTACAGCTCACTGTTTGTGGGCATCCTCTTCGGAGGAATGTTTTATTCGGGCTTTTCCTTTGTAGGAACCTTTAATCATGTGCTGAATGACGGCTTTATCGCCTCTCTGTCCGACAGCTATAACGTGGGGATACTGATCTTTCTTGTGGTCCTGGGATCCCTTGTCAATCTTATGAACAGGGCCGGAGGCTCAAGGGCCTTCGGGAAGTATATGCTGTCTCATATAAAGACAAGAGCGGGCGCGCAGCTTGCGACCATGGCTCTCGGTATTATCATTTTTATAGATGATTATTTCAACTGCCTTACGGTGGGCTCCGTAATGAGGCCTGTTACCGATACTCATAAGGTCTCAAGAGCCAAGCTTGCCTATCTTATCGACGCGACGGCGGCTCCGGTCTGCATAATCGCTCCCATATCGTCATGGGCCGCGGCGGTCTCGGGCTTTGTGGAGGGAGAGGACGGCTTTACCATCTTCGTAAGAGCCATTCCTTATAATTATTATGCGCTCCTTACAGTGGTGATGATGATCCTTATCATTGTCATGAAGGTGGATTACGGTCCGATGAAGAGGTTTGAGGATAATGCCGTTCTTCACAACGATCTGTTTACCGTAAGAGCCGAGGGCTCGGCGGAAGAAAAAGAACAGGCAGGAGAGCACGGCGGGGTATCGGATCTTGTCATACCCATAGTGTCGCTGATAGTGTGCTGCGTGATCTGTATGATCTATACCGGCGGCTTTTTTGAAGGAGCTTCCTTTATAGAGGCATTCTCCAATTCGGATGCCTCGGTGGGTCTTTCCATGGGCAGTATTTTCGGGATCATCATTACGATAATATTCTACCTGATCAGAAGGACGCTCTCCTTCAAGGAATGTATGGAGGCGATCCCGGCCGGCTTTAACGCCATGGTCCCCGCGATCCTTATCCTTACCTTTGCCTGGACCCTTAAGGAGATGACAATGAGCCTTGGGGCTCCCGAATATGTGGCGGGCATAATGGAGAAGAGCGCAGGAGGACTTGTATATTTCCTTCCGTCCATAATCTTCCTGGTAGGATGCTTTCTGGCTTTTTCGACGGGTACCTCATGGGGCACCTTCGGTATCCTGATACCCATCGTTGTGAATGTTTTTCAGAACAGTGATCCAAAGCTTATGATAATCTCCATCTCCGCCTGTATGGCAGGTGCGGTCTGCGGCGACCACTGCTCTCCTATTTCGGACACGACCATCATGGCAAGCGCGGGAGCACAGTGCGATCATGTCAGTCATGTATCCACCCAGCTTCCCTATGCTGTCACTGTCGCGCTTATATCATTCATTACCTATATCGTGGCAGGGGTCACCAGAAGCGCCTGGATATCCCTTCCCTTCGGAATAGTGCTTACCTTTACGGTCATATTTATGATCGGCAGGATATCGAAGGGAAGCGGGAACGAAGTATAAAATGCTTGTCATGACCGAAGAATTGTTATATAATAACGTTCAGGCAAAGACGTCTGTAAAGGGCGCGTGGTAGACGCGCTTTTTTCAGGCGTCTTTTTAAGGAGCTGAACTGTCTTTATAAAGTAAAAGGAGGAAAGAAAAATGTCGTATGTTGATGAGGTTTATCAGTCGGTAGTTGAAAAGAACCCCGCACAGCCGGAGTTTCACCAGGCGGTTAAGGAGGTGCTTGAATCCCTCAGGGTGGTTATAGAGGCCAACGAAGAGGAATACAGGAGGGATGCTCTCCTTGAAAGGCTTACCACTCCGGAAAGGCAGCTCTTATTCAGGGTTCCCTGGGTGGACGACAAGGGGCAGGTTCAGGTAAACAACGCCTTCCGTGTTCAGTTCAATTCCGCTATCGGTCCCTATAAGGGAGGACTCAGGCTCCATCCTTCGGTAAATCTTGGTATCATCAAGTTCCTCGGATTTGAGCAGATATTCAAGAATTCCCTTACCGGACTTCCGATCGGAGGCGGCAAGGGAGGTTCGGATTTCGATCCCAAGGGCAAATCCGACAGGGAGGTAATGGCATTCTGCCAGAGCTTTATGACGGAGCTGCATAAATATATCGGAGCGGATACGGATGTGCCGGCAGGCGACATCGGTACCGGAGCCAGGGAAATAGGCTATATGTACGGCCAGTATAAGAGGCTTACCGGTCTGTATGAGGGTGTTCTCACAGGAAAGGGCTTATCCTACGGCGGCTCTCTTGCAAGGAAGGAGGCTACCGGCTACGGGCTGCTTTACCTTACGGAGGAGATGCTTAAATGCAACGGAAAGGACATAAATGGCATGACCGTTGCGGTGTCAGGTGCCGGAAACGTGGCTATCTATGCGATACAGAAGGCACAGCAGCTTGGAGCGAAGGTCGTTACCTGCTCTGATTCCACCGGATGGATATATGATCCTGAGGGGATAGACGTAGAGCTGCTCAAGGAGATCAAGGAGGTTAAGAGAGCCAGGCTTTCCGAGTATGCCGCGGGAAGAAAGAGTGCGGAATATCATGAGAAAAAGAACGGAGAGCACGGGGTATGGAACGTTAAGTGTGATGTGGCTCTTCCCTGCGCCACCCAGAATGAGCTGGATATCGAGGACGCAAAGGCGCTTGTCGCAAACGGCGTCATAGCAGTGGCCGAGGGCGCAAATATGCCCACCACGATGGATGCCACGGAATATCTGCAGAAGAACGGCGTGCTCTTTGCTCCAGGCAAGGCCTCGAACGCAGGCGGCGTAGCCACCTCAGCGCTTGAGATGAGCCAGAACTCGGAAAGGCTTTCCTGGACCTTTGAGGAGGTCGATAAAAAGCTTCAGGGCATCATGGTGAATATTTTCCATAACCTTGACGAGGCTGCAAAGAAATACGATATGGAGGGTAATTATGTGGCCGGTGCCAACATTGCCGGCTTCTTAAAGGTGGCCGACGCAATGAAGGCTCAGGGGATAGTCTGAGTATTTGAGCGGTTCACCTAACTGAAAACGATCCTTACAGAAAACCTTTCAACCATTATGGTTGAAAGGTTTTCTATAAAAACTGCTTTTCGTCAAGTGAGCTGCGCTAAAGCTCAGATCCGAACTTTTTATGATCAGCATATCCCGCCGGGGTTATGAGGGTATTAAGCGATTGCCCCGGGCAGATACGATATTTCTTGATAAATCTGCTGAAACAGGATATTATAATAGAAAAATTAAGTGTTCGGATTTACTTCGTTTACTATACGGAAATGCATTGGACATTTGATCCGTTCACTAAAACAGGGCCGGTAAGGTATGATAAGAAGGGCGGAGAAAAGGGATATCCCTGATATAGGCAGATTACTGCTTCAGGTGAATAATGTTCACGCGGATATAAGACCTGATCTTTTTAAGCATGATCACAGAAAATATACCGATGTGCAGCTTGAGGGCATCATAGAGGATGACAGCAGGCCTGTCTTTGTTCTCACCGATGAAGAGGATGAGCATTTGCGGGGATACTGCTTCTGCGAGCTTACGGTCTATGAGAACGATAATAACATGACAGACCGGAAAACACTGTACATTGACGACCTGTGTGTGGATGAAGTATCGAGGGGGGAGCATACGGGAAGGAAGCTGTATGAATATGTGCTTGGGTACGCAGAGAGATCAGGCTGCTATAATGTTACTCTGAATGTGTGGTCGGGTAATGAAGGGGCCAGGGGCTTTTATGACGCCATGGGTCTTAAGCCTTATAAGACCGGGATGGAGTACATATTAAAAGGGGTATAATACGTGAAGAATCTTGTAACTTTGCTTTTCATATGCGCGGTATTGGGCTATGCGGTAGGCTGCATCAATCTTTCCTTCATCCTTGCGAAGCTCAAGGGCTATGATATAAGGGAGCATGGCTCGGGAAACGCGGGAGCTTCCAACCTTATGATAACCATGGGTAAGGGTATAGGCCTGACGGTTGCGTTGATCGACATAATGAAGGCATATCTGGTTACGGTTTTTTCAGGCCATCTGTTTTCCGCGGATATGGTACTTGCTCAGTTCGTCTGCGCCACCTTTGTGATCTTAGGCAACATCTTTCCTTTTTATATGGGCTTTAAGGGCGGAAAGGGCTTTGCCTCCCTGGGCGGTTCGGTTCTGGCCATTGATATCAAGCTTTTCGTGATACTTCTGATAATCGTGGCTGTAATAGTTTTTGTCACGGATTATATCTGTTTTGGGCCTATTTTTGCGTCCGTAGCCTTTCCGATCTCATACGGAGCCATATACAGGACCTGTATTCCTTCCGTGTTCCTGCTTGCTACGGTAGCGATCACCTACAGGCATTTTGAGAATCTGAGGAGAATTGTACAGGGGAAGGAGCTCCGCTTTTCCTTTCTCTGGAACAGAAAAAAGGAAGCTGAAAGGCTTGGCATAGAGGATGATGGGAAAAACTATCCGTTCGGACATGACAACAGGGCATGAGAGCAGTGCTTACTCCGGAGCGCTGAGGAAATGTCTGTCTTATATAACCTGTCTTTACTGTGTAGTCCTGTTCTTTTTTCTTCCGCTGGTCTTTCATGATAAATATTTTGACATCGGACGCTTTAAATACGACTTTTTCTTTTATTCTACCGCGGCATTATTGATAAGCTGTTTTCTGCTGCTTGCGGCCGGTCTTATCCTGAAGCTTTCAAGGCGGGAAACGGAGCTTTTATCGGTGCTTAAGAGGTTGGGCTCAATAAGCGCTGTTGATAAGGCTGTGCTTGCCTATGCTCTCATCTGTCTGATCTCTTTTATCATCAGTCCTTACAATACCGGCTCCCTGTCATTAAAAAACGGCGCAAATCCGCCCCTTACCGGGTATCCGGGATGGAATATGGGGCTTATAAGCCAGCTGTTTTTTGCGGGCATATATTTTATCACCTCAAGATTCGCGGACAGAGCCTGCAGGCGTATTATCATGGGCGCCCTGTTTGCCGGCTCCCTTCTCACCTTTATCATCGGGATACTCAACAGGTTTTCCATAGATCCTCTCGGCTTTTATGAAGGTGTTTCCGATTATCACAGACTGCTTTTTCTTTCGACCCTGGGGCAGGCCACCTGGTACTCGAGCTTTCTCTGCACCCTCCTGCCGGTGAGCCTTGCGCTGTTTATATACGAAAGGAGAAACAGGTACAGGTGCTTCTACGCTCTTTATATAGCGACGGCCTCCATGTCACTGGTCACGCAGAATTCGGACAGCGCCTATGCGGCCCTGAGCGCTGCGCTTTTAGTGCTGTTTACCTTTGCGCTTGAGCGGAACAATTATTTCATCAGGTTTTTTCAGCTCATACTGATAATCTTTATAAGCTTTCGCGTGACGGGCCTGCTTCAGCTGGCTTTCAGGGAGAAAGCGGTGCTTCCGGGGGCCCTGTCAATGTCTTTGAGCACAGGTATCCCCTTTATGGTGCTTACCCTGATCCTTACGGCCCTTTATCTCGTGCTTTCATTTTTGCAGATCAGGTATAATTTTTCTCTGAACAGGATAAGCTTCATCAGGATGGCGGTCCTTGTGTTTTCGGGTATCGCAGTGGTTTTCTGTGCCGCGGTCCTTATACTTACCGGAAACGGAGTAAGGGTACCCTTCCTTGAGGAGCATGAATATTTTGTTTTTAATGATGACTGGGGAAACGGACGGGGCTTTACCTGGAGAGTGACGCTTGAGATGTTTTCCGGATTCCCGTTTCTTAATAAGCTTTTCGGGATCGGGCCCGACTGCTATGCCGAATATGCATATGAATACCGGTCGGCGCAGATGAAGGCCAGATGGGGATCGAGCGTACTGGCAAATGCCCACAACGAATGGCTGAACATGCTGTTCAATCTTGGGATAGCAGGCTTTACAGCCTATATGTCGATCTTTGCCGCGGCCTTCAGGGGCTTTATAAGCAGGCGAAGGATCACCGCTCTGTCTATAGCGGGGGCCGCCTCCATAGCTGCCTATTTGAGCCATAACTTCTTCTGCTACCAGCAGGTGCTGTGCACGCCTTATATTTTTGCCATCATCGGTATCTGCAGGGCCTTTGAGAGACGGCATGGGGGCAGCAGGAGGGTTAAGGACGACAGCCTGTCCCGGAGCCGTGTGTCAGGATAAAACGTTACCATTCACGGATCACCCCGTC
>DFEA01000006.1:7673-20990 GCA_002368575.1 Lachnospiraceae bacterium UBA3814 | reverse complement strand
GAGGAGGTGCTGACGGGCGGCTTTGAGATGGGAAATATCTGGTATAACGAGCCCAAGACCTTAGACGTTGCCTTTGACGTCATAGGGGATATAGTGCTTTCAGCGGCTTCGCAGCAGTACGGCGGGTTTACGGTGCCAAGCGTGGATCATATCCTTGAAAGGTATGCCGAGAAATCCTATGAAAAATACATAAAAAAATACACCGGGCTCGGGCTTTCCGAGGAAAAAGCGAAGGAAACCGCTTTAGAGGACGTAGAACGGGATTTTGAGCAGGGCTTTCAGGGCTGGGAGTATAAGTTCAATACAGTCGCCTCCTCAAGAGGAGACTACCCCTTTATAACGGTCACTGCCGGAACCGAGACCGGAAGGTTTGCAAAGATGGCAACCATAAAGATGCTCGAGGTCAGGAGAAAGGGACAGGGTAAGGAAGGCTGTAAAAAGCCTGTGCTCTTCCCGAAGATCGTCTTCCTCTATGATGAAAAGCTGCATGGCCCCGGCGGAGAGCTTGAGGACGTATTCGAGGCGGGGGTGGAATGCTCCGCAAAGACAATGTATCCCGACTGGCTTTCGCTTACCGGAAAGGGTTATATAGCCTCCATGTACAAACGCTATGGGAAGATAATATCCCCTATGGGCTGCAGAGCCTTTCTGTCGCCCTGGTACGAGAGAGGAGGAATGCATCCCGCCGATGATAAGGATGAGCCTGTTTTTGTGGGACGCTTTAATATCGGCGCCGTGTCGCTCCACCTGCCGATGATCCTTGCAAAGGCCCGTCAGGAGTCAAAGGATTTCTATGAGGTCCTGGACTATTACCTCGAGCTCATAAGAGGTCTGCATAAAAGGACCTACGCCTATCTCGGGGAAATGCGGGCTTCGACCAATCCTCTTGCTTACTGCGAGGGAGGCTTTTACGGGGGACATCTTAAATTTACGGACAAGATCAAGCCGCTCTTAAAGGCTGCCACGGCTTCCTTCGGTATAACCGCCTTCAATGAGCTTCAGGAGCTGTATAACGGCAAATCACTGGTGGAGGATGGCCAGTTTGCGCTGGATGTGCTCGAATATATCAATAAAAGGGTCAACGAGTTCAAGGAAGAGGACGGGAACCTTTACGCCATATACGGAACCCCCGCGGAGAGCCTCTGCGGACTTCAGGTAAAGCAGTTCCGTGAAAAATACGGGATAGTCGAAAATGTTTCCGACCGCGAGTATGTTTCCAACTCCTTCCACTGTCATGTTACGGAGGATATAACGCCTATTGAAAAGCAGGATCTGGAATACCGCTTCTGGGAGCTGTGCAACGGCGGAAAGATACAGTATGTCAAATATCCCATAGACTATAATATAGAGGCCATCAAGACCCTTATCCGCAGAGCCATGAAGATGGGCCTGTATGAGGGGGTGAACCTGTCGCTGGCCTATTGTGACGACTGCGGGCATGAGGAGCTTGAGATGGATGTGTGCCCGAAATGCGGGAGCAAGAATCTTACAAAGATAGAAAGAATGAACGGCTACCTGTCTTATTCGCGTGTTCATGGCGATACCAGGCTCAATGACGCAAAAATGGCCGAGATCGCGGAAAGGAAGAGCATGTAAATGAGATACCATAATATTACGAAGGACGATATGCTTAACGGCGACGGTCTTCGTGTCGTTCTCTGGGTGTCAGGCTGCTCCCATTGCTGCAGGGGCTGTCACAATCCCATCACATGGGATCCGAACAGCGGCCTCTTATTTGATGATAAGGCTAAGGAGGAGATATTCGACCAGCTTTCAAAGGATTATATTTCCGGGATAACCTTTTCCGGAGGCGACCCCCTTCATCCTGCCAATTCTCTGGATGTAAAAAACCTGATGCTCGAGATAAGGGAGAAATTTCCGGGCAAGACTATCTGGATGTATACCGGGTCTGTCTGGGAGGACGTTGCAAGGCTTTCCCTGATGCCTCTGGTGGATATACTCGTAGACGGGGAATACGTCGAGGAAAAGCGGGACCCCAGGCTCTTATGGAAGGGATCGTCAAATCAGCGGGTCATAGATGTCAGGAAAACTCTTGAAAAGGAGGATATAATGACACCTGTTATTTATTGTGGGGATTATTACAGATGAATAAGATAGCAAGGTTTTACAAGGTGTCCTATAAGCAGTTTGAGAGAGATTGGCTGGATTCCTTTGCTGCGGAGGATTTGGAGATAGAACAGATATATGAGAGCATAAAGCTCCCCAGAAGAGCGACGGTGGGCTCTGCCGGATATGACTTCTTCAGTCCCATAGATATTCTTTTGAAGCCCGGGGAGACCATCAAGATACCTACCGGCGTAAGGGTGAGCATGGAGGAGGGCTGGGTCCTTAAGTGCTACCCGAGGAGCGGCTTGGGCTTTAAGTACAGGCTTCAGCTCAACAACACCGTCGGAATAATCGACAGCGACTATTACTATTCCGATAACGAGGGACATATCTTCTCCAAGCTTACGAATGATTCCAATGAAGGCCGAAGCGTGCATATCGCTGCGGGAGAGGGCTTTATGCAGGGTATTTTTGTGGAATACGGCATCACCATAGATGATGACGCCTCGGATCTCAGAAACGGAGGCTTCGGAAGCACGAACGGATACAGGAGGAGTTAGAGACGGTGCGGCATGAAAAAACATTTGATCCTCAGTGTGCTTAAGGACAGTGCCGGGGAGGAGTCGGGAATAGAAGCGGGCGACAGGCTCCTTAAGATAAACGGCAGAGAGATCCTTGACTATTTTGACTATGAATTCCTGGTAAAGGACAGCTTCATAGAGATGCTCATTGAAAAAAAGAACGGAGAGGAATGGCTGCTTGAGATAGACAAGGATCCCGATGAGGAGCTGGGACTCGTATTTGAGAAGGACATGATGGACGATTACAGGTCCTGCGCAAATAAATGCATCTTCTGCTTCATAGACCAGCTTCCCGGGGGAATGAGAGAAAGCCTCTATTTTAAGGATGATGATTCGAGGCTTTCTTTTTTATACGGTAACTATGTTACTCTTACAAATATGTCGGACAGGGACATAGACAGGATAATCGAATACCGGATGTCCCCCGTATACATATCCTTTCAGACTACGGATCCGATGCTGAGATGCAGGATGCTTGGAAACCGCTTTGCGGGAGAGGCGCTTAAGAAGGCGCAGCGTCTGTATGAAGCAGGGATAGAGATGAACGGACAGATCGTTCTGTGCAAGGGCATTAATGATAACGAAGCACTTGAAAGGACCTTAAAGGATCTTTCCGAATATGCGCCTGTCTTAAGAAGCGTATCGGTGGTCCCGGTAGGGCTTACCCGCTACCGTGAGGGCCTTTTTGAGCTTACTCCCTTTGATAAGAAGGATGCCGTGGAAGTGATACGGCTTGTCGAAAAATGGCAGAGGCTGATCTATTCAAGATACGGCTATCACTTTGTTCATGCCTCGGATGAATTTTATCTTCTTGCTGAAATGCCTTTGCCGGAGGCCGGCAGGTACGACGGATATCTTCAGTATGAAAACGGTGTGGGAATGCTCAGAGCCTTTATGGATGACTTTGAAGAGGCCCTTTTAAGGCTTAAGGAAATATTGCCGGATAATAAGGCTCTTTACGGCATAAACAGAAGGGTCTCCTGCGCCACCGGAATGCTTGCGTATTCGGCCGTGCTTGATATGACAAGACGCCTTGAGGAGCTGATCCCGGGGCTTAAGGTCTTCGTTTATCCCATAAGAAATGAGTTCTTCGGAGAAATGATTACCGTTACGGGGCTGCTTACCGGAAGGGATATAATGGAGCAGCTTAAGGACAGGGAGCTGGGGGAATGCCTGCTTCTGTCGGAGGCCATGGCAAGAGAGGAGGAGCCGATCCTGCTTGATGATGTAAGCATCGGCGAAATGGAAAGAACTTTACAAGTCAATATAGATATTGTAAAATCTAACGGAATGGATTTTATCGAAAAGGTTTTGGGAGAGGTGATCTATGAGTAAGCCGATCGTGGCTGTGGTCGGCAGGCCAAATGTGGGAAAATCCACCCTGTTCAATGCTCTGGCGGGGGAAAGGATAAGCATAGTAAAGGATACGCCGGGTATTACCCGGGATCGTATATACGCTGAGGTGTCCTGGCTGCAGTATGACTTTACCCTTATAGACACCGGAGGCATCGAACCGGACAGCAGGGACATCATCCTGTCCCAGATGAGGGAACAGGCCCAGATAGCCATTGATACCGCAGATGTCATCCTTTTCATGGTTGACGTGAGGCAGGGGCTTTTGGATGCGGATTTCAGGGTCGCCGATATCCTGAGGCGTTCGGGCAAGCCCGTAGTGCTTACGGTAAATAAGGTGGATGACCTTAAGAAGTTCGGCAATGATGTATACGAGTTTTATAATCTGGGAATAGGTGAGCCCTTTCCGATATCCTCCGCAAACAGGACCGGGCTTGGGGAGCTGCTTGACGAGGTCATTTCTCATTTTAAGGATATGAGCGGTCCTAAGGAGGAAGAGGAGGCTGTAAAGATCGCTATAGTTGGCAAGCCCAACGTAGGAAAGTCTTCTGTTATAAACAGGCTTATAGGCGAGAATCGTGTTATCGTTTCCGATATTGCGGGAACGACAAGGGATGCGGTCGATACGCCGGTCATTCATAACGGCAGAAAATATATCTTTATCGATACGGCGGGGCTGCGCCGCAAGAACAGGATAAAGGAAGAGCTTGAGCGTTACATGGTCCTTCGCAGCGTGGCCGCGGTGGAACGGGCTGATGTGGCCGTGCTCGTGATAGATGCGGCGGAGGGTGTTACCGAGCAGGACGCAAAGATCGCGGGTATCGCTCACGAGGCCGGAAAGGGCATCATAATCGCGGTCAATAAGTGGGATGCCGTTGAAAAGAACGACAGGACGGTAAACGAGTATGAGAAGAAGATTAGGTCGGTCCTTTCCTTCATTCCTTATGCTGAGCTTATATTTATCTCCGCCGTCACAGGTCAGAGACTGCCGCGTCTCTTTGATATGATCGATTCTGTGGAAAGCAACCATTCCATGCGGATCGCCACAGGTGTGTTGAATGAGATAATGACGGAGGCGGTAGCCTTGAATGAGCCGCCCTCCGACAAGGGAAAAAGGCTTAAGCTGTTTTATATGACAGAGGTTTCGGTAAAGCCTCCGACCTTTGTGATCTTTGTGAACAACAGGGAGCTTATGCATTTTTCCTATACAAGATATATTGAGAATAAGATAAGGGAAGCGTTTGGTTTTAAAGGGACACCGCTTCGCTTTATAATACGTGAGAGGGGAGAAAACCAATAATATGCAGAGGATCATCTGCCTGGTGATCGGATATCTGTGCGGTCTTATCCAGACCGGATATATCGTCGGCAGGCTTAAGGGTGTGGATATAAGGGAGCATGGCAGCAAAAATGCCGGGACCACAAATATTCTGAGGACCATGGGGCTTAAATACGGGATCATCTGTTTTGCGGGAGACTGTCTGAAATGCGGCCTCGCGATTCTGATCACGCATTTTATGTTTAAGGAAAGCCTGCCGGATATGCTGCCGCTTTTAAAGCTCTATGCCGCTGCGGGCACTATACTGGGGCACAATTATCCCTGTTATCTCGGCTTCAAGGGCGGAAAGGGCATAGCGGCTACGGCCGGACTGGTCTTTTTTATGTTCGGGCCGGTGATGACCGTGCTTGGTCTCATTACCTTTTTCGGGCTGTTTTTCCTTACGCATTATGTTTCCCTCGGGTCTATCTGCGTATATGCCGGTATAATAATAGAGGCGTTTATCTTAAGCAAAAGGGGCTACTGGGGAGAGGCCATGGCAACGACATATTTTGTCGAGTTCAATATCGTCATATTCCTTCTTGCCTGTATGGCATGGTGGAGGCATAAGGATAATATAAAAAGGCTTCTCGACGGGACTGAAAGAAAGACCTATTTACGCGGTAAGCCGGAGCTGGATGTAAAATAGTGCTGTCGGACAGGATCGGCACGGGAGGAGAAATGATCAATGGCTAGGATAGGAGTTATAGGGGCGGGAAGCTGGGGGATCGCGCTGTCCCTTGTTTTATTTGACAACGGACATGAGGTAACGGTCTGGTCTGCTCTTGAGGATGAGGTCAGCATGCTTAACAGCCTTCATGAGCACAGGGACAAGCTCCCGGGTGTCCGTATTCCCGAAGCGATAGCCTTTACCTCCGATATAGGGGAGGTCTGCAGGGATGCCGAACTTTTGGTGCTTGCCGTTCCCTCGCCGTACACCAGAAGCACAGCCCATCTCATGTCTGAAAAGGTCAAAAACGGTCAGATCATAGTAAGCGTTGCAAAGGGGGTCGAGGAAAAGACTCTCGACACTCTTTCCGATATCATAAAGGAGGAGATCCCGTTTTCAACCGTTGCCGTAATGTCGGGTCCGTCGCATGCGGAGGAGGTTGGAAGAAAGCTCCCCACTACCTGTGTGGTAGGGGCAAAGGAAAGGAAAACCGCGGAATATATCCAGGATATCTTTATGAACGGATATTTCCGAGTGTATACAAGCCCTGATGTCCTTGGCATCGAGCTTGGGGGCGCACTAAAAAACGTGGTGGCTCTTGCGGCTGGGATGGCTGACGGACTTGGTTACGGAGACAATACCAAGGCTGCCCTGATCACAAGAGGAATCAGGGAGATCGCGAGACTGGGCACAAAAATGGGCGGAAGGATGGAGACCTTTGCGGGTCTTACCGGGATCGGCGATCTGATAGTAACGTGTGCCAGCATGCACTCAAGGAACAGAAGAGCGGGGATACTCATCGGAAAGGGAGCCACCATGAAGGAGGCCATGGATGAGGTCAGGATGGTGGTCGAGGGAGTGTATTCCGCAAAGGCCGCGGTCGCTTTGGGCGAAAAATACGGCGTCTGCCTTCCCATCATAGAACAGGTAAATCAGGTTCTTTTTTTCGACAAGCCTGCGAAGGATGCTGTCTCCGACCTTATGAAACGGGATAAAAAGGCTGAAATAGACTGGGAGGAAAGCTGAATTGGGAATCAGGGGTGATTTTAAAAGTACCGGCACCTATGTTGCCTCAGAGGAGCTTATGAGTGCGGTCAATGTGGCGATCGCGCTTGAAAAGCCGCTGCTTATAAAGGGGGAGCCAGGCACCGGCAAGACAATGCTTGCAAAGGCGATTTCCGAGTCTCTCGGGAAAAAGCTTTACATATGGAATATTAAATCCACCACCAAGGCTCAGGACGGGCTTTACGTCTACGACACCATTCAAAGGCTCTACGACGGTCAGTTCGGAGAGGAGGGGGTCGATGATATATCCAGGTACATAAAGCTTGGGAAGCTGGGAGAGGCCTTCAGTCAGGATGAGCAGGCGGTGCTGCTCATCGACGAAATAGACAAGGCTGATCTGGAGTTTCCCAATGATCTTCTCTGGGAGCTTGACCAGATGGAGTTTTATATCCACGAGACCAGGGAAACGGTAAAGGCAAAGCACAGGCCTGTGGTAATAATCACAAGCAATGCCGAGAAGGAGCTGCCGGATGCCTTCTTAAGACGGTGCATCTTTCATTATATCGCCTTTCCCGATAAAAAGCTTATGACAGAGATCGTCAATACCCATTTTGACCATGTTGAGGAGAATCTCTTAAATAATGCCCTGGACGCGTTTTATGAGATAAGGGATATGCGGGAGATTAAGAAAAAGCCCTCCACCTCGGAGCTCGTGGACTGGATAAGGGCCCTTCAGCTTGGAGGCATCGAGGCTGAAAGGATAAGGAAGGAGCTTCCGTTTATAGGGACCATAATTAAAAAGGATGAGGATATGGAGGCTGTAATACACAGAGTATGACAGCGGGGTTTTAATGTTTACGGATTATTTCTATTTTTTAAAGGATCACGGGATGGACATCTCGCTTTCGGAATGGCTGTCCCTGATAGACGCTTTGGATAAGGGACTGTGCGGCTCAAGCATCACAGGCTTTTATTATGTCTCGAGGATGATCCTTCTTAAGAGTGAAAATGAATTTGATAAATACGATCTTCTTTTTGACGAATATTTCAGAGGTATCCATACCGATATAGATGATATTTCCGAGCAGATGAAAAAATGGCTGGACAAATCGGATTTCGTTGAGGTGACTAAGGAAATGGAGCTTCAGAAGAACCTCATCGAGGGCGATGCCAACCAGATAGACAATGAGGAGGTCCTTAAGAAGTTCAGGGAAAGACAGAAGGAGCAGGAAGGCGAGCATAACGGCGGAAATCAGTGGATCGGGACCATGGGGAATTCCTCCTTCGGAAACCTTGGCGGACATATGGGAGGAGTAAGGATAGGTGGCGCAACAGGCTATCAATCTGCCTTTCAGGTCATAGGAGAGAGAAAATTCAGAGATTTCAGAAATGACAGGGTGCTTGACAACAGGCAGTTCATGGTGGCCCTTAAAAAGCTCAGGCAGTACTCCACAAGGCTTGATATCCCGAAGACGGAGCTTGATATAAACGGGACGGTCGACAAGACCTGCAATAACGGCGGCTATTTGCAGATCGTGATGGAGAGACCAAGGAAAAACACGGTAAAGCTGCTGCTTTTGATGGATTCGGGCGGGACCATGATCCCCTACAGCAATCTGTTGAACGAGCTTTTCCAGTCGGTCAACAGATCCAACCACTTTAAGGATGTCAAGACCTACTATTTTCACAACTGTATCTACGCAAGGCTGTATAACACGCCTGAATGCGAGAACGGGGACTGGATAGAGACCGAATGGCTCTTTAAGAATCTTGATAATAATTACAAGGTCATAATAGTAGGCGATGCGGCAATGGCGCCGGAGGAGCTGTATTCACCTACCGGAAACTACAGGGGACCCAATGACGGGATATCCGGTTATGACTGGCTTTTGCTGATGAAAAAGCATTTTAAAAGGATCATATGGCTGAATCCCAAGATGGCGCCGGGCAATGCTCCGTGGAGGGAAGCGGAAACAGCGGTCAAGGGGATATTTAAGATGAACCGGCTGACTGTGGATGGCTTAAAGGATGGGATGCAGTATCTTATGAATCGAAAGTAAGCGTAGATAAGGAAATGATTCGTTCAGCTTGCTGAACGAACTTATTCGACATATGCACGCATATGTCGAATTGGCCGGAACGAACTGAAGTTCGTTCCTAAGCGCACAATTTGCAGGCAAATTGGCGCAGACGCAGTATAAGGAGGAAAAAATGGCAGACGCAATTTATGAGAAGCTTGTACAGTGCTATAACAGCATTAAGGATCGTATTCCGTTCCAGCCGAAGGTAGCGCTTGTCCTGGGGTCCGGGCTGGGAGATTTTGCGGAAAGCTCCATGAAGGTTGTATCCAGGATCGGTTATCATGAGATCAATGGCTTTCCGGTCTCTACTGTACCGGGTCACAAGGGGCAGTTTGTCTTCGGATATGTTGTCGACGTTCCTGTGGTATGCATGCAGGGAAGAGTTCACTACTATGAGGGCTATGATATTTCAGATGTAGTGCTCCCCACAAGGCTCATGTCCTTAATGGGAGCGGAATATCTTTTCCTCACCAATGCCTCCGGGGGAATAAACTCCGACTTCTGGGCGGGGGATCTTATGCTTATCACTGATCACATTTCGTTATTCGTACCGAATCCTCTTATAGGTCCGAATATAGACGAGCTGGGAACACGATTCCCTGATATGAGTACCGTGTATGACAAAAAGCTTCAGGAGCTGATAAAGGAGGCTGCGGCGGAGCTGGATATCGATCTTAAGGAAGGCATATTTGCCCAGCTTACCGGACCTTCCTTTGAAACTCCCGCGGAGATACGTTTGCTTAAAACCCTCGGAGCTGATGCTGTGGCAATGAGCACCGTTGTGGAAGCCATAGCCGCACGTCATTGCGGAATGAAGATATGCGGCATTTCCTGTGTCTGCAATATGGCTGCCGGCATTTCCGCGACCCCGCTGTCACATGAGGAGGTTCAGGCCGCGGCAGCTGCCTGTGCTCCCGTATTCAAAAAGCTTCTGTCTCTGTCCATAGTTAAAATGGGGGTAGAAAATCCCAATGCGGTCATCTGATATATTGAGGCATCTGCGGCTTTCTGCAGTCCTCATCCTTTTATCGGTGCTCCTTTACGGCTGCGGTGAAAAAGCAGAGATAGCCCTGATCACGGATATCGGTACGGTCGAGGACGGTTCCTTTAACCAGGGAGTCTGGAACGGCATAGAAAGATACGTGAATGAGAGCGCAAAGAGCTATGCATTTTATCAGCCTGAGGGTACAGATATCAAGTCATATTTAAAGGCAGTAAAGAAAGCGGTGGACAGGGGCGCCGATATCATAGTCTGTCCCGGAGAGCTTTTCGGAGAGGTCGTTTATTCGGCGCAGTTCAAGTATCCGAAGGTTCATTTTATACTGATAGACGGGGTGCCGCACAATGAGGATTATACCGATGAGACCGTTGCTCCCAATACCATGCCCATAGTGTTCTCGGATGAGCAGTCGGGCTTTCTGGCCGGCTACGCGGCGGTCAGAGAGGGCTATACGGAGCTGGGCTTTCTGGGCGGAGATACACAGGAGCCCGTTATCAGGTACGGCTATGGTTTTGTGCAGGGAGCGGATTACGCAGCCATCGAAATGGGAAAGATGGTGAATATCAATTACTGCTACGGAAAGACCTTTGAGGAAAGCCCGGAAATGAAGGAGCTTGCAGCATCCTGGTACCGGGAAGGCACACAGGTCATCTTTGCCTGCGCCGGCGCAATGGGCAGGTCTGTTATGAAGGCGGCGGAGGAAAACGGCGGCATGATGATAGGGGTGGATGTGGACCAGAGCCGGGATTCGGATACTGTGCTGACCTCAGCCATGAAGGAGCTGTCCAACGCTGCCTATACCGGCCTCATTGATTATTATTCGGATAAGTTTACCGGCGGCGAAACGCTTCTTATGGACGCCGCGGCCGGCGGAATAGGTCTGCCGATGGAGACCTCAAGGTTTAAAAGCTTTACCGATTCGGAATATAACGCGATCTTTTCACAGCTCGTGGATGGAAAGCTGGTCCCTTATGCCGGCACCGGCTTTGGGAATACCTTTGATCTTACCCTTGTGAATACCACGGTGACCTATCTGGAATTAAAGGAATAGCCACATGGATGAAAAAACCGTAAAAGCCCTGATAGCTGAAGCGTTTTCGGCAAGAGAAAGGGCTTATGTGCCTTATTCGCATTTTAAGGTCGGCGCAGCTTTGCTTACCTCTGACGGAAGGATATTTAAGGGCTGTAATATTGAAAATGCTTCCTACGGTGCCACAAACTGTGCGGAAAGGACAGCCTTTTTCAAGGCCGTAAGCGAAGGCATCGTGGATTTTTCGGCGATAGCCGTTGTGGGAGGCCTTGATACAGGAATAACAGATTATGCCTACCCCTGCGGGATATGCAGACAGGTCATGCTTGAATTCTGCGACAGGGATTTCAGGGTGATCGTTGCAAGGGCAGAGGATGATTATAAATGCTTTAAGCTGAGCGAGATCATACCCTTCGGGTTTTCTTCCGAAAATCTGGAGAAATAAAGTTACCATTCAAGGACTTTGCGCATGGAGGGGAGGGGTGACCCGTGAATGGTAACGACAAGGAGGTTTTTATGAAGATAAGGTTTTATAATGCAAGGATCCTTACCATGGCGGACGGGGAGGATATGTTTGAGGGTGAGCTGCATGTGACCGATAATCTGATATCTTATGTCGGAAACGGAAAAGCCCACGATGAAAAATTCGACCGTGAGATAGACTGCAAGGGCAACGTTCTGCTTCCCGGGTTTAAAAATGCCCATACTCATTCGGGAATGACGGCGATGCGTTCCTATGCTGACGATCTTCCTCTTCAGGAATGGCTCAATGAAAAGATATTTCCTATGGAAGCGAAGATGAGCGGAGAGGACTGCTATGAGCTTTCAAAGCTTGCGGTGCTTGAATATCTGACCACCGGGGTTACCGCTGTCTTTGATATGTATCTTGCACCCTATGATATCGCCAGATGCGCCGTAGACACCGGAATGAAATTCGTACAGGTGAGCGGTATAAACAAATTCGGCCCCTCCATTGAAGAAATGGAGGAAAGATATCTTAAGCTCAACGGTCAGAGTCCGCTGTCATATTTTAAGCTGGGCTTTCACGCCGAATATACCTGTGATTTGCCATTGCTTGAAAGCATTGCGGCTCTTGCCCATAAATATAAACAGCCTCTTTGGGCTCATAACTCTGAGACAAGAGCCGAGGTCGAGGGCTGTATTGAAAGATACGGTAAGACTCCCACAGAGCTTATGGATTCTCTGGGCATGTTTGAATATGGCGGCGGCGGGTATCATTGTATTTACTTTACCGAGCACGATATCGAGATATTTAAAAAGAGAGGTCTCATAGCAGTCACAAATCCCGGTTCCAATACAAAGCTTGCAAGCGGGATCTGTCCGGTGTATAAATACATGGATGCAGGCATCCCGGTAGCTATCGGAACGGACGGCCCCTCCTCAAATAACTGCCTGGATATGTTCCGGGAAATGTTCCTCGTGACCGGTCTTGCAAAGCTTGAAACACAGGATGCGGCCGCGGTAGACGCGATGCAGGTCCTTAAGATGGCGACGGTGAACGGAGCAAAGGCCATGGGCCTTACGGATGCCGACGTGCTTAAGGAGGGTAAGGAGGCGGATATCGTGATGATAGATCTTCACCAGCCCAACATGCAGCCGCTTAATAATATCGCAAAGAACATTGTATACAGCGGTTCAAAGCAGAATGTGAAGCTGACAATGGTACATGGGCGGATACTTTATGAGGATGGAGAATATCATATCGGAGAGGATCCGGAGGATATCTACAGAAAGTCCAATGAGATCATAAAGAGGCTTACGGCCTGATGAAGGTTAAGCTTTTTACCGACGGGGCGGCAAGGGGAAACCCCGACGGTCCGGGAGGGTACGGCGCGATCCTTCAGTATGTCGACCCAAAAGGACAACTCCACGAAAGAGAATACAGCGCCGGTTACAGGAAAACAACAAATAACCGTATGGAGCTTATGGCTGTTATAGCCGGAATGGAGGCTCTCGTTAGGCCCTGTGAGGTTGAGGTCTATTCCGATTCCAGATATATCACCGATGCCTTTAACGAGCACTGGATCGATTCCTGGATTAAAAAAGGCTGGATGCGTTCCAAAAACAAGCCCGTGCTTAATGACGACCTTTGGAAAAGGCTCTTAAAGGCCGCCGCTCCCCATAAGGTGAGCTTTAACTGGGTAAGGGGACATAACGGGCATCCCGAAAATGAAAGATGCGACCGGCTTGC
>DFEA01000006.1:0-7551 GCA_002368575.1 Lachnospiraceae bacterium UBA3814 | reverse complement strand
CTCAGCAGCTTGAAATAGACGTTACCCGTGAATGGTAACAAATGGAATTTGATCCCACAAAAACAGAATTCATCATACTGATGATCAGGAGGTTATTATGGTATCGTTTATAAATATGTTTCTGTCATATTTTCTTCTGTGCATTATCTTCATAGCCATCATAGTTGTCGCGGTGATGCTGGGGAAAAAGCTCAGGGATATAAAGGAGCAGAAGAGTGCGGCTGTTTCACAGGCAGACCCGGCAGCTGAGGAGAAGCAGTTATAGGGAGCAGATTCAAGGAAATGATTCGGTCTGCTTGCAGACCGGCGCAGTATGTTTTTTCCAGGAGGAGATATGTCTGTAATTTATACCAGTACAAGAGGAAACGGCGGAAGCCTGAAAGCATCTGAGGCTATAATCAAGGGACTTGCCGATGACGGAGGCCTGTTCGTTCCGGATAAGCTGCCAGAGTTCGGTTTCGGGCTTGATGAGCTTAAGGATATGGATTATAAGGAAACGGCTTACGCGGTGATGAGCCTTTTGCTTACCGATTATACCGAGGAGGAGCTTAGGGACTGTATAAACCGGGCCTATGACGCCAAATTTGATACGGGACTCATAGCGCCTCTGGTCAAAAAGGGAGATAAATACTTTCTGGAGCTTTTTCATGGAAAAACCATCGCCTTTAAGGATATGGCTCTTTCCATACTTCCCTACCTTCTGACTACCGCGATCAGGAAGAACAGGATAAACAAAAAGGTCGTCATCCTGACCGCGACCAGCGGCGACACCGGAAAGGCCGCGCTTGCAGGCTTTTCAGATGTTGAAGGAACAGAGATCATAGTTTTTTACCCGAAGGGCGGAGTAAGCCGCATACAGGAGCTTCAGATGGTTACCGAAAAGGGCAGGAATACGAGGGTCTTCGGGGTTAACGGTAATTTTGATGACTGCCAGAGCGGTGTAAAGGCGATCTTTAACGATGAAGCCCTGAAGAAGGAGCTTGATGAGAAGGGCTATGTTTTCTCCTCCGCAAATTCAATAAACATCGGGCGCCTTGTTCCGCAGATCGCTTATTATGTATATGCCTACGGAAGCATGCTTAAGAGCGGGGAATTAGAGGCTGGCGAGAAGGTGAATTTTGTTGTGCCCACAGGCAATTTCGGGAATATTCTGGCAGCCTTCTACGCAAAAAAGATGGGGCTTCCCGTTGGAAAGCTTATCTGCGCTTCCAATTCAAACAACGTTCTTTATGATTTCTTTAAAACAGGGGAATATGACAAAAACAGGGAGTTTGTCCTTACAGCCTCGCCCTCGATGGATATCCTTATTTCCAGCAATCTGGAGAGGCTTATATATCACATTGCCGGAAACGACCCGGTAAAGAACAGGGAGCTTATGGAGTCGCTTCAAAGGAACGGCAGATACAGGATCACTGAGGAGATGAAAGAGGGACTGTCTGATTTTTATGGGGTATATGCGACCGAGGAGCAGACCTTTGCGGAAATAAGGGAGCTCTTCAACAGGACCGGCTATATGATTGACACCCATACGGCGGTGGCAAGCTTCGCGGAATCCGTATACAGAAATGAAAGCGGCGATGCTTCCAAAAATATAATAATATCGACCGCAAGCCCCTATAAATTCGCAAGGAGCGTGTATAAAGCGATAAAGGGAGAGGTGTCTTCGGAGGATGATTTTGTGATAGCGGATGATCTTTCCGACCTTTCAAAGACCGGCATCCCCGATGCTGTCAGGCAGATCAGGAATGCCGATATCATACACAACAAGGTCTGTGAATGCTCTGAAATGAGGGAGGCAGTAAGAGGCTCACTTGTGTAGTTATACCGGCTAACGAAATGGCTTGCCGTTTCATCAGCCGGGCCGGGTGTCATGCCTGCCCGGCTGCTTTTTTAAACTCCCTGGGCTCTGCCAGCACAAAGGTGACCACACCATAGGAAAACTCCACCGGGATGGCATATATGTCGCCATGGGTATCGGAATCCAGGGCCACGCTGTTCTTGTCCCGGTTGGGGGCATTTAAGCTCAGCTCAAAGATATTGTTCTGAGACAGGTAAACTACGAATAGACCGTTGATCAGGTTCAGAAAATCCAAAAGCGCTTCTCTGCAAAGATCATCGAACTTATCGATACCGACTCTCGCATAGTCTTCCGCAAATTTAACAAGAGTTTCAGGATCGCCGTTAATAGCTGAAAAAGCAGACGGATATCCGGTGATCTCCTGAGAGAGTTCCTCCGAAAGCTCATAAGCATCGTATGTGATCACAGGAAGCAGCTTCATATCAGGGTTAGCATGTTCCTTGATATTTTCTGTAAGCCGTTCTATATAGATAGATACAAACTGAGAAAGATCCTTATCAAATTCCGTCATTCTGTTATAGCCTCCTATTTTTTAAGACAATGCTTTATTATCTCGTCAAGCAGCTTCGGATCGATGGGCTTCTGGATAAAATCCTTTGCCCCGGCTTTAATGACCTCCTTCAGGTGAGACTGTGTTCCGACACTTGAAGAAATGATGATTAAAGCATCCTTATCATACTCAATGATCTCCCTTGTCGCCGTAATACCGTCCTTGACAGGCATTACTATATCAAGTATCACGACATCCGGTTTTTCCGTCTTGTATGAATTGACGGCCTCATCTCCATTGGCCACCGAGATCACGTCTTCATATCCCAGGGAATTAAGGGTGTCGACAAGTTTTTTCCTTGCGAGTATGGAATCGTCACAGATTAAAAATTTTGGTGTTTCGTTGGTCATGATTTCCTCCTTATAAAGGGTTTAAAAAATATGAAAGGTTACTGTCTTTCAGCTATGGGCACATAGTCAAGATCGTCTCCGACCGGTCGGTATGCAGGGCGGATGATCTTGCCGTTCTGAGCAAGCTCCTCAAGCCTGTGGGCGCTCCATCCCGAGATACGGGCTACCGCAAAGATGGGGGTGAACAGCTCCTTCGGAAGGCCCAGCATCTGGTATACGAAGCCGGAATAGAAGTCTACGTTGCAGCAGACGCCCTTGTAGATCTTTCTTTCCTTTGCAATGACCTCAGGGCCCAGTTTTTCCACCAGGGCATAAAGATCAAATTCCTTCTCAAGCCCCTTTTCCACGGCAAGCTTTTCAACATAGCTTCTGAATATCTTTTCTCTGGGATCGGAAAGAGAGTAGACTGCGTGTCCCATACCGTAAATAAGGCCCTGACGGTCAAATTCCTCTTTTCTTAAAAGCCCCAGAAGATAACGGGATACCTCCTCCTCATCGGTCCAGTCCCTGACCCGGTGCTTAAGATCCTCAAACATATCTACAACCTTGATGTTTGCGCCTCCGTGCTTCGGACCCTTAAGTGAGCCTATGGCTGCAGCCATTACGGAGTAGGTATCGGTGCCGGTGGAGGATACCACATGGGTGGTAAAGGTGGAATTGTTGCCTCCGCCGTGATCCATATGAAGGACCAGTGCGACATCAAGTATCCTCGCCTCAAGCTCGGTATATTTTTTGTTTGAGCGCAGGATCCTCAGAAGATTCTCCGCCGTAGAAAGCTCCGGCTTTGGAGCATGTATATAAAGGCTTTTGTTGTCATGATAATGACGGTAAGCCTGATACCCGTAAACAGACAGCATGGGGAACAGCGATATAAGCTGCAGGCACTGTCTCAGAACATTAGGCATGGATGTATCATCCGCCTTGTCATCATAGGAATAAAGAGTAAGGATGCTCCGTGAAAGCGTATTCATCATATCGCGGCTGGGAGCCTTCATTATTATATCTCTGACAAAGCTGGTGGGAAGAGAACGGTAGCCCGCCAGCATCGTGTTAAATTCCTCAAGGTCCTTTTCATTCGGAAGTATGCCGAAAAGAAGGAGATAGGTGATCTCCTCAAAGCCGAACCGGTTTTCCGAGGTAAAGCCCTTTACCAGATCCTTTACGTTATAGCCGCGGTAAAAAAGCTCACCCTCGGCAGGAACGGTCTCGCCGTTTACCGTTTTATTGGCTCTTACATCGGAGATCCGGGTAAGCCCTGCAAGAACCCCTTTTCCTGAAATATCACGAAGCCCCCTTTTAACATCATATTTCAGATACAACTTCGGATCAATATAACTGTTTTTAGCGTTCAATTCCGAAAGCTCAAGGATCTTTGGGGTGTTTTCATATAACTTTTTAACATCTGCCGCCATTTTCCACCTCACTTTCCGCTCGCAGTCGTAAACATTATTATGGTAAACGACATCAGGTTTTAGCCTAATGGCGTTTACTGCGCGGGATTCCGGCAGCCTTTGGTCTGCATATCCGCTAAGGGAATCCGTGCGTATCCGCCGGAGGCATTACAGTAAACGGCAGGTTTATCCGGCGCTTACCATAACAGACGATGCTTTCAGCGCTCCTGCAGGCGCATGAGGAAACGAACAAAGCTGTTTCCCATGATAACCGGAACCATACCGGGACCGCTGCAAGCAATCTTTTATATTATACCATGTCATGAGGGTCTGTGACAAGGAAAGCGTGATCGATTTGTTACTATTCACAGCCTTTTTGGCTGTGATAGTAACGGGTTTTGCCATTATAAATCGCCTTCGGCGATGGGCAAAACCCATCTCAAGCCATAAGTTGTGGCCCGCAATCGCGCAGCAAGTGCGCGATTCGGCTGTGAATAGTAACATCGATTTTACGATAAACGCATATTGGGGAAGGGTGGATTTTATCCTCGTTTTTATGTATAATAATAGTTTGTGTGCAGTATTTATGACAGACCGCTGAAGGTTTTTTCCAGGGAGATTTGTAATGGACAATATTTACAGTAAGAGGATCGATGCGCTAAGGGAGCTTATGGAGAGGGACGGACTGGATTATTATATAGTTTATACCTCGGATTCGCATATGTCTGAATATATTGACGATTATTATAAGTTCAGGGATTATCTTTCCGGCTTTACAGGCTCGGCAGGCACTCTTCTTATAGGAAAGCGGGAGGCCTTTCTGTGGACCGACGGAAGGTATTTCCTCCAGGCCGAAAGGGAGCTTGACGGCAGCGGTATAAAGCTCCTTAAGCAGGAGGAGAAAAATGTGCCTTCCCTTACTGAGTATCTTAAGACATATGCCTCCGAAAGCACTATAGGAGTTGACGGCTCTCATATCAGTGAGAGAATGTATGAGGAGCTTCTGTCAACGGTCAAAAACGGGGGAAGAGTGGACAACAGCCTTGATTATGCCGGGGAGGTCTGGGAGGACAGGCCAAAAAAGACCAGAAACCGTGTAAGCCTTTTAAAGAACAGTATCGCGGGAAAAACGATGGATGAGAAGATCGGTATGGTCCTTGAGAAAATGAAGGAATACGGCGGCGACGGAGTCATCCTTACGGAGCTTGCGGATATCATGTGGCTGTTCAACATACGGGGCTCCGATATAAAGTATACTCCGGCAGCTTATTCCTATGCCTTCGTTTCAAACCAGAAGACCATCCTGTTTCTGGACAGGAACGCCGCCTGCAATGAGCTGTATGCGGTCATGAGCGCCTGCGGGAATACGATAAGGCCCTATGAGGATATTTACACAAATCTGAATTTTCCTGAAAGGGCGAGGATAATCTGTGACAAGAACTATATAAATTCAAGCCTTTACTGTGCCCTGTCGGAAAACAACGAAATGATAGATGTGGATCATACCCGCATCGTGGAGAAGGCCGTTAAAAACAAAACAGAAATAAAGAATTCCATAAAATATCATGTACTTGACGGCATGGCAGTAACAAAATGGATCTTTGATATAAAGAAAAGGGTGAAGGCCGGGGAGGAGTGTGACGAATACACCGCGGCAAGGTATATTGATGAGCTGAGGAGCGAAATACACGGTAATTCAGGACCGAGCTTTGAAACCATCTGCGCCTGTCAGGAAAATGCCGCTATTGTGCATTATGCTCCGCCGGCAGACAATTCGAAGAAGCTTGTGCCGGAGGGGTTCCTGCTCTTGGACAGCGGAGGGCAGTACAACGGGGCAACGACCGATGTTACAAGGACCATTGCCATGGGACCTCTTACCGATGAAATGAAGGAGGATTACACCACGGTGCTTAAGGGACATTTAAGGCTTATGGGCCTGGTTTTCCTGAAGGGCTGCACCGGTGAGAATCTTGACCTTGCGGCAAGGGCCCCCATCTGGGAACGCTTCATTGATTACAGGCATGGTACGGGACATGGCGTTGGGAGCTTCCTTGGTGTTCATGAAGGACCCCAGGCCTTCCGGTACAGGATAATACCGGACAGGCTGCAGCCGGAGCTTGAGGCGGGTATGATCACCAGTGATGAGCCGGGTATATATCTTGAGGGGAAATATGGGATAAGGATAGAAAACCTGCTCCTGTGCGTCGAAAAAAAGAAAAACGAGTGGGGAACCTTTCTGGGCTTTGAACCGCTCACCCTGGTGCCCTATGAAAGGGAGGCGATCCTTCCGCAGCTTCTTACAGGGGATGAGCTCAATATACTTAATTCCTATCATTCAAGGGTATATGACGCCCTGAAGGACGGCTTTACGGGAGATGAGTTAACCGAGCTTAAGGAAGCCTGCTTACCCATTTATAATTAAACTTTGATAAAGTTAAGGGTTTTTCGTTGCGTTTGGGAATATTATCATGTATAATCATTACCGATTGTAAACAGAAATGATGATGTCGCGGCCGGAAGCGCCATGCGGCTTTCGTCCCTGACATCAAGTGATTTGTGTTCACGAGTATACATATTAATTATCAAAGAAAAGAGGTAGAAAAATGGCAGTTGATTTAAGCAAGTATGGTATCACGGGGACTACGGAGATCTGTTATAATCCTTCCTATGAGCAGTTGTTCAAGGATGAGATGGATCCTTCGCTTACGGGCTTTGACAAGGGACAGCTTACCGAGCTTGATGCCGTTAACGTTATGACCGGTATCTATACGGGTCGTTCACCTAAGGATAAGTTCATTGTTATGGATGATGTATCAAAGGATACCGTATGGTGGACATCCGACGAATATCCCAACGATAACAAGCCTGCTTCACAGGAAGCTTGGGCTGCCTGCAAAAAGCTTGCGGTTGATGAGCTTTCCAACAGAAAGCTTTATGTGGTCGACTGCTTCTGCGGAGCCAACAAGGATACCCGTCTTGCAGTGCGCTTCATCATGGAGGTTGCATGGCAGGCTCATTTTGTAAAGAATATGTTCATCGTTCCCACCGACGAGGAGCTTGAGAACTTTGAGCCCGACTTCGTTTGCTACAATGCCTCCAAGGCTAAATGCGAAAACTACAAGGAGCTCGGTCTTCATTCCGAGACGGTCGCAATGTTCAACGTTTCCAGCAAGGAGCAGGTTATCTTAAATACCTGGTACGGCGGCGAAATGAAGAAGGGTCTCTTCTCGATGCAGAACTATTTCCTTCCGCTTAAGGGCATCGCTTCCATGCACTGTTCCGCAAATACCGATATGGAGGGTAAGCATACCGCGATCTTCTTCGGCCTTTCCGGCACAGGAAAAACCACCCTTTCAACAGATCCCAAGCGTCTTCTTATCGGCGATGACGAGCACGGCTGGG
>DFEA01000007.1:16437-33065 GCA_002368575.1 Lachnospiraceae bacterium UBA3814 | reverse complement strand
CGTTGGTCTTGTTGTTGAACTTTTCCGGATAAAGCTTATAAAAGCTGTTAAGCTCCGTATTCTTAAGTATATCCGTATGTATGGCGGCCACACCGTTTACCGAGATCCCGTAGTGGATATCGATATGCGCCATATGGACCCGCTTATCCTTGTCGATGATCTGTATCTTTTCGTCCTTATTGACCTTTTGTATCCTGTTATTAAGCTCCTTTATTATGGGAACAAGCTTGGGCACCACCTGCTCGAGATAATCCAGGGGCCATTTTTCCAGAGCCTCCGCGAGGATAGTATGATTTGTATATGCGCAGGTCCTGCTTACCACAGCTACGGCATCATCCATGGTAAAGCCCTCCTCCTGAGTCAGTATCCTGATAAGCTCAGGGATGACCATGGTAGGATGGGTGTCATTTATCTGGATGATCACGTGCTTGTCAAGCTCGTAAAGGTCAAAGCCCTTATCCTTCATTTCCTTAATGATAAGCTGGGCACCGTTGGAGACCATGAAATACTGCTGGTAGATCCTTAAGAGGTTTCCGTCCTTATCCGAATCGTCGGGATAGAGGAACAGAGTCAGGTTTTTGGTGACGGCGGTCTTGTCAAAGTCGATCCCCTTCTTTACAAGCTTCTCGTCCACATCCTCAAGGTCAAAGAGATGGAGCTTGATTATGTCACCGGTCCCGTAGCCGACAACATCGAGATCGTAGAGGACGGACTTTACCTTCCTTCCGCCGCCGAATTCGACCTCAAAGCCCGTGCCTGTCGCATTGAGCCAGGAATCCTTTTCTATCCAGTCATTCTTTTCCGCCATCTGGAGATGATCCTTAAACACCTGCCTGAAAAGGCCGAAATGGTAATTAAGGCCTATTCCCTCTCCGGGAAGGCCGAGAGTAGCTATGGAATCCATGAAGCAGGCAGCCAGCCGTCCCAGCCCGCCGTTTCCGAGTGAGGGCTCGGGCTCCTGAGCCTCTATGGCGGCAACGGATCTCCCGCTTTTGTTAAGTATCCTTTCAACCTCGTCATAAATTCCCAGATTTATGAGATTGTTTGAAAGAAGCTTTCCGATAAGAAATTCGGCAGAGATATAATAAACCTTACGGTCGCCGTCTATGACCTTTTTCTCACGGCACATTTCCTTTACAAGCTTAAGGAGCGCATGGTATATCTGGGAATCCTGTGCGCTGTCAAGTGTACTTCCGTAAAGCTTTTTAAGCAGCTCGTTCAGTCTTTTCTCCATTTTCGTAACTCCTCCTCATGTAAAAAAAACAGACTTCAGGATATTTGTAAATTCGGCAAAATCCGAAAGGGACAGGGCTTCACCGCGGATCTCGGGATCAAAGCCTGCCTTAATAAGCGCGGCCTGCACCTGTTCCTTTGAAAGGCTTAAGCCCGCAAAGTTTCGGACCGCGTTTGCGAGGGTCTTTCTTCGCTGGTTAAAGGAGGCCCTTATCAGCTTAAAAAGCAGCTCCTCGTCCTCTACCTGAACGCTTCGGTCCTTAAGGATATCCAGACGGATCACCGACGAGCTCACCTTAGGCCTCGGGAAAAAACAGGACGGAGGGACCTCCGCTATGATCACCGGCCTGGAGTAATACTGTACCGCAAGGGAAAGAGCCCCGTATTCCTTGGTGCCGGGACCTACGCACATCCTTTCGGCGACCTCCTTCTGAACCATGACCGTGATGCTTTCAAGGGGAACATCTCCCTCCAGAAGCTTCATGATGACCGGCGTGGTTATATAATAAGGAAGATTTGCGACCACCTTTATATGACGGTCGCCATTTTCCGTATTATCGTGCAAATACCTGTTTAAACAGCCGGAAAGCTCAAGCTTCAGGATATCTTCGTTTATTATATCCACATTTTCAAAGCCGTCAAGGGTTTCATGAAGGATGGGAATGAGCTCTCTGTCTATCTCCACGGCCAGTACCCTTAAGGCCCTTTCCGCAAGCTCCTTAGTCATCGTACCGATCCCGGGGCCTATTTCTATAACGGTATCCCTGTCGGAGACATCCGCGGAAGCGACTATGAGCTTAAGGATATTTCCGTCAACAAGAAAATTCTGGCCGTATTTTTTCCGGGCTGAAAACCCGTACCTTTCAATTATGCTTCTGGTCCCGCCGGGACTTGAAATATCTGCCATAAGCCTTACAACCTGTACATCATAACCGCGTTGCCGTAGGTTATGTCCTCTGCTTCCTTCATGGTGATCCCCTTAAGCTCCGCGATTTTCTGAATTATATAAGGAAGGTTCATCGAGCTGTTCCTTTTGCCGCGGAAGGGCTCCGGGGAAAGGTAGGGACAATCTGTTTCGATAACTATGTTCTCTATGGGGATCCTTTCTACGACCTCCTTAAGCTTGTGGGCGTTTTTATAGGTGACTACTCCCCCCACTCCTATATTGAAGCCAAGCCTGATATACTGAAGAGCATCCTCCGTATGGTAGGAATAACAGTGTATGACTCCCGTAAGCCCCCTGCCGTGCTCCTTGATTATATCCATCGTATCCTTTGCGGCATCCCTGCTGTGTATGACCACTGGAAGGGATAATTCCTTCGCAAGCTCAAGCTGTCTTATAAAGACCCTTTTCTGAAGGGCCTTATCCGGATCCTCCGGGTAAAGCTCATTAAGGGGTATATCCGGGTAAAAGACTGTATCAGGGGCTTTCATAGGCTCAAGATAATGATAGTCAAGGCCGATCTCCCCGATGGCGACTATTTTTTCATTTTTACGGGCCGTGTCAAGCATCCATTCATACTGCGTCTCGTCAAAGTCCGCGCAGTCACTGGGATGAAAGCCCAGAGTACCGTAAATAAAGGGATATTTTTCCATAAGCCTCAGGGTGTCTTCACAGGTCTTCCTGTTGACGGATATATTGACTACCCTTGTTATCCCTTCCTCGTAGAGCCGTGGGATAAGCTCGTCCCTGTCCTCATCAAAGGCCTCATCGTCATAATGGGCATGTGTTTCAAAGATCATAGTTTCCCCCGCTTCAGTCAAAGATGATTTTAAGCTTTGGATTTTCGCTCTGGATATCGTCACACAGCCTTTTCAGACCGGCCATATATTTGGGCATCATGACCTGTGCCTCATAGGTATTTACAAAGCTTATTTCGGTATCCTCAAATATATCCGAAAGAGCGTCGTGGAGGGCATCCAGATTGCCGCCGTAATATTCCGGGAGCGGCAGTACGCCGGCGATCACTTCATGCAGGTCATCCGGATTGTATACACTTGAAAGATCTATCTCGTAAGTCATGCTTTTTCCTCTGCTGTAAATTATAATCATTTACCTTCGGTTTCAATGTAATCAGCTTAAGCTCATGGCATTGCCTCAGTCCTGCTGCCTGTTATCCGCCTGGTCGTACAGAAGCTCGAAGGTCTCGTAGTGGTCATCGGTGTAATATATGAGCCCGTCGTTCGAATAAACGATCCGCTTTGCCCCGCGCCCCGAAGCCCCGAGGGTATCAATGTCACATTCATAATAGGTCCTTCCCTTTTTATCGGGAAGCCTTCCTTCATAGTTCCCGAAACGGCTGCCGCCGATGCATTTGCCGGGAGCGACATTTTCCACCGATCCGCCTGCCCAACCAAGCTCCTGAGCCTCCCTCCGGGTGATGTAATTTGACGGTAATCTGCCGTATGTATGTATGTACAACGAAACCTCTTCCCTGGAATCATAGGTCCCGTCCTCGTCAACAGAAGCCTTATCCGCGGGTGGCTCCTCCTGTATGTCCTCCGCGGCGGTTCCGGCAGCTTCGTTTTCAGGTTCAGCCTCCTCTTCGGGAGCGTCCTCTATCAGCTTAAGCTCCGGGGGACTGTCGGAGTCTTCCTCCTGTAACTCATTCTGCGCGATCATCTCACGTATGTCATCGGGAATTGCAATGCGGGAGACATCATTATCCCCGGACGCCTCGTTAAGAGAGCTCTCCCCTGCGCAGCCTCCCGAAAAAAGCAGTATGAACAGCATTAATATCAGCAGCTTCAGTTTTTTCACCGTGTATTCTCCTTTATAAGCCTTAAGATCGTTGCAATGGCATTGTTCTGACTGCTTTTATCCATGGCCGAGATGTATTTGCTCCGATTGGTATAGAGCTCAATTATCTTTTCGTAGAGAAGCTCCTTTGTAAGCTCGTCCTCGTCTATGACCACGGAAAACCCCTGCCGGTCAAAGGAACTCGCATTTAAGAGCTGGTCTCCCCTGCTGCCCTTGGTCGAAAGAGGTATGAGCAGATTGGGCTTTTTAAGCGCAAGAAGCTCAAAAATGGCATTTGCGCCGGCTCTTGAGATAACAAGATCGGCAAGGGCAAACATATCCTTAAGCTCATCCTTTATATATTCATACTGGACATAGCCCTCTGTATGGTCATATGTCCCGTCCGTCTTTCCCTTCCCGCAGAGGTGGATAACGTTGAAATCCTTCAGTAGCTGCGGAAGAATGGTCCTTACGGCCGTATTGACCGCAACAGCCCCAAGGCTGCCGCCGATCACAAGTATCACGGGCTTTGAATTCTTAAAGCCGGCAAAACACCTTGCCGCCTCCTTGTCACCCTGCCTGAGCTCATCCCGTATGGGGACCCCTGTAAGCACGGCCTTATCCTTCGGGAGCCTTGCAAGTGTCTCGGGAAAGCTGCAGCATATCTTTGCCGCCGAAGAAAAGCAGAGCCTGTTTGCAAGTCCCGGAGTCATGTCCGATTCGTGGATGATGGCAGGGACCCTGTTTTTCCTTGCGGCGATGACCACCGGCGCGGCAACGAAGCCGCCCTTGGAAAAAACGATATCGGGCTTGAGCTGCTTTATGAGCCTGTCAGCCTCGGAAAAGCCCTTTAGGACTCTGAAGGGATCGGTAAGATTCCTTAATGAAAAATATCTGCGGAGCTTTCCGGAGGAGATCCCGTGATAGGGTATCCCGTAATCCCCGATGAGTCCCTTTTCAATGCCCTCATAGGAGCCTATATACTGAATATCATAGCCCTCATCCCTTAAACCGGGAAGCAGGGCTATATTCGGAGTAACATGACCGGCAGTCCCTCCGCCGGTCAGGATGATGCGCCTGACCATAACCTCAGTCCTTTCTGACTATACTTGTCCGGGCTAATAAACGGAAAGCCCTAAAAAAGTGAACTAACGAGTATAATATCAGAGGATCGCGGAAAAAGCCACATTTAATACTTTTTTAATAATTATTATGAGAAGATTTTATGGTTTTGGGCTATACTGTATCTATGAAACTTCGAAAGCGCCTTATTTATATGGCATGTCTGGTCGGGCTTCCGCCTGTCATCATGATGGCGGTATCGCTCGGGCTTTTTGAATATTTTGACATTAAATTCCATATGATATACCTGCTGCCGGTCACCGCTCTTATAATGGTGATCACGACGGGGCTGTTCGTGCGCAATTTTAACAGGCTGTTCCTTGAGCCTCTGGACAAGCTGAGCGATTCGATGAACAAGGTGGCGGAGGGGAATCTGGATTTCTCCATACATATGGACGACGAGGATGCGCTGAGTGAGCTTTGCAATAATTTTGACGATATGCGCGCAAGGCTTAAGCAGTCCTCGGAGGAAAAGATAAAATACGACAACGAGAACCGGGAGCTTATAAGCAATATCTCCCATGATCTGAAAACGCCCATCACCTCCATCAAGGGCTATGTGGAGGGCATAATGGACGGGGTGGCCGATACTCCCGATAAGATGGACCGCTATATAAAGACCATCTACAATAAGACCAACGAAATGGACAGCCTCATAAATGAACTGACGCTGTACTCAAAAATAGACACGAATCGTATACCCTACAATTTCCATCGTATCAATGTCAACGATTTTTTCAGCGACTGCGTGGAGGAGATCGGCCTGGATCTGGAGTCCAAAAATATCGCTCTGATCTATAACAATTCCGTAGACGGGGAAACGAGGATAATCGCCGATCCGGAGCAGCTGAGGCGAGTGATCAGCAATATAATAGGAAATTCCGTCAAATATATGGGCAAGCCCTCCGGTACGGTGACGATATCGATTTCTGACCACAACGATTCTGTACAGATAGACATAGCCGACGACGGGAGAGGCATAGCTGCCAAGGATCTTCCCTTCATATTTGACAGGTTTTACCGTACCGACACCTCCAGAAATTCTGCGCAGGGCGGCAGCGGTATAGGCCTCTCGGTGGTCAAGAAGATCATTGAGGATCATGGCGGCTATATATGGGCCAGCGGCAAGGAACGCGAGGGCACGACCATTCATTTTGTGCTTAGAAAATATGAGGAGGCAGATACTGATGAGTAAGATTCTTATTATAGAGGACGAACAGGCGATCGCTGAGCTTGAAAAGGACTATCTTGAGCTTTCGGATTTTGAGGTGGAGATAGAGAACGACGGGCAGGAGGGGCTGAGAAAGGCTCTTGAGGGTGACTATGATATGTTTATCCTTGACCTTATGCTGCCCGGCATCGATGGCTTTGAGATATGCAGGCAGATCCGGGAAAACAGGAACACGCCCGTTATCATGGTATCGGCCAAAAAGGATGACATAGACAAGATCCGCGGACTGGGACTGGGGGCTGATGACTATATGACAAAGCCATTCAGCCCAAGCGAGCTGGTAGCGAGGGTAAAGGCGCACCTTGCAAGATACGAGCGTCTTATAGCCAGTAATCCCAATACGAATGACATCATAGAGATCCGCGGCCTTAAAATAGACAAGACCGCAAGGCGGGTATATGTTGACGGCGAGGAGAAGACTCTCACCACAAAGGAATTTGATCTTCTGACCTTTCTTGCGAGAAACCCCAACCATGTATTCACGAAGGAGGAGCTCTTCCGCGAGATCTGGGATATGAACTCCATAGGGGACATTGCCACGGTGACCGTTCATATCAAAAAGATCCGCGAGAAGATCGAATTTGATACCTCAAATCCCCAGTACATAGAAACGATATGGGGTGTTGGGTACAGATTCAAAATATGACCCCGGAATCAGGATATGGCTTCAAATATGCTTTGCTGCTCAGCCTCTGAAGGGGTGCCGGGCTTCCAGGCTATCCTCTGACCGTCGGTCTTATATCTGGGGATCAGGTGGATATGGAAGTGGAAGACCGTCTGTCCCGCGGCCTCACCGTTGTTCTGTACAATATTGAAGCCGTCGCAGCCAAGCCTTTCCGTGAGCCTTTCCGCCATTTTCTTTGAAAGCGTAAAGGCCTTTCCCACGGTCTCTTCATCGATCTCGTAGATGTTAGCGAAATGCTCCTTAGGGAGTATGAGGCAGTGTCCGCGGGTCGCGGGAGCCGCGTCCATGATCACGCTGAACTCAGCGTCCTCGTATACCGTTTTTGTGGGAATAACTCCGTTTGCGAGCTTACAGAAAATACAGTCGTCTTTTTTCATGTTCTTTCCTCCTTTTTTGCGGCCTGTCAGAATCTGAATACCTGATCAAGCTCCCTGAGCATCTTTATATCTCCCTTTGCCTGTATGGCTCCGGTCATGAAAGCTCTCTGAACAGTGATCCTTCCCGAGATTATCTGATCCATCATGCTGCAGTCGAGCTTACATCTCAGATCCGGGTTATCATAGTCACCGTAATAGCATTTGATAAGTCCGTCGGAAACCTGGACTATCAGCGGCTTTTCCTTTTCCTTTATCTCAAATCTGTAGGTGGCCGTCAGCTCCATGCTCTTATTGTAATGTGTTTCGAAGGCCGTTATATACCGGCTATCGTCATTTGTCTTACCCTGCTCCAGCTTCCCCTTAAAGAGGCTTGTCAGCTCGGCGATATCCTCCTTCTGCTGTTGTACATAGGTTTCATCCGCGGCATACCTGGAAAGCTGCTCTGTCTCCTGAGGTGTCAGAGGCATGTTGGGTATAGCCCCCGTAAGCTTTTTCATGGCCTGATTGCTTGAGGGCATGACAGGAGCCTTCTGGGAGATGATCCTGTATACATTTTCGGCATATTTTTCTATGATCGAATTATAACCGGGATTGCCCTCAAAGGTACGGATATTGCTTACATAGGCAGACAGTCCCCTGTTTGCGGTAAGCCCGCCAAGGATCTCCCAGGCTGACTGTAAACCGTAAACAGCCTCCTTTTCCCCATAGGTAGTCGACATCACTACCGGACACATATAGGTGGAGGAGATCTTCTCTCTGTTCCCGTAGAGCCAGCAGGCATCCAGAAACTGCTGCATAAAGCCGCCGATACCGAACCATTCGACCGTAGTGGCTAAGATCACGCCGTCACAGTCATTGATGGAGGCCGGAAGAGTAGTGATGGTATTCTTGAGCTCATAGAGCTTAAACAGCTCGGTTCTGACATTGAGCTCCTTAAATACCTCCTGCATTTTTCCGATCACATACAGGGACGGATCATCAAGTATCCCTCTTCCTCCGTAATAAATATTGATCTTCATTCTCTGATCCCCCCAACCTTTACTGCAGATAGTTAAACGGATTCACCTGCTTGCCGTTAATCAGTATTTCAAAATGAAGGTGAGGTCCGGTACTCACGCCGGTATTGCCGCTCAGAGCGATCCTTTCGCCCTGCCTTACGTTCTGCCCGGTACGCACAAGAACCTTCTTAAGATGGCCGTATCTCGTCATCATCCCGTTCGGATGCTGTATATAAACGCAGTAGCCGTAGCCTGCGCCCCAGCCCGCTCTTACAACGGTACCGCCCGAGGAGGCTACTACAGAGGTGCCGACAGGCGTAGCCCAGTCTACTCCTTTATGGAAGGTAGACGCGCCCTTCTTCGGTGCCTTCCTTCTTCCGAAGCCGGAGGACAGCCGTCCTCCCGAGATAGGCTTGATATAGGTGGGAGGGGCCTTTGTACCTCTTTCCACGACCTTGGCCACAGCCTCTATCACATCCTCCTCGTAGAGGATATTTACACTCTGCTGCTCGTTATTTTTATAGGTTATATCCGCAACGACCTTGCGGAAGCCCTCGACTGGCTCTCTGAGGACCACGCTTTCATTTGTATACCAGCTGTCATTATCCACATATTCCACCGGAGCATTATAATTCTCCTCATAGTATACCTTGTCGGTTCGGACTATTGACAGCTCGGGCTCGGCAGAGGTCACCTTGAGGATATCTCCGACCATTATGGCGGAATTCTCGTCCGTAAGAGTCTCGGGGTTCATGGCGATAAGGCCGCTCAGGGTGGTGGAATTTTTCTCGGCTATGACGGAGAGCGAGTCCCCTGCCACGACCTCATAGGTTTTGTTCTTTTCGGATTTTCTGGTGACCTTTTCTATTGCCTCCTCAAGGGTAAGGATATCCTCGGGATCGGCATAGGCCTGCACTATCTCAACGGTCTCTCCGAAATCAAGGCTCTGGATGCCGAAATCGAAGCTCTCTATATCCTGGTTCTCCGCGGCATCAAAGATCCGGTCAAGCTTTCCGTAGCTTCCAGCCATGGGAAGGCTGAAGCCCTGTGCCTGCGCGCTGTCGTCGGAGTCCGAGGTCTTTTCCACGCTTGTGGTAAGTACATTAAGCTCCCTGGTGGGATCCCTTATGATATCAATGTCGAAGGCAGTTTCCTCATCATAAGGGGCCTTGACGGAGTTCAAAAGCGCGAGCACCTCCTGAGGTGTTCTCAGGTTCAGCGTAAGTGCGTTTATCTTGACCTCATAGACAGGCTCCTTGGTCTTCTGGATGCTTTCACGGAATACCCTGTATATGCTGTCCGTGATGTCCTCATCCGTATTTAAACTGCCAAATACGGCCCTGGTCCCGCTCAATACGATATCGTAATTGATGAGGATAAGCTCACTGCTTTCACGGGCGATGCGCTTACGCGCCTCCATTACCAGCTTATCGACCCTTGAAGCATCGTTTGTTACCCCTACGCTGACGCCGTTAATGAATACGGTGATCAGATTATTGGCGTTTCTGCTGCCCTTTAACGCGGGGGCAAGCACAAAAACGAGCAATGCTGTAAACAGCATTGCTCCGATATGGTTATACTTAACAGTCTTTGTGTATTTTGTAAGGTGCATTCCTAGATCACTCTGAAGATATAGAGCGCAAGAAGGACGACATTAAGCACCGTGAGAGCAAGCTGGATGATGGAGAAGATCTTGACGACTCCGATCCCGCTGCCCTTTTCATCGGATTTTTTCTCATATTCCTCAAGGGCGCCTGCCACATTCCTGTAGCATTTTACGTTTTCCTTATGAACGTGATCGGTAAGCTCGGAGAAGTAACCCTCAAGCTCTTCCTTATTGATGCCCTCTCCATCGCTGCCTTCGCTTGCGATACCGGAGATGGCGTCCGAATTTTTTAATACCTGCTCCTTTATTGCGTTAAGGAGCTGTGTGTTCCCGGCGATGGCTGTGATGATATCTTCCTTATTGGCTTTACCCAGCTCCTGAATGGAATTGAGCGGACCGGTAAGGTCTATTGTCTTCTGCTCACCGACGTTCTTTTCGGTTTTCTCCTTGATCTCTCCAAGAAGGTCGAGACCGCGGTCGAGCATCTTGGCATTATTGTCAACAGCATGGAGTATCTCCTTGCTGTCGTCCTTGGCCTCGTCGAAATAGTCCCTGATTATCTCGAGCTGTCTGCCGCTTACGCCGCCTCCCTGAGAGCTCTGGCCGACCATGTTATCCATTCCCATGGACATACCGGGCTGTGAGGTGCCTCTTCTGCTGTTATAGTCATCCCGCGGCGCGTAATCATTATGCCCGCCGTAATCGTATTCCCGGTTATTTCCCCTGTCTACGGCTCCTCTGTCCCTGTCCATGCTTCTGCTGCCTGAAGCTGTGCTCCTTCCGGAGCTGCGGTCATATCTGCTTCCAAATCGGTCTCTAAATCCGTCCATAATTCCCTCCAGCCTTAATATATATGAAACAAGTAAAGTGCCCGCACTTTATTTCGTTTCGCACACATCACAACCATAGTGAATAAATATATCGTCCTTTAAATATTTACGGGCTGTCCGACACAAAACACCCATAGTATTTTATCATCTTTATTTACATAATTCAAGTAAATCACAGCTATGATCTGAAACGTCTTCCGAGAACGGACTGCAGTGTGGATATCGGTGTAAAGAGCGCAGTCTTTCGCATATCCGCCCTGTATAAGGCTCTGGATCGTTTAGGAACAAAATAGATAAGAGCGCTTACATAGGCAAGCCTCTTCTGCCAGGCCGCATGAAGCACCCGGTAGGGTACGGTCGCGGCCCTGCCCCAGGTGGAAAGCTTGATAAGCGGCTCACCGTTTTCTTCGATAATATCGGTAATGGTCGAGAAATGGGTCTTTATTTCAGACTCATAACCTCCCCCGGAAATATCCCAGGCATTTCCCCTGTAAAGGGTGACGGGATGCCTGTTGAAGGAGGTGAGCAGAATAAGCGCGCCGTTTTTGTCAAGGCCCTCCCTGATAAACTCAAGGCCCTTCCGGTATTCGACATATGCCGCGGACAGATAAACGTCATGAAGAAGGACCCCGCGGTTTTCGGCATATCTGAGGAGGCCCCTTACAAGACTCTCCGAGTTCATGCCGAGGCTCGGCGGGACACAGCCTAACAGCCTGCTTCCGTATTTATAGTTCCCCTTATCGTATATAAGGTTCAGGAGAGGGAGCTCTGCGACAAACATCCTTCTGTACATGCTTTCGATGACCTTAATATACTCAGCCTTTGTAAGGATCACATTCCCAAGGGTCTTTAAATTACCGCGGGCCTCCCTGTAGGCTCCGGGATATCTGCATAAAAGCGCCCTTACCGTATTGGCCGCCGCAATGATTCCGCAGCCGGCAAAGGTCATTGAATTCCTTCCGAACCAGGACTGGCTGCCTCCGTAGTACTTTTCACCGGTATCCTCATCGACGATCAGAAAAGGATCGGGACAGAGACGGCCCAGGTCTGTTTTAGCACTCTGCTCTGCCATAAGCATTAACCTCGATCCGCCCGAGCATTTATTTTAATACATAACCGGGCTTTTTTGTGCAAAATGTATACCATAGCATAAATATACACGATTTTTTTATGGAAATTAACTATATCTTCACAAGTTGTTCATCGTTTGTTAACATTTCATTGTTATGATTAACACAGTTAAAAAGACGTTCAGATAAATTTTTTCATAATATTGCCCACGTGACTCTCATCCACGTGGGCACTCCTCTTTTTAAGGGATAATGCGGGGCAGCTGACCGGTCAGACACCTGCAGGCGTCGTGTCTGTAAGGGCCTGAGCCCTCAGGCTGTGAGTTTGTGAGCCTGTAACAGCTCACCTGACGGAAGCTGCTGCGCGGCCTTTACTGCTCGGAATTTTCCCGCGCGTACTTAAGGATCTCCTCGTTAAGCTTAAGCATCCTGTCATCAAGAGCGGAAACCATCTTCGCGCAGTCATAAAGCTCCTGCTTTATGTGTTCGGGGACGTTGGTCTCGAACTTATAGTTCATCTTATGCTCAAGGCTCGCCCAGAAATCCATGGCAACGGTACGGATCTGTATTTCAACCTTTGTGTCATAAACGGAATCGGAAAGGAAGATGGGGACAGACACTATCATGTGATAGCTCTTATAGCCGCTTTCCTTGGGAGCAAGGATATAATCCTTGGTGTCAAGGATCTTGAGGTCTGTCTGGTTCCGGAACATTTCCGCGATCCGGTAGATATCAGAGGTAAAGGAACAGATGATGCGGATACCTGCGATGTCACTCACATACTGCTGCATATTCTTTATCGTTGAGTCAAGCCCCTTGCGCTTGAGCTTACGGACTATGCTTTCTGAGGTCTTGACCCTCATCTTGACATGCTCGATAGGGTTATACTGATGGATATGCTGAAACTCATCATTCAGGATATCGACCTTCGTTCCTATCTCCTTCAGTGCTGAATTATATAACAATATAAGTGTTTCCCAGTCCTCTACACCCGATCCCTGAACCTTATACTCCAATTTACCTGATCCTTGTCTGCCGAAATTTTATTGACTGCCGCTCAAACGACAGCTATTATAGTATATCATAAGTAGAGCGGTAAAATAATAAAATTTCAGTTAAATCATGTGTCATGAATGATAACGATAATAAGTGCGGAATATGTTCAGACTATGGGCTCGTGAATTTAAGGACAACAGAATGGTGAAGGATACGGTGATCGAGAACGGTTCCGTCGATACCCGTACACATAAGATATTTGATGCGGTTGACGAGGTCTGCAGCAGGTTTGATCTGAGCCGCCCTATATGGCTCGACACAAATGTCGAAGCCTTTAAAGCACAGTCAAAAACCAGATTTTACCAGGATAATTTCATTGATGTGATAGATTTTGATTATCTTGAGCTTCAGGTGATAGAGGAGGATCAGGGATCCTTCTGAGCGGATCATTTCCCTGACCTCCTGTGCACCCGGCGCACCCTTACGGAGAGCCTTTATACGGCATGCTCCGCAAGATCAAGGTGCTGAACGGTTCCCGCCGCTCCGTTTTCGTAAAGGAAAATACCGGTTTTACGGAGTACAGCGTTTGTTTTATTTGTATAATGCTCATTAAGCGAAAAGCCTGTATTAACGTTTCCGAGGAAAATCGCTCCCACACCCTTTTCCTTTAGTGAAAAAAGCCTCTGTTCCCCCTTCTCGTCGAAGGTACAGATCCGCAGCCTGTTAAATACCTCATCTGCCTCATCGATCCAGCCGTTATCGTCCGAGTCAAACCCTGAAAGATCCTTAAAGCCGTCTCCTGAGGCTGTGCCGAAAAGCTCGGTCCCGTCATTAATGACGCCGTCGTCATTAAGATCAAGAGAAAGGAATCCGCTTTTTTTGCCCAGACGGGAGATATTATCCTTCTCACCGTCGCCGTCAAGGTCAAATCTTATCTTCTGGTCGGAAACCGAAGCTATATCGGTATCAAGGTTAATGACCAGCGGATCGCACAATTTAGATGAAAGAGAGGAGCTGTCGATACTGAAGGTCTCTTCAAAGCTTCTGCTCATGCTGAAGCCGAGATTAAAGGAAAGCTCCCTTCCGTCTGCCGTGACAACCCTTCCCGCCGCGTTAAAGGAGGTAGTTTCCTCCTCATAAAAATAATGAGACGCTGAAAAGGAGGTATCAAAGCCAGGCATATTTACGGTAGGCTCCGAGCCGTTTATCTCGGAAAGGGAATAACCCTCTTCATCCGCCCGGTATCCGAACAGGAGATAGATGAGATAATTGATGCAATGCATCCTTATCTCTGAGAAGGCGTCATCTGAGGTGTCGGATATGCCTCCGACTCCCGCAGAGGTAGTCCCCTTTGCTCTGGAGGAAAGGCCGGACGACATTTTCCTGTCAGCCGGACGTTCACTGCCTTCATCCCTTCCGGTCTTTTCATACCTGTCAAAAAAGCTTCTGATATTTCCTCCGAAGCTCCCGTTAAGGGCATTTCCAAGGCTGTTATCAGCTTCCCTGCTGTGCAAGCCTTCAACACGTACAGAATAATATTTTCTGGCGGACTCCATTCCTATAGTACTGCTGCCAATTATCAAAGATCATCCTCCAAATATTGAAAACCCGGGATCACGCCCAAGGCGGTAAGCCCTCGGCATGATCCCGTCACTGTAATATTCAGAGCCGGCTTCTGTACTAATTATATCGGCATGTTCCGGAATATACTTAAGGAAAGACTATAAGTTGTGAAGGTTCAGGGATCAGCCCCTGTAATAGTTTATGAGGCAGCCGTCCAGGATTATCTGTCTCTCGGTGTCCGTAAGCTCCCCAAGTGTGAGCGTAAACTCCGTAAGGGCCTCGCCGACTGCATATGCCTTTATCTCAGCCTTTTTCCCCGAAACACAGTCCCTGATCCCCGGGATAAAGATATAGTCCAGATTCTTAAAGGGAAGCGCCGTATCCTGCGCATCCGTTATGAAGGGCAGCATGCCCCAGTTTATAAGGTTCGAGCGGTAACGTTTGGTAGCGTATTCGCCGGCAATATTTGCAAGTCCTCCCAGGACCCTCTGACAGCTGGCTGCCTGCTCCCTTGCAGACCCGTCTCCCGGCTTGACCGCAAAGATAGTGCTTCCAAAGCCGGTATTTTCAAGGGTGATATCCTTAAAGGTCTCCCGGAGTTTATCGATGATAGCGGTTATGTCGAGCCCGGAGGCCGCAGAGATATCCTCACCCTTCTGTCTTGCGGCTTCGGCCCTTTGTACAGCCTTTGCGCGTCCCACATACTCGGGATCCTTACGTGAAAGGGTAAACTCGGCAAGCCCCAGGGGATTGGACCTGTAGGAGGAGGTCTCCCCGGAGGGGATCAGCTCGTCCGTAGTGGTAACGGGATCGTGGATCTCCGAAACGACTCTTAGGAGAATGTTTTCGGAGAGAGCGATCATGGGCGGCCAGTCCTTTATATTGGGCCCCAGTCTTACAGGAACGTCCGGATCAGCCACTCCCCTGGAATCAAATACCCTGTTCTTATATATTTTTTCATCAAAGAAATATTTCCAGGTCTTCAGTGTATCGGCCTCTATCTGCCGGTCAGCCGCCGTAAGGAAGCCTTTGTTTGCCGCAGTCGCGGCTATCGACCTTGCATCCATGAGAGCAACGGAGGCGATCTGTCCGCCTGTAGGCTTGCTGCCTTCCCTGTTGGGGAAGTTCCTGGTGGAATGGCGGATGGAGAACGCACCGTTTGCGGGGGTATCGCCTGCTCCGAAGCAGGGCCCGCAGAAGGCCGTTTTGATCACCGCGCCGGTCTCCATCAGCCTTGCGGCGCAGCCGTTTTTAATAAGCTCCATATATATAGGCATGGAAGCCGGGTAGACGCTTAGGGTAAATTCATCAGAGCCGATGCTGCTGCCTTCAAGGATATCGGCAGCGGCGCAGATATTCTCAAAGCCGCCTCCGGCACAGCCCGCGATGATGCCCTGCTCAACATAGAGCCGTCCGTTTCTGATCTTATCCTTGAGACTGTACGGTACCGCACCGCCAAGGCTCACAAGAGCCTTCTTTTCAACCTCCGAAAGGATATCTCCCGGGTTTTCGTTGACCTCGTCAATGGTATAGGTATTGCTTGGGTGGAAGGGCATTGCGATCATGGGCCTGATCTCTGAGAGATCGATCTCAATGCAGCCGTCATAATAAGCCGTGTCAGCGGGAGAAAGCTCTCTGTAGGCCTCTCTCCTTCCGTGGAGCTCATAGAATTCCTCTATTTTATCATCGGTCCTCCAGACAGAGGACAGACAGGTGGTCTCGGTAGTCATAACATCGATCCCTATACGAAAATCGGCCGAAAGACCACAGACTCCGGGCCCTACGAATTCCATGACCTTATTCTTTACATAACCGTTGCCGAATACGGCACCGATAATGGCAAGGGCCACGTCCTGAGGGCCGACCCCGGGCCTTACCTCACCCTTCAGATAAACGGCAATGATGCCGGGGCTGTCTATGTCATAGGTTTTTGAGAGAAGCTGCTTTACCAGCTCAGGACCGCCCTCTCCGACGGCCATGGTACCCAGCGCGCCGTATCTCGTATGAGAATCGGAGCCAAGGATCATGCTTCCGCATTCCGCCAGCATTTCCCTCGCAAACTGGTGTATAACGGCCTGATGGGGCGGTACATATATGCCTCCGTAATGCTTTGCGCAGGAAAGGCCGAACATATGATCGTCCTCGTTGATGGTGCCGCCGACAGCACAAAGGGAATT